>NZ_MJGW01000017.1:535842-589790 GCF_001865025.1 Plantibacter sp. MMLR14_011
GACAGGCTCAGGGACCGGAAGGGGTCACTCAGTGACCGGGGAACGATTGCTCGAGGACCGGAGGGTTCCGGGCGGACCACCCCCGGTCACTGAGCCTGTCGAAGTGCCCACGAGAGGCCTCCCGGGCGCGGTGCCTCCGTCAGTGGTTCACCGAGAGGCCCGCCGCGGCCCGCTGCTTGAACGGTCGGCCGAGAACCGATCAGCCCGGGAGGACCTCGTGCGGGTACTCCGCCGACCGGTGCTGGAACTCGGTGATCGCAGGGTTGCGGATGACGCCGTCCTGGATCTCGACAGCCCGCTGGACGGTCAGGCTGTCGACCCAGGCGGCCGGGCCGGCCAGGACGGTGGGCAGGAACGGCAGCAACGCCTCACTGTTCTCCCAGCTGGACGAGTTCCACAGCAGCGAGGGGCTGTGGTCGACCGCGTAGTAGTTGATCTCCCCGGGCCCGACGGTGAACATCGGGTCGTCGAACCCGGTGGTACGCGCCCATTCGAACGCCATCCCCTCGTCGCAGGAGACGTCCACGATGAGGCTCCCGGGCCGGAACGCGCCGAGGTCGTCCTCACGGAGATAGAGCAGTGGTGCGTTCGGGTCCTGCAGCGTGCAGTTGACGACGATGTCGCTCTCCGCCAGGAAGGGCGCGAGTGGCACGCGACCCTCGTCGGTGATGACCTCGCTCAGGTACGGGCCGTCGTCGTGGTCGAACTGGATCATGCGGGCGGAGTGGATGGGCGCCGCGACCGCCGCGACCCGGCGGTTGGTGAGCACGCGCACGTCGTGGATCCCGTGGGCGTTGAGCGCGGTCACCGCACCTCGGGCGGTCGCGCCGAAGCCGATGACCACAGCGGTCAGGCGACGGCCGTAGCTGCCGGTGGAGCCACAGAGTTCCAACGCGTGGATCACCGAGCTGTAGCCGGCGAGTTCGTTGTTCTTGTGGAAGACGTGCAAGCCGAAGCTGCCGTCGGCGGCCCAGTGGTTCATCGCCTCGAAGGCGATCAGCGTGAGCCGTTTGTCGATCGCGAGCTGCGTCAGCGCGGTGTCCTGGACGCAGTGCGGCCAGCCCCAGAGTGTCTGCCCGTCGCGGAGCTCCTGGACATCCTCGAGCTGCGGTTTCGGCAGGAGGACGACGTCGGCCTGCGCGATGACCTCGGCGCGTGTCGCGAACGAGCGGACGGAGGGCGCGATCTCCTCGTCGGAGACACCGAACCGGGCACCGTAGCCGTGCTCCACGACGATCCGAGACCGGAACTCCTCCGGGATGCGCTCGAAGTGCGCCGGGTGGATCGGCACGCGTCGTTCGTCGGGCTTCAGCGAAGTGCCGATCACCCCGAGGACGGCATCGTGCTGCACGGTCGGTTCGGATGGTGCTGGCATGACTGCTCGTCCCGTTCACGGGAACCGAAGCGGCGCCGTGCTCCCGACCGTACAGGACGCGGAGCGCAGCCGAAACGGCACAGGACGCTACCGACACCCGGAAACACGACAACCCCGCACTGTGAGGTGCGGGGTTGTCGTTGCAGCTGGTGGACCCAAGGGGATTCGAACCCCTGACCCCCTCGATGCGAACGAGGTGCGCTACCGGACTGCGCCATGGGCCCAACTACTCGTCCAGGCTAGCAGAACCGACGACCCGTTTCGAACCGGCCGCGCTAGTCCTCGTAGGGGTTCGGGCCGTCGTCGACCGGCATGCCACCGTCCTTCGGGTTTGCGGCGATGAGGGCAGCGAGGTCGAGATCGCGGAACCAGCGGAGCCGCTGGCTCCGGGCACGCCGATAGTGCTCGTCGACGACCGGCTCGTCGAGGACCCGGTCGAGCTTCGCCTGGATGGCGCGCTCCAGGTCGCCCCACGCACGCTCACGAGCGGATTCCGCGATCGCCGCGACGAACTCCTCGTCCTTGCTCACCCGACGGAGTTCGGCGGCGAGGCCCGAGTACACCTCGCGGCGACGGGACAGGGCGCTCAGGTCGCCCGCGCGGTAGTCGTGCTGGTGACGTGCACTCCCCCGACGCTGGAAGGCCGTCTGGCGCGCCTCCCGTGCGAGGTCCGCGTACTCCTCCTGCTCGTCCGCCATGCGCCCCAGCTCGCGCCGGACAGCCGCCTGCGTCGCCTCGGCGTCGTAGGACGCGCCGTCGCGGAGTGCTCGCTCGATGATCCAGTTCGTGACCTCGACCACGGTCCAGGACCGCGCGATGAGGAGGCCTTCCTCGACCGCGTGCTCGACCGGCGGCGGAGCCACCTCAGGGGGCGCGACGTAGGGCTTCATCGGCTTCCGCCGGCTCTTCCGCCACACGCCCATGGTCACCTTTCGCGTTCCAGGGCGCCGACGAGAACCGAGCGACGAACCCCCTCGACGAGTCTATCCGTCGCCGGTGACCGGTTCATGAACGACCGGACGGGCGCGGTCGGGACTCAGCCCGCGGCGCGGCGACGCTGCAACAGGGTGGATCCGCCGGCGGCGATCTCGCCCTCGTCGATGACGCCCATCGAGGCGAAACGACTCGGGGCCGACTGCGGTTCGACGCGCTCGGGCTGCGGAGCGGCGACGGGCTCCGGACGTCGGACGATCGTCGGTACGACCGGCGCGAGACGCTCGGCGCGGGACGCGATGGCCTCCTGCATGGCCGCCTGACGCAGGCGGTCGTAGGCGTCGGCCTTCGCCAGCTCGGCGGCAGCCGACGAGCCCTCGGAGAGGTGGAGCGGCTTCGGGATGGACGTCGGGGTCCAGGTCTGCGCCTGCGACGCCGCCTTGACGGGCTCGTTGTACTCGAAGAGCGCCGACTCGACACGCCTGGTCGTGACAGCGACCGCCGGTACCGGTGCGACGGCACGGTGGGCGATGCGCGACATCCGGGAGAGCGCAGAGAGCGCGAGCATCCCGACGACCGTGGACGAGATACCGAGGACGAGACCGCCACCTGCGATGAACGCGGTCACGCCGGAGCAGAACCCGATGATGGAGGCGACCAACACGGTGGTCGCGAGCAACCGCGACCGACGACGGCTCCGCGCGAGCTTCGCCGCTCGGGCGTTGCGCTGGACGGCACGGGCTGCGGCAGCGGCGGCGCGACGAGCATCCTCCGCGGCACGGGCGGCGGCTTCGGCCTGCACGGCCTTGGCCTCCTCCTCGCGACGGATCCGATCGGCTTCGGCGAGTTCGACGCGGGCCGCCGCCTCGGCCGTCGCCTTCGTCCTGGCCTCGAGCTGCTTGAGGAGCTTGCGCTGCGCGGCGACCTCACGCGACGTCGCCTCGAGCCGGACCGCCTCCGGAACCTCGGCCGTTTCGGCGAGCACACGGAGCGTCTGCTGCAGCCGGATCGCGTTGCGCTCGCTGGCCGAGAACTGACTGTCACGCACCCACGACGGCACCAGGTACACCAGCCACAGCATCGCTGCGACCAGAATGATCACCCCACCGCTCAGGAATCCGCCGTCCATGTCCCTGACCGTAGCGGGTCGATGACCTGAGACCGATCAACAGCTGGGTGTGTCCCCGGATGGAGGGCGAAAACGGCTACCTGCTCAGCGGGTGGGGAACGGCGCCGCGGCCGCGAGACGGTCGGCCTCGGGGATCACACACGCGTCCTTCGGGACCTGGCCGTCCAACCACCGGTTGAGGACGCCGCCCGGGACCTCTTCGCGGACGAGGCCGAAACAGAAGTGGTCGCGCCAGTCGCCGTCGATGTGGATGAAGCGGCGGCGCAGACCCTCGTACCGGAACCCGAGCTTCTCGACGACCCGCAGGCTCGGAGCGTTCTCGGGCCGGATGCAGATCTCCAACCGGTGGAGCTGCAGGGCGGTGAAGCAGTGGTCGGTGGCCAGAGCGGTCGCGATCGGTGTGGCACCGAGACCCGCGAACCGCTGGGAGACCCAGTAGCCGATCGACGCCGAGGCCAGCGATCCGTACGTGATGCCGGAGACGTTGAGCTGGCCGGCGAACTCCCCGTCGACCTCGATGACGAACGGAAGGCCCGCGCCCGAGCGCGCGTGGTTCTGCAGCGACCGGATCGCCGCACGGCTGTCGGCCGGGACCGGGCCGTAGGGACTCGTCGCCTCCCAGCGGCGCAACCAGGCTCGGTTCTCCGCGAGCTCGCGCTCGAGCGGCCTCGCGTCACGGACCTTGATCGGCCGGATGCTCACTCGCCCACTGCTCAGAACGGGTACGACCTGCGCCACCGTGCCACCCCTCTCGCGTTCTGTGGTGAGCCTAGTGGAGCGCTCACCGATGCACCGACACCACGTCGTCGACAGCATCGCGCCCCGAGATCCGCTGTCGCGGACCCGGGGCGCGGCGTGTGTCGTCGGCTGGAGTCAGTCGAGGTCCCCGGCGAAGTCCTTGAGCCACGGACGCAGCTCGGGACCGAGGTCCTCGCGGTCGACCGCGAGCTGCACGATCGCCTTGATGTAGTCGAGGCGGTCGCCCGTGTCGTAGCGACGGCCACGGAAGATGACGCCGTAGACGCCGCCCGTGCCTTCGACGTCGGCGGCCATCTCCTGGAGCGCGTCGGTCAGCTGGATCTCGCCGCCCTTGCCCGGCTCGGTGCGCTCGAGGATCTCGAACACCTCGGGCTTCAGCACGTAGCGACCGATGATGGCGAGGTTGGACGGGGCGTCCTCCTTCGCAGGCTTCTCGACGAGGCCGGTCACCCGCACGACGTCGGAGTCGTCGGTCGCCTCGACGGCTGCCGCACCGTACATGTGGATCGAGTCGGGGTCGACCTCCATGAGGGCGATGATCGTCGCGTTCCGCTTGTCCTGCTCCTCGAGCATGCGCTCGAGGAGGACGTCGCGGGCGTCGATCAGGTCGTCGCCGAGGAGCACGGCGAAGGGCTCGTCGCCGACGTGGCGCTTGGCCCGGAGGACGGCGTGGCCGAGGCCCTTCGGGTCTCCCTGGCGCAGGAAGTGGATGTCGGCGAGCTCATTCGACTCGTTGACCTTCTCGAGGCGCTGGGTGTCACCCTTCTTCGCGAGGTTGAGCTCGAGCTCGGTCACGCGGTCGAAGTGGTTCGCAAGTGCGTTCTTGTTGCGGCCGATGATCATGAGCACATCGGCGAGCCCGGCGCTGACGGCCTCCTCGACGACGTACTGGATGGCCGGCTTGTCGACGACGGGGAGCATCTCCTTCGGCAGAGCCTTCGTCGCCGGAAGGAACCGGGTGCCGAGACCTGCTGCGGGGATGACTGCTTTGGTAACACGAGTGGTCATGAGGAAAAACCTATCGTGTGGAGTCGGTGAAGTACCCGAATACCCCCTCGATCGAGGGTGAAATCCCCCGAACCCCTGGACGAGGCGGCGGATGTCGGGTAGGACGACGGGCAACGAGCCGGGCGCGACGACGAGCCGTTTAGAATGGGTCGCATGACGAGCCCCGCCGAACACGAGAAACGAGCGCTGCGCGCCGAGCTCCGTGAGCGGCGGGAGCTGCTCACCTCCCTCGAGAAGGAACGGTCGACCACCGGCCTCACGGACAACCTCCGAGCCCTGGTCTCCCGATTCGGCGCGAGCTCGATCGCCTGCTACCTCTCCTCCCCGAGTGAGCCCGACACCAGGCCCTTCCTGCAATGGGCGCAGGAGGCGGGCATCCGCATCCTGTTCCCCATCACCCGCACCGACGGGCTCCTCGACTGGACGATCGGCGAAGAGGGCATCGAGACGGTGGGCTTCGCCGGCACCCCCGAGGTCGTGGGTACCACCCTCGGTCCCATCGCGATCAACGACGTCGACCTCATCCTCGTCCCCGCGGCCGCCGTCGACGCCCACGGCATGCGCATGGGGTGGGGGCGCGGGTACTTCGACAAGACGCTCGGCTCGATGGAGCGCTGCCCTCCCGTCTACGCCGTGCTGTACGACACCGAGATCCTCGACGAGGTCCCGAGCGAGATCCACGACGAACCCGTCGGCGGTGCCGTGACCCCGAGCCGCATCCTCGATTTCGACCAGGTCAGACCGCGCCGCTGAGCGCGCCGACCCACCACATCCCAGGAGACCCCGTGCCCACCTACGCCTACCGCTGCACCGAGTGCGGCAACGCCTTCGACGTCCAGCAGTCCTTCACCGACGATTCCCTCACCGAGTGCCCGGCGTGCTCCGGCAAGCTGCGCAAGCTGTTCAGCGCGGTCGGTGTCACGTTCAACGGCTCCGGCTTCTACCGCACGGACTCCCGCGCCGGTGCAGGCAAGGGCTCGAGCTCCATCCCGGCCTCCTCGAAGTCCTCGGAGGGGTCGTCGAGCTCGTCCTCCTCGGACACCACGGGCGGTTCCTCCTCTTCGGGCGGCTCCTCCAGCTCCGGCTCCAGCGCCACACCGGCCTCCGCCGGGAGCGCCGCGTCCTGAGCCGGTAGCGTAGCCAGGGTCCTGTCCATCCCCGATCCTCAGGGAGACCCCATGCTCAAAGGCTTCAAGGAGTTCATCCTCCGCGGCAACGTGATCGACCTGGCAGTGGCCGTCGTGATCGGGGCCGCGTTCACCGCCATCGTCAACTCGCTCGTCGAGAACATCTTCAACCCGCTGCTCGGGGCGCTCTTCCGCGCGGAGAGCTTGAACGACGCGTTCAACGTCTCCATCCCGACGGTCGACGGCGACCCTGCCGTCATCCACTTCGGCGCGTTCATCGGCGCGACCATCCAGTTCCTGTTGGTCGCCGCCGTCGTCTACTTCGTCATCGTGCTGCCGATGAACCACTTCAAGCGCGTCACGACGAAGCCGACGATCGCTGATGAGCCAGCAGCACCGAGCGAGCTGTCGCTGCTCACCGAGATCCGCGACGTGCTGAAGACGGGCACGAGCGCTCCGCTGCCGCCCGCTCGCGACGACACGACCGACGGCCGCTAGTCCGACTCGTCGAGCAGCACCGACGTCCCGTCCCGCTCACCAGTGGGGCGGGACGTTGCGTTGCAGCTCGTCGTCGTTGCCACCGCCGCCAGCGGGTTTGGCGGCTCCGCCCCAAGCGGCGTCGGTGTCCTCCGCAGCCTTGACGGGATCGGCCGGCAGCTGCGGCGCGGGATCCGTCCCGGGAGCACCGGGGCGGATCGCCCGCCTCGATCCTCGGGGACGGACGATCCGAGGCTCCTGATCGTCCTGCATGATCAGTGTCCGACCATCAGTGGCGTGGGACCTGCACGGCGATCGGCGCGGTGTCGAGGTGCTCGGTCGTGTTGAGCCCGAGCACACCGGCCACGCGCTGCGCGACCGCCTCGGCGTCGGCGAAGAGGTCGAAGCTGTGCACGCGGACGTAGTGCCAGCCGAGACGGCGCAGGACGTCGGGGCGGAGCCGCAGCGACTCCCGGAGGCTCGCGTCACCCAGCTCCTCGTCGCACTCGACGACCACGGCTCGGCCACCCCACGAGGCGACCAGGGCGAGCTTGCCGCGGTAGCCCATGTCGACCCGCATCCCGAGTGTCTCGAGGCGCGTCGCGAGGTCGACGAGCATCGGCTCGGCCTCGTGCGTCGCCTGATCCTCGGAGGCGCGGCGTGACGTGTCCGTGAGGATGCGTGCGAGCGCGAGGATGCCGTGCTGGATCCGGTTCTGGTCGAGGTCCTCGGGGCGGACGCAGGAGACGATCACCATGGACCGCCGCGCGCGCGTCATGCCGACTGCTAGCAGCCGGTCGCCGCCGGGCTGACCCAGTGCGCCGAAATCGGACAGGACCCGTCCGTGCGGCGTCAGACCGTACCCGATCGAGAAGATGACGCGGTCGCGGCTCTCGGCCACGGACTGCTCGAGTGTCAGGACGGTGAACGGTTCAGCCCGCTCGCGCAGGAGGAAGTCGGAGAGGTCGGCACGACGGGAGAACGCTGCGAGGACCGCCTGCTGGACCCGGACCGCGTGCTTGTCGCTCGCGGTCACGACCATCAGGGATTCCTTCGGGCGGTTCGAGGCGTGCTCGAGGACGAGTTCCACGACCCGTTCGACCTCGACGTCGACACTCTCCACCGCTCCGGTGACCGGGTCGGGCATGCCGAGCCCGCCGGGCACGTAGTCGAGGCTCAGGCTGCCGTGGCCGAGGAACGAACCCGCCCACGGCAGGGAGTCGATCTGGCCGCCGTAGAACCGCTCGTTGACGAGTTCCGCGAGGTCCTCGCCTCCCGCGCGGTAGGAGCGCGTCAGCATGAGGGTCGGCAGGACCGAGCTCAGCTGTTCGAGCGCGGACTCACGGTGCAGCTCGGCGATGTCGGCGTGCTGCTCGGGCGTCGCCTCCTGATCCGTCAGACGGATCTCGAAGGGCGAAGGACTCTGCGTCACGGGGTCACCGAAGGCGACGACCTGACGCGCACGACGGATGGCGTCCACGTTCTCCGCGAGGAGCGTCGCCCCCGCGTCGACGAGGAAGACGGCGTCGAAGGACGCGCTCTCGGGGATGCGGGGCACCTCGTACGGCGAGACGAGCCAGACCGGCGCGAGGACGCGGGACAGCGTCGGAGCCGCCTGCTCGAGCTCGGCCGCTCGGAGCGGTCGATCGCGCTTGAGGAGCGAGCGGAGCGCCATACCTTCGGTGGCGTGGTCGACGAGACCGATCTTCCAGGTGTCGGCCAGCAGCGAGGCGAGGAGCTGCCCGGACGCGGACGCATGCGCCTCGTCCACCAGCCGGAAGTCGGACTCGAGGCGCTCGACGACGCTCGTGTTCGCGCCGAGCAGACCGCGGTCCTCGGTGAGCACGAGTTCGAGCATCGACTGCCACCAGGCGAGTTCGAGCTCGTCGGCGAGGCGCGTCCGCGGCACGTGCCGCTGGGACAGGTCGACGATGAGTTCACCGAGGCCCTGCTCGCGCAGGCCGGCGAGGATCGCGGTGCGCTCCTGGAGGTTGTGGAGGACCTCCGACTCGGCAGCGAGCTCGGAGATCGTGCGGACGAGACTCGGGATCGCGAGGCGGCCGAGGCGGTCCGGGGTGTCGGCGATGCCGAGCGGCTGGTCGACCAGCTCGAGCTTCGCGGCGACCGTCTGGTACGCCTGCTCGACGTCCGCGATGCCGAGCGGCACCTCGGGCGGCGCACCGGTCGTCACATAGCGCTGCCACAGGGTGCGCTGCTGCTGGATCCGACGGAGTGCGGCGTTCATGTCGGGCACGTGTGCGCCGGGCCGCAGGTACTCCTTGGCCAGGGCCTTGAGTCGCCGGCGGCTCGCCGACGACATCGCGGCGGAGTCCTTCCGCGGGCTCGTGGCGACGATGAGGTCGGCGAGCGACCGGTCGAAGACGTCCGGCTGGAAGCGGTCGAGCGTCTCACGGATGTCCGCGAGGAGTCGCAGGTAGATACCCAGCTCGTCGATGGACTCGAACGGCCGCATCTGCGTCTGCCCGATGAGGCCGTACGCACGCTCCAGCAACTGCGGCAGGTCCTTGCGGTGCAGGCGCTTGGCGAGGTCGTGGGTCTCCTGGGCTTCCGCAGTCGTGTCGAACGACGCGCCGTACCAGGGCGAGTCGCCCGGTCCGTAGCGGAACTCACCGAGGGCGGCCGCGCCTTCGAGCGCCTCCGCCGCGCGGGAGCGGCCCGCTGCGAGTCCGACGAGCGTCTGGCGGTCGAGTCGGACCAGGGTTCCCGGAGGGTGCGGCAGCTTGGAGAGCTTCGAGAGCGCTTCGAGTGCGTCGATGACCGAGACCCGCAGATCGGGGTCCTTCGCCTGCAGCGAGGTGCGGTAGTCGATGAGGACCCGACGCAGCCGGACGAGCGCGTCGTCGACCTCGCCGACCTGCGGCGGGATCGCCCGCTCGTTGCGCGTGATCGCCTGGATGAGGTCGCGACGGAGGGTCGACGGCGACGCGCACAGGCCCGGCAGACCGACCTTGGTCAGGCGGTGGCGGATGCCCTCCAGCGTGGAGCGACGGGGGCTGACGACGAGGACGCGCTTGTGCTGCGAAGCGAGCACGCCGATGGCGTTCACGATGGTCTGCGTCCCGCCGGTGCCCGGCAGCGTCGTGACGACGAGCGAGTTGCCGGCGCCGATCTGGGCGATGACGTTCTCCTGCTCGACGTCCGCGTCGAGCAGGAGGGTGTCGGTCGACGGCGGGCGGTCGTCCTGGCCCGGCGCGTCGACGGGCGTGAAGCTGCTGCGCACGAGGCCGATGGCCCCCTCGTCGCCGGCGACGGCGTCGAGGATCGGGTGGTCGAGCTTGGCGGCGTCGTCGAGCAGCGAGTGACCGACGGCGGCGAACGAGGAGACGAGCAGACGCGGCTGCACGGTGAACCATTCGAGCCCGGCGGCGAGCGAGCGGAGGCGGTCGATGACGGGCTGCGGCTTGAACACGCCACCCGATTCACTCAGTGCGACGAACTCGTCCGGATCGAGGACGATGCCGAACTGCTCGCGGAGGGCGCGGACGAGCTCCGGGTTCGCGGTGGTGGCACCGCGCAGCTTGACCTCGAAGTCGCGACCGTACCGGCGGATGGCCAGCGGTCGGAGCAGGACCGGCGCGCTGAAGTCCTCGCCCTGATGCGTCCACTGGGCGAGACCGACGGCGAGGTGGACGGCGTCGATGCCGCGGACGGTGGAGAGCTCGATGCCCTTCGTCGTGATGCGATCGGCGGCGCGCTTCGCTCCGCGGAGCGCGATCTCGTCGCGGATGAGGTTCGACAGCAGCGTCGACTTGCCCGAGATGAACTGCGGCAGACCACCGGGATGCGTCGAGCTGAGCTCCACCCGGGTCGTCGGGGCGTCCACGAAGTGGAGCAGCGGCGAGGGGCCGCCGACCGTGCTGAGCTGCTGACGCCAGGCGTGCAGCGCCGTGTCGACCACGCCTGCCGATGCCGCCACGGGACCCTCGCGGAGTTGCGCCTCCGCTGCTTCCCGTTCGACTCCGGACGTCACGTCGCCGTCATCCCGTCTCTTCTCTAGCCGCCACACACTTGCACCATACGTGCCCGGTAGTGGAAACACCGGGAAGCGGTGCGGTTTTTCGCCGAGTCCGCCGAGGAAATGTGCGACGCGCGCGTCGTCCGAGGGTCAGGAGACGCCGAGGAGGCCGGAGAGCACCATCACCGCGGTGCCCCGCAGGACGATGTCGGCGCCCTGCTCGCTCATCCGGATCTGGACGCCGCCGTGGAACTCGGTCATCGTGCGCGCCCGCACGGTCTCGATCGCCGCGTCGAGGAGCACGCCGGCGAGCAACTCCTCCGGGCCGCTCACCACGATCTCCGAGAGATTCAGCGCACCGACGATCGCGGCGAGCGAGACACCGAGTCGCTCCCCTGCCGCGCGCAGGATCTCCTCGCGACGCTGCTCGACCTCCGCGGTCGGAAGATCGCTCGCCTCGGCCGCCGCGAGGAGCTCGCGCAGGTGCGGCACGGCGAGCCAGGCCTCGAGGCACCCACGCTTCCCGCAGGCGCACAATGGTCCACCGTCGGTGCCGACGACCACGTGGCCGATCTCACCGGCTGCGAACCGGCTCCCGAAGAGCGGGTGACCGCCCACGAGCAGCCCCGCCCCGACGCCGTTCCCGACGCTCACGAGCAAGAGGTCGCCGTCCGCCCCGCCGAAGCTGTACTCCGCGAGGACGGCGGCATTGGCGTCGTTCGCGACGAGGACGGGTACCTGGGCGACCTGTTCGATCGCCCCCTGGAGGTCGACGTCGGTCCAGCCGAGGTTCGGCGCGCTGCGGACCGTGCCGGTCATGTCGACGATGCCGGGCGAGCCGACCCCGATGCCCAGCACCTCGACCGTCGCCTCCTCGACGAGATCTGCGGCGAGCGCGACGGCCTTCGCGATCGCGTCCGCCCCCATGGCGCCGTCGAGCGGCACCTCGAGCATGGTCACGACCTCGCCGTCGAGCGTCAGCACCGCGCCTCGGAACACCTCGGTGTCGGAGAGGTCGAGGCCGACGATCTGGAACTCGTCGCGGTTGATGTCGATGAGCGTGGCGGGCTTGCCCGGGCGAGAGGTCTCGCGGAGCCCGACCTCGACGATGAGGTTGTCCGCGATGAGCGAGGCGACGAGGTCGGAGATGCTCACCCGGGTCAGGCCGGTGGCTCGGGCGATGTCGGCCCGACTCATGGCCCCGCTGGCGAAGAGGGTCTGGAGCACGAGCGCCCGGTTGTGGCCGCGGGCGTGTTCCGGCAGGACCTTCGCGTTCGGCCGCAGCCGCCGCGCCGGGGTGTACGAGAAGGATTCGATCCGCTCCGACGCGCTCCCGCCGCCGCTTCCGAATCCACCAGCACTCATGCGATAAGTAAAGCAGGCTGCGCCTCATCGTGCGGCACCGCGATGTCACCCGATGGTCACCGACACGTCGCCCGCCGGGCACCGCTGCGACCCGTACGACGCGGAGCATCACGGGTGTGAGGATCGCAATCGTGACCGAGTCGTTCCTGCCGCAGATGAACGGCGTCACCCACTCCCTGCTCCGCATCATGGAGCACTTCGCGGACCGAGGGGATGAGGTGCTCGTCATCGCCCCCGGCGCCGGAGCCTCGACGCCGCGGCTCCACGAGGGCTTCCGGGTGGACGGCGTCCCGTCGATCCCGCTCCCCCGTTACCGGAACGTGCGGGTCGCCGCCGGCGGGGTCGGCCGGATCACGGAGCTCCTCCGCGGCTTCCGCCCCGACGTGGTGCACCTGGCCTCGCCGTTCGTCCTCGGCTGGCGCGGTGTCCAGGCCGCCGAGCGCCTGGGCGTCCCGACCGTCGCCGTGTACCAGACCGACATCCCGGCCTACGCCGGACGGTACGGGTTCCCGGTCGCCGAAGCGCTGCTGTGGCAACACGTCGAGCGCCTCCACGGCCGGTCGACGCTCACGCTCGCGCCGTCACGGCAGTCGATCGCGCAGCTGGAGGCGCACGCCATCCCGCGGGTCCGCTTATGGGTGCGGGGCGTCGACGCCGTCCGGTTCTCCCCGGAACGGCGCAGCGAGGCCTGGCGTCGGTCCATCGCTCCCGGCGGCGAGCGCATCGTGGGCTACGTCGGTCGACTCGCAGCCGAGAAGCAGGTCGAGGACCTCGCGGTGCTCGGCGGACTCCCGGGCGTGAAGCTCGTCATCGTCGGCGAGGGGCCGCTGCGTGCCTCGCTCGAACAGCGACTTCCGAACGCGGTCTTCACCGGATTCCTGGGCGGCGAGGAGCTGGCGGTCGCGATGGCCGGGCTGGACGTGTTCGTCCACCCCGGCGAGTCGGAGACCTTCTGCCAGACCATCCAGGAGGCGATGGCCTCCGGGGTACCCGTGGTCGCGACCGGTCGGGGCGGACCGGTGGACCTCGTCGACTCCAGCCGCACCGGGTGGCTCTACGAACCCGGCAGGCTCGAACAGCTGCGCGGGTTCGCCCAGGACCTCGTGGGCGACGAGGTGAAGCGGGCGGCGTTCGGTGCCGCAGCTCGGGCCGGCGTCCTGCCGCGCAGCTGGAAGAGCGTCAGCAGCGCCCTCATCGGGCACTACAGCGACGCCATCGAGTTGCACGAGGGCGCTCGGGCACGACGGATCGGTCTCGACCCGCGTGTTCAGGCGCCTCGGGTCATTCGCCCGGGTACCGGACGCCGATCTGGCGCCTGATTTCGTCGAGGGTCTCCATGATCGCGACCGTCTCGGCGAGCGGCATGATGTCACCGGAGAGCTTGCCCTCGGAGGCGAGCCGTTCGAGCTCCCACGCCTGGAAGTGCATCCCGCGGCCGTCCACCTCGGAACGGTAGGTCTCCACGACCTCGCCGTCGGTGCCGAACACCCGGAACGTCGTCGCCGTGTACCAGACGCGGTCGAACTCGATCCAGCCGTCGGTCCCCACGATGGCCGCGCGGTTCGGGCCGACGGTGTTGCTCGCCGACAGGGTGTTCGCCACCTGGCCGTCCGCGTAGCCGAAGAGGGTCGCGACCTGCATGTCCGCCCCCGTGTCGCGGAGCGCGGCCGTGGCCTGGATCGTCGTCGGGGTCCCGAAGACGGACGACGCGAAGGAGACCGGGTACACGCCGAGGTCGAGCAGCGCGCCGCCGCCCAGCTCGAGGTTGTTCATGCGGTGCTCCGGGTCGTCCGAGAGCAGCTGGGTGTGATCGGCGACGAGGCTACGCGGCTGTCCGATGACACCGTCGGCGAGCAACTCGCGGAGCCGGACCATGTGCGGGAGGAACCGGGTCCACATCGCCTCGAGCACGACCAGGCCGCGCTCCGCGGCGAGCGCCACGACCGCCTGCGCCTCGGCGGCGTTGAGGGTGAAGGGCTTCTCGATGAGGACGTGCTTCCCGGCGTCGAGCGCCAGCACCGCCTGCTCGGCGTGGAACGGGTGCGGGGTCGCGATGTAGATCACGTCGACCTCGGGGTCGGCGGCGAGCGCCTCGTACCCCACGTGGACGTTCGGGATGTCGAACTCGGCGGCGAACGCGGCTGCGGTCTCGGCGGATCGCGAGGCGACGGCCCGGACGTCGAAGCCGTGCCGTCGGAGGTCGGCGGTGAAGCTCTTCGCGACACCGGCAGGGCCGAGGATGCCCCATCGCAAGCCGGTGGACGGTCCTGCCGCGGGGGTTCCCGTTCCGGTCCGGTCGATGTCCTGCTCCGTCATGGCTCTCCTTCGATGCGCGTTCCAGCAGCCTACTGGAGGGCCCCCGCGCTCGGGATTTCGGGGCTAGCCCTGCTCGGACTCGCCGCGCCTCGCCGTAGGCTGAGGGTTCGACCGAGCCCAGCCGACCGCGTTGCGGGCCCGGTCCATCCTGGGGGGGATGCGCTGTGGGGCCGAAGGAATCGACCGGGCGTCGACGTGCGCTGCCGTACGCCCGGAACCTCGCGATCGGCGTGGCCGGTCTGTTCACCCTGAGCGGCTGCGTCTCGCAGCCGGCCCCGCCTCCGGTGACGGTGGTCGTCACCCAGCAGCCCGACCCGTCGCCCTCGGTCGCCCCGGTGCCCACCTCGACCGCGCGCGACGCCCTGCCTCCTGAGCCGGCACCGATCGTGCCGAACGCGCCGGCGGAACCGGCGGAACCGCTTCCGGAGGGCCCGGCGTTCGACCTCGGGCCGCGGGACGGCGCGCTCGGCCCGGTCGCCACGGATGCCGAGGGCAACCCGCTCACCTACACGGTGGTCGCCGGCGACGTGTTCTTCGACATCGCGCAGCGTTTCGACCTGCCGCAGCAGCAGCTGCTCCGCATGAACCCGTCGATCCCCGGCCTCGGACTCGACATCTACATCGGCGACGTCGTCAACCTCGACTGGACGACCACGCGTTGAGCCGCGGTGCCCGCCGGTGTCAGCCGAACGGGATGGTGCCGACGAGCACGCCGACAACGAGCATCACAAGCGAGACGATCGCGGCGCGCCACAGGACCTTCTTGTGGTGGTCGCCGAGGTTCACGCTGGCGAGCGAGACGAGCAGGAGGATGGCCGGAACGAGCGGGCTCTGCAGGTGGACCGGCTGACCGGTGATCGACGCGCGCGCCATCTCGACCGGTTCGATGCCGAAGGTCGAAGCGCTCTCGGCCAGCACCGGCAGGATGCCGAAGTAGAACGCGTCGTTGCTCATGAAGAACGTCATCGGGATGCTGAGCACCCCGGTGATGACCGCGAGGAACGGACCGAGCTCCGTCGGGATGATGTCGACGATCCAGTCGGCCATCGCGGAGACCATGCCGGTCCCGTTGAGGACGCCGATCAGCACACCGGCCGCGAGCACCATCGAGACCACGCCGACGATGCTCGGGGCGTGGGCGACGATCTCCTTGGACTGCTGCGCGAGTCTCGGGAAGTTCACCAGGAGGGCGATGGCGGTGCCGACCATGAACACGTAGGGCAACGGGACGAGGTCGAGCACGAGCAGCGTCATGACCGCGACCGTGAGCACGAGGTTCACCCAGATGAGGCGCGGGCGCAGCGTGTCGCGTTCGGGGTCGAGCATCGTGTCGGCCATGGCCGTGTCGTCGGGGCGGACGAGGGTCGCGAGGCGCCCACGGGCACTGGTCGAGAAGGTCGTCGACATGCCGCCGGTGAGCGGGTGGTCGGCGGGCCCGGAACCCGAACCCGGTGCGGCGACGCCGGAGGCACCGTCGCCGAGGAGGTCGACGCCCGCGAGGCGCTTGCGCTCCCCCAGCCCGAGGAACCAGGCGAAGGCGAACACGAGGACGAGGCCGGCGGCGAGCGACGGCAGCATCGGGACGAAGATCTCGGTCGGCGAGACACCCAGGGCCGAAGCGGCGCGGACGGTCGGCCCACCCCACGGGACGATGTTCAGCGTGCCGTTCGCGAGCCCGGCGACGCAGGTGAGGACGACCGGGTTCATGCCGAGCCGCAGGTAGATCGGCAACATCGCGGCGGTCGTCACGATGAAGGTCGTCGACCCGTCGCCGTCGAGTGACACCGCGCCCGCCAGGAGGGCCGTACCGACGACGATCTTCGCCGGGTCGTTGCCCAGCGCACGGACGATGAACCACACGAGCGGGTCGAAGAGCCCGACGTCGATCATGATCCCGAAGTACATGATCGCGAACATCAACAGGGCGGCGGTCGGAGCGAGGCTGCCGATCGCCTCGATGACCATGTCGCCGAGCCCGAGTCCGGCGCCGGCGAACAGCCCGAAGACCGTGGGGACGATGATGAGCGCCACCATCGGGGTGAGGCGCTTCGTCATGATCAGCACCATGAAGGTGAGGATCATCGCGAATCCGAGAATGACCAGCATGTCGACTCCTTCGTCTGCGTGCACCGCGGTGTGCACGATGGGACGTCACGCGGCGACACGGGCGATGGACCGAGCGCGGCGGGCGTTCCCGGAACCGTACGGGAGTGGCACGGAACTGTCTCGCTTGTGGGCGTTCGGCTCGGATCTGCGGGTTACACGACCTTCTGCGCATTCTGCTCATCACCTGGTCGACACCGCCCATCGCCCCGGCGACGTACGATCGGAGCCATGATCGGCGAGGAAGCGGAGCTGCCAGGTCGACGACGGGCCGGGCGCTCCAGCTTCGCGGCGCAGGTGCTGGTGCTGCAGCTGGTCGTCGTCATCGCGGTCGTCGCCGTGTGCACGGGCGTGTTCGCCTGGATGAGCAGCGAGCGCCTCGTGCGCGAGGCCCAGTCCACCGCCCTCGCGATCGCCCAGAGCGTCGCGAGCGATCCCGACGTCCGGACCGCCGTGACGCTCGAGGCACGTACCCCGGGGACGCCGACGGCGGCCGACCTCCGCACCGGTCCCCTGCAGGAGCTCGGCACGGAGGTCGGCACACGGACCGGGGCGCTCTTCGTCGTCATCACCGACGAGCGCGGGATCCGTCTGGCGCACCCCGACCCCGACCAGCTCGGGCTCCGGGTGAGCACCAGTGCGGAGGCGGCCCTGGCCGGGACGGAGTCGGTCTCGTGGGAGACCGGCACCCTCGGCCCGTCCGCCCGCGCCAAGGTGCCCGTCTTCGCCGCCGAGTCCTCCGACACCGGTGGGGCCGTGGTCTCGTCCGGCGCCGGCGAGGTCGTCGGCGAGATCAGCGTCGGGTTCGCCCCGCAGCGCGTGTTCGCCGACGTCGTGGGCGAGACCATGCTGGTCGCGGGCGCAGCGCTGCTCGCGCTGACGATCGGTCTGATCGCTTCGATGCTCATCCGGCGGCGGCTGCGGCGGCTGACCCTGGGCCTCGGACCGGAGGAACTCGCCGCGCTCGTGCAGAACCAGGCTGCGGTCCTCGGCGGGGTCGGCGAAGGCGTCCTCGGTGTCTCGCCGGACGGCGTCGTGACGGTGTGCACCGAGCAGGCGGCCAGGCTCCTCGACATCGGGTCGGTCATCGGGCGTCGGTTCGACGACCTCGATCTGCCCGAGCGACTGGTGGACCTCGTCGCGGACGACGCCGCGAGGCCGACCTCGGCCCAGCTCGTCGTCGGGTCCCGCGTCCTCTTCGTCGACGTCCGGCCCGTGTCCCGGGACGGCGTCGACCTCGGGCGAGTGGTCGTCGTCCGCGACCGCACCGACGTCGAGGCGCTCACCCGGCGGCTCGACGCGGTCGCGACGATGACGACCGCCCTCCGCGCGCAGCGGCACGAGTTCGCGAACCGGTTGCATGCGATCTCCGGCCTCCTCGAGACCGGGCAGGACGCCGAGGCCCGCGAGTATCTCGCCAACGTGCTCGACCACGGACCGCTGAAGTACCCGGTGCAGCACGCGGACCGCCTCACCGAGCCCTACCTCCAGGCCTTCCTCGGTGCGAAGGGGGTCGAAGCCGCGGAACGCGGGGTACTCGTCACCATCGGCTCCGAGACCCTCGTCACCGGCTCCCTGTGCGATCCTGAGGACGTGACCACCGTCCTCGGCAACCTGCTCGACAATGCGGTGAACGCGGCCGTCTCGGGCCGGGTCCGACCGGCCTGGGTGGAGGTCGAGGTCCTCGACCACGGCACCGAGCTGCACTGCTCCGTGATGGACTCAGGTGACGGCGTCGCGGCGACCGGCCAGGACGACGCGCCACCCGCCGCCCCGACCATCGGCCTTGGCGACCCGGACGACGTCCACGGCCACGGGTTCGGTCTGCCGCTCTCGCGCGACATCGCGCGTCGTCGAGGAGGCGACGTCTGGTTGGCGTCCCCCGGCGTCCGCGGCGAACACGGAGCGGTCTTCTGCGCACGGCTCCCCGGGACGGTCGAGCCGGCGCAGTCCCTGGCGGGAGAGGGATCGTGACGGCCGATCTCACCGTGCTGGTCGTCGACGACGACTTCCACGTCGCCCGCCTGCACTGCCGGATCGTCGACCAGGTCGACGGCTTCCGCGCGCTCAGTCCTGTCGGGTCGGCCGCCGAGGCCGCGCGGAGCATCGCCACCGAGCCACCCGACCTCGTGCTCCTCGACGGCTATCTGCCGGATCGGAACGGGCTCGAGCTCCTCGTGGACCTCCCGATCGACACCATCGTCGTCTCCGCAGCGTCGGACGGTGCGTCCGTGCGCCGAGCGCTTCGCGCCGGGGCCCTCGGGTACCTGGTGAAGCCGTTCGCGCCGCAGGTGCTCCAGGACCGGCTCGCCGCCTACGCCCGGTTCCGGAACGTCCTCGGCGAGGCGGTGAACGCCGACCAGGAGACGATCGAGCGCGCCCTGCGCATCCTGCACTCCGGCGACGCCGGGGCGACGACCCGGTCGAGGTCCGCCACGGAGACGGCCGTCCTCGAGGCGGTGTCGGAGGCGGACGGCGAGCGCTCGGCCGCCGAGGTGGCCGAGCTGGTCGGCGTCTCACGCGCGACGGCGCAACGGTACCTCTCCGCGCTGGCCGCTCGAGGTCTCCTGACGACGCAGCTGCGGTACGGGACCACGGGGCGTCCAGAGCACCGATACGCGCCGCAAGCCATCGGCCGCTGAGGCGTCCACACGCCGTCGGCTGGGCGATCCCCCCACGACATCGCCCAGCCCGGCACGTGAACCAACTCTTCGCCGATGGAACGCGGAATGCCCCCGCACACCGTGATCCATCCGTCGTCGCACGACGATCAGCAAAGTGAGTTAATCACCCGATTCAGTTTAGGGTGACCTCACGGCGCGTGCGTCAGGGCTACCCCCTAACGTGCACCCGACCGCTCAGGCGTGCTGCGCGTCGAAGGCGGCGTCGAGGACGGCGAGCACCTCGGCCTGGCGGTCCGCGACGATGACCGCCGCGATGAGGATCCGCCACATGGTGTCGACCGCGTTGAGGAGGTCGGTCCGACCGGCCAGCAGGTTCGAGATGAGCTGTGTCCCGGTGAAGAACGCGACGAAGGACCTCGCCAGTTCCGCCGGCTCGAGCGGAGACTGCAACTCACCGAGCTCGATCGAGGCCCGCACCCGCTCCTCGACGCTCGCGATCCACTGCTCGTGGAACGCGGTCGTCGGAGCCTGGATGACGCCCTGCTCGAGGGACAGCCGCAGGCCGGCGCGGGTGATGGGGTCGGTGAGCAGCTGCTCGGTGATGGCGCGGGAGGCCTGGACCAGCCCGCCGAACGGCGAGGGCGCGGTGGTCGGCGCGGTCAGCGCAGCGATCGAGCGCGTGCTCTGCTCGTTGATGACGGCGATCGCCAGTTCCTCTTTCGAGGGGAAGTAGAAGTACAGCGAGCCCTGCGTCGTCCCCGCCTCGCGGGCGATGTCCGACAGGCTCGCCTGTCCGTAGCCGACCCGGTCGAACATGCGCGCGGCACCTTCGACGACGGTCTGGCGTCGTTCATGACCTCGTTGCTGCTGTGGTCGTCGTTCGGGCATGTGCGTATCCTGCTTCTGTCATCCCCCGATTCAGGGATAAGCGTACCCACTCCGAGCTGAGAACACGGTGTCGAACGCGGCAGAAATCCGGAACAAGTCGACCGACTTGATCGGGAGAAGATCCCGGTCGGGTCGCAAAAGGGCGTGTGGAGGGTGTCATCACCAACCGGCCCCGAGCGGACTCACTCGCGTCGTGTGACCAGGGCGAACCGCTCGCGGAGCTCAGGCGCGTCGGCGAACGGCCGCCAGCACAGGCCGTCGCCCTCCCGCATCGCGGCCACCGGACGGAGGGCGACGAGTCGCTCACCGAAGCGCAGGGCGTCGAGGAACAGCGTGTCGTTCCCCGCGTCGATCGTCAGGGAGCGCGGGTACCAGCCGCGCGCCGCGAGCGCGCCGGCCAGCCAGGCCGAGTACGCCGGGTCCTTTCCGGGCTCGGGACGAAGCAGCTCCTGGTCGGCGAGATCGGACCACTCGATGACGTCCTTCGCCGACAGCGGGTGCGCCGCTCGCATGACGACCCCGAGCGGGAGTGCGGCGATCTCCTCGGCGGCGAGCTCGTCTGGCAGCTCGATCGGCAGGCGCACGATGGTGGCGTCGAGACGACCGGTGGTGACGAGGTGCAGCTGCTCGACCGGCTCGATCGTGACCGCGATCGCCGGGACGTCGATGCGGCGACCGGCCTCAGAGACGACCGCGTCCCACGTCGTCGGCGGACGGCCGACCCGGATGTGCCGCGCCGGTGACGCCGGGTCCATGTCGGCGACCACGTCGATGAAGGTGCGGACCTTGAGCAGGAAGCGCTGCCCCTCGCGCGTCGGGCGGTACTCCTCCCCCAGGACGCTGAACAGCTCGACCCCGAGCGCTGCCTCGAGCCGCCGCAGCTGCTGCGCGAGGCTCGGCTGTGCGACCCCGAGCAGGTTCGCCGCGGCGCCGAGCGTCCGAGCATCCGCGACGACCACGGCCGACCGCAGCTGACGAAGAGTGATGGCGTCGCGTTCGAGTTGGCGGTGGAGGTCGTGCGTCATGCTTCGAGCCTACGGCGTGCTCGCAGCCCTACCCGACATGCGAAGCCGTGCTCGCCTGGACGGCCGCACCTCGGACAGTGCCCCTGGAGGGACTCGAACCCCCAACCCTTTCCTTAGGACGGAACTGCTCTTCCATTGAGCTACAGAGGCTGACCCGTCGAGTGTAGCCGGTCGCTCAGGCGGCAGGCGCCAGGTACTGCTCCCAGTCGGGCTCCGAGCGCTCGACGCCCCGCACCATCCACTGCGAGCCGTGCGGCGTCCGCGGCGAGACCCGGAGGCTCCAGTTCATCTCCATCGGCGTGCGATCGCCCTTCACGTTGTTGCAGCGCAGGCAGCAGGCCACGAGGTTCTCCCAACTGTCCACACCCCCGCGCGAGCGCGGCTGCACGTGGTCGATCGTCGTCGCCGCCTTCCCGCAGTAGGCGCAGCGGTGGCCGTCGCGGCGCAGCACGCCGCGGCGGGTCACGGGCACCCGGCGGGCGTTCGGGATCCGGACGTATCTGGTGAGCAGGATGACCGACGGCCGATCGAACGATCCACTCGTCGCCACCACGGGATGCGAGGAGTCGATCTCGACGACGGTCGCCTTGTGATGCATCACGAGCACGAGGGCCCGCTTGAACGAGACGATCGCGAGCGGCTCATAGCCCGCGTTCAACACCAGTGTGCGCATGCACGTTCCCTTCCGAAGGGCCACGACGGCTGCCGCGACCGGTCGACGATCATCACCTGCTGCGTCCCTGACGCGGCGGATCGAGTCGTTTCCGGGGAACAAAAAAGGGCACTGTCATGACGACAGCACCCTCTTGATCCACGGCGGAGCCACGGCACGCTTGGCTGGAATGCCGCAGCACGTAGAGGCCGCGACCATTCGCGACCACGTGGCGACGTATAGCGTGCATCAGCTCCTGAACCTCTCCGAGTTGCAGAGCACCAGATTAACCCACACCGACCGGATTTCCGCACGTTGCAGGAGAATTCCCCTCCGCGCCACCTCGGCTTCGGACGACGGACACCGCTCGGTCGCGAACGGTCACCGCCTACGACGACGAATCGCGTCCCTCCGACGGAGGGACGCGATCCAGGTCGAGCGGGTCGGATCAGCCGACGCCCGGCGGGTAGAGGTAGAGCGCCACGGCGCTGGCCGCGATGGTGCGCGTGTTGTAGCTGTGCCGTGCGGATCCCCAGTTGTACTCCTCCAGGGTGACCGTCCCGTCGGCGTTGACCGACTGCACATAGGCGACGTGGTTGTAGTTGAACCAGGCGACGGAGCCGGCGATGGCGTTGGTCCCCTTGTTGTACTGCCACGAGTCGGCCCAGCCGTAGGCGCTGCTCGGCGGCAGGCCGTTGCCCCAGGTGAAGGCCCAGTTCCCACTCGGCGTACCCGCGTCGCGGTTGAGTCGCCAGGCGACGAAGTCCACGCACTCGCGGTAGTAGTACCGCAGCGGCGAGAGCCCGCCGCCCTCGTCGTCGGTCGCCTGGTCGAACCACGGGTAGTCGTCGCCGGCCTGACGTGCGCCCACGGTGATCGAGTAGGTGGCGTTGCTGGCAGCTGCAGCGGCGTCGAGCTGCCGCTGGCGCTCGGCGAGCTCGTCCGGTGTCGTCGCGCTGTAGAGGTCGCGGGAGATCGGTGCGTCGGCCACCTTGTCGGAAGCGACGACGCTCTGGGCTCCGGAGGCCTTCAGCTGCTCCGAGGCGGACGTCCCGTACTCGGTCTGCGCACTGCTGCTCGCCGCATAGGCGGGGAGGGCGACGGTGGCGACCAGTGCCGGCACGAGGAAGGCCATGGTGGCGACGCCGCGGACGGAGCCGGGTCGGGCTCCGGACGGCTTCGGCTTGCGCACGGCGACCGTCGACGCGGACGGCTTGACCGGGGGCTTGTTGCGGGCGACGCGATCCGCACCGGTGCGGAGCGGAGCGGCGGTCGCGAACGAGGCGTCGGTGGCGGACGTCACGGTGAAGGACTGCGGGGCCGTCGGCTCCGGTGCGGCGGGCTTCGTCAGCGGCCGCTGGTCGACACGGACCTCACCGGTCGTGACGGCGGCGTCGACCTCCTCGACCACGGCATCGTCGAGGACGATCTCGGGGTGGTCGACGGTTGCGTCCGGAGCGACCTCGGTGACGAGCGCATCGTCTGCGCCCGTCTGGGACGGCGTGGTCGCCTCCGCCTGCTTCGCGGCCTGCTCCTGGAGTCGGAGCTGCTTCCGGGTGAGGGGGACGTTCGGGGTCGTCTCGGCCTGGTCGGGGCCGCTCTCGCCAGCTGCAGTCAAGTGGATTCCTCCGGCACCCCGCATGAGCGACGACGATCGCGGTCGTGCGATCGGCATGGCGCAGCCCCATCCGACGATTGATGTCGGTTCGTGTGGCCGAGGGACGGGCTAGGGGGTGCCTCGGTCGTCTTCCTTGAGCCAGATCATGGCCTTCAGGACGAGTGACAGCCTACGGGTTACCCCTCAGAAAGTCACGTTTCGATCACGGGAAAACGGGCACATGAGGGAATCCTCATACGCGTCTCATGCTCACGCGGCAGGGGTCTCCACGAAGATGTGCGTCGCGAGCTCGTTGGGCAGCTCGAGGCCGCCCTCGACACCGTCGATGGTGACGAGCACGTAGCCGCCCGCTGCCGCGAAGGTTCCCGCGCGACCCGGCATGACGCCGGCCTGCTTGAGCTGCAGGAGCAGCTCGGGGTCGACCTGCGCCGGTTCGCCGAGACGTCGGACCGTCGCCGTGACCGGCTCGGAGCGTCCTTCGACGAGACCCACGATGTTGATGACGCCCTGCGAGAAGGCGACGGCGGGGCTGTCGCCGAACTCGTCGAGTCCGGGGATCGGGGTGCCGTACGGCGACTCGGTGGGGTGGTTGAGCATGTCGAGGAGCTTGCGCTCGACCTGCTCACTCATGACGTGTTCCCAGCGACAGGCTTCCTCGTGGACGAACTCCCACTCCAGGCCGATGACGTCGCTCAGGAGGCGCTCCGCCAGGCGGTGCTTCCGCATGACGTGGACAGCCTTGCGACGGCCCGGTTCGGTGAGCTCGAGGTGCCGGTCCCCCGACACGACGACGAGTCCGTCGCGCTCCATCCGACCGACCGTCTGCGAGACCGTCGGTCCGGAGTGCCCGAGGCGCTCGGAGATCCGCGCACGAAGCGGGATGATGTTCTCCTCCTCGAGCTCCAGAATGGTGCGGAGATACATCTCTGTGGTGTCAATCAAATCGGTCATCGACGCCCTCCCTGCCCGATTGCACGTTCCCGGTAAGCCTAGTGCGCGGCGGCGACGTTCCCGCGCCAAGCCACTCCGCCCCGGGTGGACGCATCCGGCTGCGTGGCACGACGCCATGAGGCCCCCGCCTCTAGAATCGCCGTATGCCGGAGATCACGATTCCCACGTCCCTTCTGCCCGCCGATGGTCGATTCGGCTGCGGCCCCTCCAAGATCCGACCCGAGCAGATCGCAGCGCTCTCCGAGGCCGGCCTGTCCCTCCTCGGCACCTCCCACCGACAGGCTCCCGTCAAGCAGCTCGTCGGCCGTGTCCGCGCCGGCCTGGCCGAGCTGTTCCGCGCTCCCGAGGGCTACGAGATCATCGTCGGCAACGGCGGCTCGACCGCGTTCTGGGACGCCGCCGCCTTCGGCCTCATCGAGCAGCGCAGCCAGAACCTCGTCTTCGGTGAGTTCGGCGGCAAGTTCGCCAAGGCGGCCGGCGCCCCGTGGCTCACCGCTCCGGACGTCCGCGAGGTGCCGGGTGGATCCCGCATCGACCCCGAGGTGGTCGAGGGCGTCGACGTGTACGCCTGGCCGCACAACGAGACCTCGACCGGTGTCATGGCCCCGGTGCGACGCGTCTCCGGCGACGCCGGTGCACTCACGGTGATCGACGCGACGAGTGCCGCCGGTGGTGTGGACTTCGACGCGAGCCAGGCGGACGTCTACTACTTCGCACCGCAGAAGAACTTCGCATCCGACGGCGGCCTGTGGTTCGCCCTCTGCTCCCCCGCAGCGATCGAGCGCATCGAACGGATCGCCGCCAGCGGGCGTTACATCCCGGAGTTCCTGAGCCTGAAGAACGCGGTCGACAACTCCCGACTCGAGCAGACGCTCAACACGCCTGCCTTGTCGACGCTCGTGCTCCTCGAGGAACAGATCTCGTGGATCAACGGCAACGGCGGCCTCGCCTGGGCGTCGGCACGGACGGCCGAATCCTCAGGCGCCCTCTACGAGTGGGCCGAGCGCACCTCCTACACGACGCCGTTCGTGACGGACCCCGACCACCGCTCGCAGGTCGTCGTCACGATCGACTTCGACGACGCCATCGACGCGGCGCTGGTGGCGAAGACCCTGCGGGCGAACGGCATCGTCGACACCGAGCCCTACCGCAAGCTCGGTCGCAACCAGCTGCGCGTCGCGACCTTCACGGCGATCGACCCCGCAGACGTCCGTCAGCTCATCGCGAGCATCGAACACGTCGTCGGGGCGCTCTGATCCGCCTCCCCCGCTGAACGCCGAACGGGCGGTCGAATCCTCTCGAGGTCCGGCCGCCCGTTCGTCTGTCGGGTGGTGCGCGAGTGCTACTCGTCCTCGAACCGGTCGTCGTCCTCGTCGGAGTCGTCTTCCTCGTCGGAATCGTCCTCGTCGTCCTCATCGGAGTCGTCGTCGTCCGATTCATCGTCGTCGTCGTCGTCGGAGTCGTCCGACGCCGCATCGACGTCGTCCTCGTCGTACTCGAGCTCGATGCCGTCGCGGTCCCGGTCGCGGGGATCCCCGGACAGCGCGACGTCGTCGTCGAACTCGTCGGTGTCATCAGCGTCGTCGAGCGCGTCGTCAGCCGCGGCAGCGGCCGCGGCCTCCTGCGCGGCGCGGTAGTCCGCGAGGCGCTCCGACCACGGCACCCACTGCGGAGCCAGCAACGCGCCGTCACCGGGCATCAGCTCCGTCTCGAGCACGTTGGGCGCGGCGTCGTCGGCGGTCCGCGAGAGCGTCACCGTCCAGAACCATCCCGGGTAGCCGGCCATCGTGTTCGCGAACAGCAACGAGACGACGTGATCGTCGACCACGACGTGCCCGGCCGGCTCACCCACCGTGCTCGCGGGCGTGATCTCCTGCAGCGCTTCACGCGCGAGCTCGACTGCCGCGATCAGCGTCTCGTCCGGCACGGGTGCCGGGGTCGGCTCGCCGTCGGCGCCGTCGTCCGAGCGGTGCTCGTCCGACAGGGGTCGGGCGTCCGCGTCGGCCGTGACGTCGCGATCCTCGGCCGGTGTCTCCTGGCCCGCCTCAGGCATCCAGCTCGTCCGCGACCTTGCGCAGCACGGCAGCGATCTTCTTGCTGTGGCTGCTGTTCGGGTACTTGCCGCGGCGCAGGTCGCCACCGATGCCGTCGAGGAGCTTCACGAGGTCCTCGACGATGATCGCCATGTCGTCGGCCGGCTTGCGCTTCAGCTTGACGAGGCTGGGCGGAGCCTCGAGGACGCGCACGGACAGCGCCTGGGCGCCGCGCTTGCCGTCGGCGATGCCGAACTCGAGCCGCGTCCCCGGCTTCACGCCGGCCGTGCCCGCGGGCAGTGCGGAAGCGTGCAGGAAGACCTCCTGGCCGTCATCGGAGCTGATGAAGCCGAAGCCCTTCTCCTCGTCGTAGAACTTGACCTTGCCGGTGGGCATGGGAACCTCGCTGTGTGTCGTGCGCAGAAATGCAGCGCCGTGCGGTGATCGCGCAGGACGCGCGATCGCGAGGACCATCGGTCCTCGGCCCCCAGCCTATTCGGTGCAGCAGCCGCGTGCCTCTATCCTGGGAGCGTGACTGATGAGCAGACGCCGAGCATCTCGCGGCCCGAACGGATCCTGGCCTACATGGTCGTGACGATCGTCGCCGTGTCGATCGCCGCGTTCGTCGCGGTGATGGTCGGCACCGCCACCGGCCTCGAGCAGGGCGACTTCGCCGTCGGCGCCTGGCCGGTCGTGACGATCCTGCCGCTCGTCGGACTCCCGATCGCCTTCCTGATGCTGATCACGCTCATCATCGTGGGTGCCGTTCGACGGTCCCGCGAGTCCCGCGGTCAGTCGCCGCGCTGACGACCATGGGCGAGGCCTTCGCGATCGCGCGCCGCCTCCGGGAGCTCCCGGACGACGGGCTCCGCAGGCTGACGCCCGACCGCAGGGCCTCGTCAGCCCGCATCGCGGACTTCTTCGACTTCGCCGAAGCACTGTTGGACGAGGCGAGCGTCGCCCGCCGGATGGCGCTGCTCGACCGGGACACCCTCGCCGTGCTCGCCGCCTCGCTGGACGGGACGGAGCGCCAGTCGCTCGCGACCACGCTCGGACGCGACGAGTCGGAGGTGGATGCCGCCCTGGAGCGGCTGCAGCAGGACATCCTGGTGCTGGACGACGGTGCCGGTCCGATCAGGCCGGTGAACGCGGTGGCCGCGGTGTTCGAGGAGTGGGCGGCGAGCGGCAAGCCCGGCCGTGCCGAACTCCAGCTTCCGGTCGAGGCGCCGACATCCCCCGTGACCCGACCATCACCCGACACGGACGCCCTCGCGAGCGAGCGTGCGGCCGGCGCCGTCGGCATCGTCGGCGAGAGCCTCCACGAACTCGACCGCGAGCCCGCCCGTCTGCTCGGCCGTGGTGCCCCGTCCATGCCCGACCTCAAACGGCTCGCAGCGGCGGCGGCGAGCACACCCGAACAGATCGAGCTCGCCCTGTCCGTGGCGTCGGCTGCCGGGCTCACGGACGCGATCGGCTCCGCCATCCGCTTGAGCGAGGTCGGTGAGGCCTGGCTGGCGTCGGCCACGGCGGAACGCTGGCTCCGTCTCGCGACGGCGTGGCGCGACGCGATCCCTGCCACGGTCCGCGATCACATCCTGACCGCGTACCGACGCGGTTCCGTCGATCTGGTCGAGGAGCTCAGCTGGTGGTACCCGTTGGCGGAGGATGCCGTCGTGGCACCGACGCGAGCGGTCGACGCCGTCGCCGAGCTGCTCGGGATCACCGTCGACGGGGCGACCAGCGGGTTCGGACGACTCCTCGTCGACGGCCACGCGGCCGACGCGGCCTCGGCGCTCGCGTCCATGCTCCCCGCCGAGGTGTCGCAGGTCGTCCTCCAGGACGACCTGACGGTCATCGCGCTCGGTCCCCCGACGGCGGAACTCGACGTCCGACTCCGGGCCCTCGCGGAACCGGAGGGGCGCGCCCAGGCGTCGAGGTACCGCATCACGACCGCGAGCGTCACCCGGGCCCTCGCCGACGGGGACACGGCCGAGGACCTGCTCGCGTACCTCGAGTCGATCTCCCTGACCGGCGTCCCCCAGCCCCTGCGGTACCTCGTGTCCGAGGCCGCATCCCGATTCGGCCTCGTCCGTGTCGGGACGATCCGCGCGTCAGCCGACGCCTCGGCCGATCCCGGACAAAGCAGCTACATCCGCTCCGAC
This sequence comes from Plantibacter sp. MMLR14_011, assembly GCF_001865025.1. NCBI lineage: Bacteria > Bacillati > Actinomycetota > Actinomycetes > Micrococcales > Microbacteriaceae > Plantibacter > Plantibacter sp. MMLR14_011. The sequence goes on from NZ_MJGW01000017.1 coordinate 564,364, forward strand.
GACGCCGGCCTGATCGCGGCGATCTCGGTCGACCAGAGCCTCGTGGCGCTCGGTCTCCGGCCGAGCGACGAGCACCGGCTCACCAGCCGGATCGAGGCGGCGACGGTCTACTGGGCCCTCCACGACGCGCGCTATCCGGTGGTCGCGGAGGACGACGACGGCGCCCCGCTCCGGATCCGCCGGCAGCCGGTCATGCGCGCCGCGGTCTCCGCTCCGGCCGCCTCGACGGAACCGGACCTGGTGGCGCGGCTCCGCGCCGACGACCGCGGGGACACCAGCTCCGCGTGGTTGTCCAAGCAGCTGGAGATCGCCGTCCGCGACCACACGCCGGTCACCGTGCAGCTGCAGCACGGCGAGCGACGATCCACGTTCACGATCGAGCCGGTGAGTCTCGCCGGTGGTCGTCTGCGCGGTCTGGACCGGTCGGCCGACGTCGAACGCACCCTGCCGCTCGCGATGATCACCGAGGTCCGGATCGCCGGCTGAGCGCCCACTCAAGGGGGTTGCGCACCGGATCCGCCGGTAGACTCGACCGTTATGTCTGATGGACCACTGATCGTCCAAAGCGACCGCACCGTGCTGCTCGAGGTCGCCCACCCGCTCGCCGAGGACGCCCGCCACGATCTCTCGGTGTTCGCCGAGCTCGAGCGTGCGCCGGAGCACATCCACACCTACCGGATCACCCGTCTCGGACTCTGGAACGCGCGGGCCGCCGGGCACGATGCCGACCAGATGATCGAGACGCTGGAGCGGTACTCGAAGTTCTCCATCCCCGCGTCCGTAACGATCGACATGCGCGAGACCGTCAACCGCTACGGACGGCTCGTGATCGAACGCTCCGAGGAGGGTGAGCTCGTCCTCCGCTCGACGGACCTCCCGATCCTGACCGAGGTGGCCGGCGCCAAGAAGATCGCGCCACTGCTCATCGGGCATCCGACGCCGGACACCTTCCTCGTCGAGCCGTGGGCACGTGGCGCACTCAAACAGGAACTCGTGAAGCTGGGCTGGCCCGCCGAAGACCTCGCCGGATACACGGCCGGCACGCCGCACCAGATCGACCTGGTCGAGGACGGCTGGCACCTCCGCGACTATCAGCAGCAAGCGGTCGACAACTTCTTCTCCGGCGGTTCCGGCGTCGTGGTGCTCCCCTGCGGTGCGGGCAAGACCCTGGTCGGCGCCGGAGCGATGGCGACGGCGTCCACCAACACCCTCATCCTCGTCACGAACACGGTGTCGGCGCGGCAGTGGCGCGACGAGTTGTTGAAGCGCACCTCCCTCACCGCCGAGGAGATCGGCGAGTACTCGGGGCAGGTGAAGGAGGTCAAACCGGTCACGATCGCGACCTACCAGATCCTCACGGCCAAGCGGAAGGGTGAGTACGCGCACCTCGCGCTGCTCGACGCCATGGACTGGGGCCTCGTGGTGTACGACGAGGTGCACCTGCTCCCGGCTCCCGTCTTCAAGCTCACCGCCGAGCTGCAGGCGCGGCGTCGCCTCGGCCTGACGGCGACGCTCATCCGCGAGGACGGCCGCGAGGGCGACGTCTTCTCGCTCATCGGCCCGAAGCGGTTCGATGCCCCGTGGAAGGAGATCGAGGCGCAGGGCTTCATCTCCCCCGCCGCGTGCTTCGAGGTACGCGTCGACCTGCCCCAGGCCGACCGACTCACCTATGCCGCATCGGCCGACGACGAGCGGTACCGCCTCGCCGCGACCGCCCCGGCGAAGCTCGACGTCGTCCGACAGCTCGTCGAACGGCACCGCGGCGAGCAGATCCTCGTCATCGGACAGTACCTCGATCAGATCGAGGAGCTCGCCGAGACGCTGGGAGCCCCGCAGTTGACGGGGGCGACGCCGGTCGACGAGCGCGAACGGCTCTACCAGGCCTTCCGCGACGGCACCGAGCAGGTGCTCGTCGTCTCCAAGGTCGCGAACTTCTCGGTCGACCTGCCCGAAGCGACCGTCGCCATCCAGGTGTCGGGGTCGTTCGGTTCACGGCAGGAGGAGGCGCAGCGTCTCGGCCGCCTGCTGCGCCCGAAGTCCACGGGTCTCACCGCGAGCTTCTACACCCTGGTGTCGCGCGACACGGTCGATCAGGAGTTCGCGCAGAACCGGCAGCGGTTCCTCGCTGAGCAGGGCTACAGCTACACGATCCTCGACGCCCACGCCCTCCAGAACGCGTGAATCCGGCTCTCAGAAAAGTCTCAAGAAACGTGCAGATAATGGTGTCATGACCGGACCCCGCATCCTCATCGTCGACGACGAACCGAACATCCGCGACCTCCTCACCACGAGCCTGCGATTCGCCGGCTTCGCCGTCCGTGCCGTGGGCAACGGCGCAGCCGCCATCTCGGCGGTCCTCGAGGAGGAGCCAGACCTCATCATCCTCGACGTGATGCTGCCGGACATGAACGGCTTCGGCGTCACCAAGCGCCTCCGCAGCGCCGGTTACACGGCGCCCATCCTCTTCCTCACCGCGAAGGACGACACCGAGGACAAGATCACGGGCCTGACGGTCGGCGGCGACGACTACGTCACCAAGCCGTTCAGCCTCGACGAGATCGTGGCACGCATCAAGGCCATCCTCCGCCGGACGATGCAGGCCGACGAGGACGCGGTGATCCGCACCGGCGAGCTGACGATGGACCAGGACACCCACGAGGTCCTCGTCGGTGACACCCCCATCGACCTCAGCCCGACCGAGTTCAAGCTCCTCCGCTACCTCATGCTCAACCCGAACCGCGTCCTGTCGAAGGCCCAGATCCTCGACCACGTCTGGGAATACGACTTCAACGGCGACGCCGGCATCGTCGAGAGCTACATCTCCTACCTGCGCCGGAAGCTCGACCAGTTCTCCAGCGAGCCGCTCATCCAGACCAAGCGCGGATTCGGCTACATGCTCAAGGCCGGAAAGGCGTAGCCCCCACCCGATGGCCGATTCCCTGTCCACCTGGTGGAGCAGCGTCTCACTCCGGACGAAGATCACCGGGGTGACGGTGCTCGTCCTCGCCTTCGGTCTGCTCGTCGCAGGCATGGGGACGACCCCGCTCCTCAAGGAGGTCCTCACCCAGCAGGCGAACGACAGTCTGGTCACTGCCGCCAAGGGCAAGATCGTCGGTGAGATCTCCGAGGACGGTCAGCTCCAGCTCGACGCCCCCTCGACGCTGTTCGTCGCCGTGTACGACACGAACGGCGAACTCCGGGCCTCCTCCGGCTGGGACGACAGCATCGCTCCCGAGCACCCGGCGCACCTCAGCGCGAACGACGTCGCCGCGAGCGGGACCCAGATCTACACGACCACCAACGCGAGCGGCACGATCGTGTACCACGCGGTGTCCGTCCCGGTCACCCTCGACGGCTTCCGCACGGGAGCGGCATGGGTCGCCATCTCGATGCAGGGCACCGACAACACCATCGCGACCTACCTCACGATCTTCTTCGTCCTCGGCGTGCTCATCATCGTGGTCGGGGCACTCCTCACCCGGTGGCTGGTGACCGGGACCTTCGAACCGCTTCGCCAGGTGGAACGGACGGCCGCCGCGTTCGCCGACGGCGACTTCAGCCAGCGACTCGCGGGCTCGACGCCGAACACCGAGGTGGGGCGACTCAGCCGATCGCTCAACACGATGCTCGCTCGCATCGACCGCGCCTACTCGGATCGTGGAAAGACCATCGAGCAGATGCGGAATTTCGTCGGCGACGCGAGCCACGAGCTGCGCACCCCGCTCGTCTCCGTCCGCGGCTACGCCGAGCTCTACCGGATGGGCGCCCTCCAGACGCCGCAGGACGTGGCGCAAGCCATGGAGCGCATCGAGAAGGAGGCCATCCGCATGGGTGCGCTCGTCGAGGACCTCCTCCAGCTCGCCCGCCTCGATGAGACGCGACCACTGAACGTCGCCCCCGTCGACCTGCTCCCGATCGCACGCGACGCCGCGCTCGACACCACCGCCCAGGCCCCCGGGCGCACGGTCCAGGTCGTCCGCGACGAACGCATGGTGCGAGCGGCCGACGACGACGCCGCCCAGGCGACGAGCGAGTCCCCGGCCGCTGCCGAGGCACCAGCCCAGACGGGCTCGACCGGGCCGATCTTCGGCGCGACGTTCAACCGCTTCCGGCGTCGGCCGAAGCCCTCCGGCGACGCCACCACGCCCGACACGAAGCCCATCGCCGAACCACTGACCCTGGCCGTGCCACCGATCGTCCTCGGCGAGGAGAACAAGATCCGGCAGGTCGTCACGAACCTCATCGGAAACGCCCTGCGCTTCACGCCCGCCGACAGTCCGATCGAGCTCGCGGTCGGCACGGACGCCCGCGCCGGGACCGCCAGCATCGCCATCGTCGACCACGGCGAGGGTATCCCGCCACAGATCCGCGAGAAGATCTTCCAGCGCTTCTGGCGTGCCGACAGTTCGCGGACCCGCGAGACGGGCGGCAGCGGCCTCGGACTGGCCATCGTCGCCTCCATCGTCGCGGCGCACGGTGGCACGGTCGACGTGACCGAGACCCCCGGCGGCGGCGCGACGTTCCGCGTCATCCTGCCGCTCGCACCGTCAGCGGCCACGAGCCCCATCGTCATCGCGGGCCCTCCGGCCTGACCCGCCGGCGGGCTGGCTCGACCCTCCTCCACAGGCTGCGGCCCGCTCCGGACTGCGCGCCCGAGGCCATTCTCGCCGGTTCCGGCCGGTGGCGAGCACCTACCGTCTCGGTAGCGGCGATGACAGGCATCGCCCGGACGAACGGAGTTCCCGATGGCCACTTTCCAGGTCGACAGCGACGCGGTCGAACGCGCTTCCACGGCGGCACGCGTCACGATCGAGCAGATCCAGAACGAAGTAGCCCGCCTGCACACGCAGCTGGCGGCACTCGACGGCCAATGGACCGGCGCGGCGGCGGCCGCATTCCACGGTGTCGTCGAGCGCTGGAGAGGCACCCAGCGTCAGGTCGAAGAGAACCTCGGCGAGATCAGTCGAGCACTCGCTGTCGCGGGTACACAGTACGCCGAGATCGAGCGGGCGAACGCCAGCATGTTCAGCGGGTGAGCGGCTGACCGCCGACGCGGTTCACGGACCTGCGTCGGCGGGCTCCCGCGACCTCCGGCGACGGTGCGGCTCAACGGCCGCTCAGGACCCCGGCCGCGGCAGCCTGAGCATAAGCCGTCGCTTGTGCGCCGAGCTCGGAGACCCCGTAAACCGGATCGGCCGAGCTCTCGTTACTGACATCGATGCGCAGCCAATGACCGTCGACCGTGAGGTGGACGCTGCACGACGAGAAGATCTCCGTCCGGCACTGCAGGAAGGCGTCGCGCGATCCCAAGCCGTCGAGCGCCAGGAAGCTGATGTCCGCACCGTCCTTCATCCGCGTCTCGACCAACTGCTCATAGGCCCACTGTCCACGGGGCAGGGCGGTGAGCAATCCGCGAGCCGAATCGCTGTCAGGGAGCCCGAAGATACAGTCCGGGACGCCCAAATCGTCGGCGGCCCCTCGACTGGCCGAACCGCCCTTCTTCGGCGCCGACGTGTACACCAGTTGCTGGCCGAGGAGGTCACTCATCGTCGCCTCGGGCACGAAGCCCTCGCACTCGGTCGGCAGGACAGCTGGCCCGGCCGTCGTGTCGCCCCAGTCGAAACGTGGCGCACTCGCCGTCGGCTCCAATGCGGTCCTGATCGATTCGACGAACGGCATGACCGCGTTCAGCGCCGCTTTGTCGGACTCGGCGACATTGTCGGCCGGGCCGTCGATGAGGACCTCCACCCAGCTGTCGCCGACGAGGAACTGCATACTGCACACATCGAGCACACGTCCGTCACCGGTGAAGCAGGAGAGCGGCGTGGAGTTCTCCCAGGGGCCGGGCTCGCCCGACGTCCAACCTTCGAAGAACGGCTGCCAGCGGGCCGACGCCTGAGGGAGCACCAGCACCTGCGCCCAGCGCTCGGTCCCGAGCGGAGAGCCTCCCTGCAGCCGACTGCGGGGCTCCCCGTTCCCCCAGCTGCACTGCAGTCCTCCGAGCGCTACGGGCGCCGTATTGATCGGTGTCGCGTTGACGTCATCCGTGAACGGGGCCTCGAGCACGACGGAGGGCGCGAGTGCCGAGCTGACGATGTCGGCTGGGACGAGGTCCTTGCATCCGAGTCCGTACGAGCTGACCGGGGTGGTGGGCCCAGGGGCGGTGGTCGGTGTCGCGGACGGCACCGGTGTGGACGTCTCCGTCGGCTTCGGTTCGGCCGGCGTGCACGCGCTCAGCCCCAGAATCACTACGGCGGCGATCGCCGCTCCCCCGATGCGTCTCATAGCTCGATCATAGGAAATGCCACACGCGTCGATATGCCGTTCCGATCACGTCTCTACAACGACTGACGGGCCCATGCGGGAACGGGCATACAGGTCGAGGGTCCTCCCCGATGCGGCATGGCGAAACGACGCAGGGCGCCTCCCGAAGGAGACGCCCTGCGCAGGTGTTGCTGTCGGACTTAGAAGTCCATGCCACCGGTCGGGTCGCCGGCCGGAGCCGGGTTCTTCTCCGGCTTGTCGGCGACGACGGCCTCGGTGGTGAGGAACAGGCCGGCGATCGACGCTGCGTTGAGCAGCGCGGAGCGCGTGACCTTCACCGGGTCGTTGATGCCGGCAGCGAGCATGTCGACGTACTCACCGGTCGCGGCGTTGAGGCCGTGTCCGACGGGCAGGTTGCGGACCTTGTCGGCGACGACGCCCGGCTCGAGGCCTGCGTTGAGCGCGATCTGCTTGAGCGGAGCGTCGATGGCGACCTTGACGATGTTCGCACCGGTCGCCTCGTCACCGACGAGCTCGAGCTTCTCGAACGCGGTCTTGCCGGCCTGGATCAGGGCGACGCCACCACCGGCGACGATGCCCTCTTCGACGGCGGCCTTCGCGTTGCGAACGGCGTCCTCGATGCGGTGCTTGCGCTCCTTGAGCTCGACCTCGGTCGCTGCACCGGCCTTGATGACCGCCACACCGCCCGCGAGCTTGGCGAGACGCTCCTGGAGCTTCTCGCGGTCGTAGTCGCTGTCGGTGTTGTCGATCTCCTTGCGGATCTGCGAGACACGACCGGCGATGGCGTCGGCGTCGCCGGCACCCTCGACGATGGTGGTCTCATCCTTGGTGATGACGACCTTGCGGGCACGGCCGAGCAGGTCGAGGGTGACGGTCTCGAGCTTGAGGCCGACCTCCTCGGAGATGACCTGGCCACCGGTGAGGATGGCGATGTCCTGCAGCTGAGCCTTGCGGCGGTCGCCGAAGCCCGGAGCCTTGACGGCGACGGACTTGAAGATGCCACGGATCTTGTTGACGACGAGCGTCGCGAGAGCTTCGCCGTCGACGTCCTCAGCGATGATGAGGAGCTGCTTGCCCGACTGGATGACCTGGTCGACGATCGGCAGGAGGTCCTTGATCGCGGAGATCTTCTGGTTGGCGATGAGGATGTAGGGGTCCTCGAACACCGCTTCCTGGCGGTCGGGGTCGGTCACGAAGTACTGCGACAGGTAGCCCTTGTCGAAGCGCATGCCCTCGGTGAGCTCGAGCTCGGTGCCGAAGGTGTTCGACTCCTCGACGGTGACGACGCCCTCCTTGCCGACCTTGTCGATCGCCTCGGCGATGATCTCGCCGATGGTGGTGTCGCCAGCGGAGATGGAAGCGGTCGCAGCGATCTCCTCCTTGGTCTCCACCTCCTTGGCGTTGGCGATGAGCTCGACCGTGACGGCCTCGACGGCCTTCTCGATGCCGCGCTTGAGGCTGATGGGGTCGGCGCCTGCGGCGACGTTGCGGAGGCCCTCGCGAACGAGCGCCTGTGCCAGCACGGTCGCCGTGGTGGTGCCGTCGCCAGCGACGTCGTCGGTCTTCTTGGCGACCTCCTTGACGAGCTCCGCGCCGATCTTCTCGTACGGGTCGTCGAGTTCGATCTCCTTGGCGATGGACACGCCGTCGTTGGTGATCGTGGGGGCGCCCCACTTCTTCTCGAGGACAACGTTGCGACCGCGCGGCCCAAGGGTGACCTTGACCGTGTCAGCAAGAATGTTCAGTCCACGCTCGAGGCCGCGACGGGCCTCCTCGTCGAAAGCAATGATCTTAGCCATGTGTGTTTTTCGTCCCTCCCGGACGTCATGAACGTTGTTAGCACTCAATGAGTACGAGTGCTAAGTCGATTCTGGCACTCAGGGGGTGGGAGTGCAAGTGAGCACCGGAGCCCTGAGCGAACTCCCGGGATCCGCCCCGGAACGACGAACGACGCCGCCCACCGGAGTGGACGGCGTCGCAGGAATCGCGTGCCTGATCAGCGGCTACGCCAGGCGCACACCTTCGGCCTGGGGCCCCTTTGCTCCCGTGCCGACCTCGAAGACGACCGCCTGGCCCTCTTCCAGGGACTTGTAGCCGCTCATGTCGATCGCCGAGTAGTGGACGAAGACATCCTGTCCGCCGCCGTCGACCGTGATGAAGCCGAAGCCCTTCTCAGCGTTGAACCACTTGACGGTTCCGTTCGCCATTTCATACTCCCATTGCTGCGTGCTCTCGGCGCCCGACTGTTGCCGGACCCGGACCTGCCATCCGGGATCGGGATCCCGGCGGCCACCCTGCGCCGAAGCGGACCCGGGGGCGAGTCGAGACGGGACGGGATGAGCGGCCAATTCCAGATACTAATCCGGGGCACCGCGCGGATTCACCCCGAAATCGGCAAACGGGGCGGAGTGATACGACAACTCAACATGGAGGAAACACTCCGGAAACACGGCGAGCCGGCGACCTGACCGATCGACCTGCTCCAGCCGCGCTCAGGCTGCCGGCTGGTAGTCCGCGCCGACCACGACGACGATGCGGAGGACCGGCGCCTCGCCCTCCTCGACGGGGATCGCGTACGTGTCCGTGATCTGGATCGGAATACCGCCGAGTGCGTTCGCGATGGCGCGGGCGACGCCCTCCTGCGACGGATCCTGGTAGTAGACGCCGCTCGCCGTGACGTCCTCGGTGCTGGCGTCGCTCGTCGGGATCTGCTGCGTGAAGCCGGCGGCCGTGATCGCCGCCGCCGCCGATGCGGCGAGGCCGGCAGTGGGTGTGCCGTTCAGGACGAGGATGCTGGCCGCGGGGTCGACGACGGGGGCCGCCTCGGTCGGGGTGGGGGTCGGCGTGGGCGTGGCGCTCGGGCTCTGCGAGCCGCCGAAGAAGTCGATCCGGTCGTTCAGTCCGAACAGGGCGAAGGTGCCGATCCCCACAAGGACGAGCGTTGCGACGACGGCGACGAGGAAGGCGATCCAGCCGCGTCCCTTGGGCGCAGGGGCACGGTGTGCGCCGACGCGCTTGAGGTCGGGGACCTCGTCGAAGCGGTCGGGCGGGAAGGATTCAGCCATGGTGTGGTCTCCGGGAGCTGCTCAGCCGTCGGTGCGGGGAGCCGAGGCTCCTCGCGCCGAGAGTCGGGCGTCGCGGGTGCGCTGCAGCCGCTTGATCAGCATGGGGTCGTGGGCGAGGGCGGACGGCGAGTCGATGAGCGCGCCGAGCAGTTGATAGTACCGGGCCGGGGACAGGGCGAAGCGGTCGCGGATGGCGGCCTCCTTGGCCCCGACGTGCTGCACCCAGTGGGACTCGAACTCGAGGATCTCGAGCTCGCGCGGCTCGAGGCCGCCCGTCGGCGTCGACGCCTCGTCATCGGCAGGCGTGCGCGACGCTGACTGCATGCTCGTCTCCTGCCGATCGGTGCCGATGCGGCGACCTGGAGTCGTGCTCCGGTCCGCCGTGCTCCAAGTCTATTCAGCCGATGGCCGCCGGGCCGCATCCACCCCGGCGAGGGCCGACGTTCACCGGGAAGGATCAGGCTCGGTGCAGTGTTATGGAATACGTCGGGAGCCGCATGCACGAGGCGGCCCCGCACGTAGGATGACCGAGACGAATGGAGCAGCATGACGTACGACGTGTCGAAGACCGATGAGCAGTGGCGCGAGGAACTCACGCCGGAGCAGTATCAGGTCCTCCGCGGAGCGGCGACCGAACGGGCCTGGACCGGTGAGCTCCTCGACGAGTCACGCGCGGGCCTCTACACCTGTGCCGCCTGCAACGCCGAGCTCTTCAAGAGCGGTACCAAGTTCGATTCCGGCTGCGGATGGCCGAGCTTCTACGAGTCCGTGAACCCCGAGGCGGTGCAACTCATCGAGGACCGTTCCCTCGGGATGGTGCGCACCGAGGTCCGCTGCGCCAACTGCGGCTCGCACCTCGGTCACGTGTTCGACGACGGCTTCGGGACGCCCACCGGTGACCGCTACTGCATGAACTCGATCGCGCTCAACTTCGCCGCGGCCGACACCGCCGAGACGACGGAGTGACCGAACCGATCGAGCGCCCGGTGCTGGCCGCCGTCGCCGGGCGCCGTTCGTGGTCGAAGGTCACCGACGTCGCTCCGAGTGACGCGGAACTCCTCGAGGTCCTCGGGGCGGCCGGTCGAGTGGCCGACCACAGCGCCCTGCGTCCGTGGCGGGTCATCACCCTCCGGGGCGACGACCGGGTGAAGCTCGGTCGGGCGCTCGCGAAGGCGGAGGGCGACTCGAAGCCCTCGACGAAGCCGCTCCGCGCGCCCCTGCTGCTCGCGGTCGTCGTGAGTGTGAAGAAGTCGAAGGTGCCCGCCTGGGAGCAGGAGGCGGTCGCGGCAGGAGTGGCCCACATGGTCAGCCTCCTGCTCGACGACGCCGGTTGGGGCGTGTTCTGGCGCACCGGCGGCGCGACCCGGGCCAAGGCGGTCCGGAAGGCGCACGGTCTGAAGAAGGGCGAGGAGCTCCTGGGTTGGCTGTACGTCGGAGGGAAGCCCGGCAATGCCCGCACGGGGCGTCGCAAGACGTTCAACGCGAAGGCGCACCTCAGCTCCATGCCCTGAGGACGGAGTCGCTCACGACATCCGACCGATGACGGCTCGACTCAGTCAGCGGACGACGATGCCGCGGGACGACGCCTGAACCGCGCCGATGCGATCGCCACGGCGGCGAACGCGAGGAGCGTCCCGATGACGGTCGCGACATGCACGCCGCCGTCGTCGGTGGGCAGGAGTACGTCCAAAGCGAGCGCGCTCAGGGTCTGACCCGCCACCGTGCCGAGCCCGAGGATGAGCACGCCCGTGTGCTGGACGAGGAACGCGGCCACGGCGATGAACACGCATCCGATCGGGCCGCCGAGGTAGAGCCACCACTCCCCCGGGAGCGGACCGGGCGGCGCGACGATGATCGCGTGCAGCACTGCGGCGACGACCAGCACGACCGTCCCGACGATGAAGTTGATGAACGTCGCGGCGAGCGTGCTCTGCGCCCGCATCTTGACTCGACCGTTGACCGCCTGCTGCCAGCCGATCCCGATCCCGGCGAGCAGCGGCAGGATGAGGAGTCCGAGCGGGATGCTCCCCCCGAGCTCGCCCGAGACGGCGACGCCGACCGCGACGAGGGCGACGACCGCCCCGAGGACGCGCTGGACGCTCAACCCGACGACGCCTCCCGGGCCGAACCCGATCCGGTCGAGTACCAGCCCGCTCGCGGTCTGGCCGGCGACGACCGCGACCGTGAACAGGGCGACGCCGAGCGCGGCGGCGGTGAGCCCCTGCGACAGCACGAGGAAGGCGCCGGCGCAGCCGCCGAGCACCGTCCACCAGGGCATCTCCCGGCGTCGGACGGCACCGATCACCGTGGCGAGCCCGCGACGGCCGGTGCGGGAGACGGCGAGTCCGACCGTGAGGATGATCAAGCCGCCCCCGAAGGAGATCGCGGCGGCGGTGAACCCGTCACCGAGACGCGCACCGAGCTCGCCGTTCAACCGGGCCTGCACCGCGATGAAGGCGCCACTGACGACGGCGATGAGGAGCGCGAGCGGTGCTGGGAAACGGGTCACGGGAGGGTTCCTTCCAATGAGGAACCGCCCACTCAGCAGGCTGAGCGGGCGGTTCTCGGCTGGAGCCGACGACGGGACTTGAACCCGTAACCTACGCTTTACAAGAGCGTTGCGCTACCAATTGCGCCACGTCGGCCGACAGGGGCTGGCCCCGGTCTCGTCCATCCTACGATGGCGGCGGATCAGCCGTTGGTCACGGGCGACTCGCTGGCACCCGGCGTCGGCGTGCCGGTGGAGTAGCTCTCGCTCGAGACGGCGAGGACGAACGCCGCGAACTGCTCGGCGTCGGTGAGCGAACCCGTGTACTGCTTGCCGTTCACCAGGATGGTCGGCGTCCCCTCCACCTTCTTGACGTCCGTCCCGGGCAGCGGGCCGCTGCGCGCACGGTCGGTCGAGTCCTTCACCCACGACTTGTAGGTGCCGTCGTCGATGCAGGCGTTGATCTTCTTCTCGCCGCCGGAGATGACTCCCTTGGCGATCGACTTCAGCTCTGCGTCGGTCAGGCCCTCGGTGTTCTCCTTGGGCTGGTTCTCGAACAGTGCGGTGTTGAAGGAGAAGAAGTCGTTCGGTGAGTACTCCGCGACGCAGGCGGCCGCGTTCGAAGCGCGCAGCGAGTACTGCGTCCCGAGCGACAGGTTGCTCAGCGTTGCGAGGGGGTGCACCGTGTACGTCGCGGCACCGGCCTCGAGCCAGCCCTTGACCTGCTCGGCGTTCGTGGTCTCGAACTGACCGCAGTAGGGGCAGAGGAAGTCCTGGTAGACGGAGATCTCGACGCCGTCGGCGGCGGGGGTCTCGGTGGCTGCCGGCGTCTCGGCGGGGGCGGCCGGATCGGTCGCGCTCGGCGTGGGCGTCGACGCACTGGCCGGGGCTCCGACCAGCTGCAAGCCGGCGGAGACGGTGAAGCCGTCGTTCTTCGCCGCGGTCGGGACCGGTCCGGCGGGCTTGATCGACGTCACGATGATGACCGCCACCACCGCCACGATCGCGAGCGCACCGAGCACGATGCCGCCCTGGAGCAGCACCCGGTTGCGGCGGTCGCGGCGCTTCTGCTGCTCGCGCAGCACCCGCGCCTTCTCGCGTGCCGCGTCGCGTCGTTCGTTCTTGGTCGGTCGGTTCTGCGATCCAGCGCCAGACATTGATCCTCGTTTCGGGGGGCTCGCGCTGCGGAGACGAGGCAGCGCCAAACAGAGTAATCGTAGACCTGCCGCCTGGGAGAGGCCCAAACCAGGCCGGGAGCCGGCTGTGCGTCCACCGGGAGATCCGCTGGCTGCTAGACCTTCCATTCACAGGAGGTCGTGGCATACTGGGACGGCGAACCGGCCATCGATGACGGGTTCGCGTCCATTCACAACGGATCGTCCGGCACGTACCTGCCGGTGAAGGAGAACAACCATGGCGTCTGTGACGTTCGACAACGCAACCCGTTTCTACCCGGGTGGCACCCGCCCCGCGGTCGACAAGCTGAACCTCGAGGTCGCCGACGGCGAATTCCTCGTCCTCGTCGGCCCGTCCGGCTGCGGCAAGTCCACCTCCCTCCGCATGCTCGCCGGCCTCGAAGAGGTCAACGACGGCCACATCTTCATCGGCGACCGCGACGTCACCGACGTGCCGCCGAAGGACCGCGACATCGCGATGGTGTTCCAGAACTACGCGCTCTACCCGCACATGACCGTCGCCGAGAACATGGGCTTCGCGCTCAAGATCGCCGGTGTCGGCAAGGAAGAGCGTGCCACCCGCGTGCTCGAGGCCGCCAAGCTCCTCGACCTCGAGGACTACCTGACCCGCAAGCCGAAGGCGCTCTCCGGTGGTCAGCGTCAGCGCGTCGCGATGGGTCGAGCCATCGTCCGTCAGCCCCAGGTCTTCCTCATGGACGAGCCGCTGTCGAACCTCGACGCCAAGCTCCGAGTCCAGACCCGCACCCAGATCGCATCGCTGCAGCGTCGTCTCGGCGTCACCACCGTCTACGTCACGCACGACCAGACCGAGGCGCTCACCATGGGCGACCGCATCGCGGTCCTCAAGGACGGCATCCTGCAGCAGGTCGGCACCCCGCGCGACCTCTACGAGAAGCCGAACAACGTCTTCGTCGCCGGCTTCATCGGCAGCCCGGCCATGAATCTGTTCGAGGGCGAGATCGCCGATGGCGGCATCAAGCTCGGCGGCTTCGTCATCCCGGTCGAGCGCGAGATCACCGACGCCGCTCCGTCGAAGAACGTCACGGTCGGCGTGCGACCCGAGGACATCACCGTGTCCAGCAACTCGGGCTCCGGCATCGAGGTGACCGTCGACCTCGTCGAGGAGCTCGGCGCCGACGGTTACCTCTACGGCCACACCGAGGTCTCCGGCAAGCGTACCGACATCGTCGCCCGCGTCGACGGCCGCAACCACGCGCACATCGGCGACACGGTCTTCCTCGCGCCGACGCCGCACCACGTGCACGCGTTCGACTCGGCATCGGGTGAGCGTCTGGGCAACAAGCCGGTCGTGTCCTCCTCGATCTAGTTTCCCGCCGACGATGGTCGAGCGGTCGGTCTCCGATCGCTCGGCCATCGTCGTTTTCGCTTGTCCAGTCTCTGCACGACGATCCCCGAGGAGCGCTCCGCACCATGTCCGGCGCATTGAACATCACCGCTGCCACCGTCGACCCGGCGCTGCTCGACCTCCCCTGGGAGCTCCCCCTCGAGAACTGGCCGAATGAGGCGATCGCCTCGCTCCCGAAGGGCATCTCGCGCCACCTGGTCCGGTTCGCGAACCTGTCCGGCTACGTCATCGCCGTCAAGGAGACGACCGCGGAGATGGCGAAGGGCGAGTACGACATGCTGCGCACCCTGCAGCGCCTCGACATCCCCTGCGTCGACCCCCTCGCGGTCATCACGAACCGGAGCGACCGCAAGGGCCGCGAGCTGCCGAGCGTGCTCGTGACGCGGCACCTGAAGTTCTCACTCCCCTACCGCGCGCTCTTCCAGGGCACCCTCCGGCCCGACACCGCGACCCGCCTCGTCGACGCGCTCGCCGTCCTCCTCGTCCGACTGCACATCGTCGGCTTCTTCTGGGGCGACGTGTCGCTGTCGAACACGCTCTTCCGGCGCGACGCGGGCGCCTTCGCGGCCTATCTCGTCGACGCCGAGACGGGCAAGCTCTACGAGGGCGGCCTATCGAACGGGCAGCGTGAGAACGACCTCGAGATCGCCCGCGTGAACATCGCCGGCGAGCTCCTCGACCTCGAGGCCGGCGGACGCGCCGACGCCGAGCTCGACCCGGTCACCGTGAGCAACGGCATCGTCGCCGCCTACCGGTCGCTCTGGAAGGAGCTCACGGGCTCCGAGTCCTTCGACGCGTCCGAGCGCTGGCGCATCACCGAGCGCGTCCACCGCCTGAACGAACTCGGCTTCGACATCGAGGAACTCGCGATCAAGACGACCGACGAGGGCTCGACCGTGCGGATCCAGCCGAAGGTCGTGGACGCCGGGCATCACCAGCGCCGTCTCCTGCGGCTCACCGGTCTCGACGCGGGCGAGAACCAGGCGAGGCGCCTGCTCAACGACCTCGACGCGTATTCGGCCTCGTTCGGGAAGGACGGGTTCGACGAGGAGATGGCGGCCCACGAGTGGCTCATCCGCGTGTTCGAGCCGGTGGTGAAGGCGATCCCCCGCGAACTCCGCGGCAAGCTCGAGCCCGCCGAGATCTTCCACCAACTTCTGGAGCACCGTTGGTTCCTCGCGCAGAACGAGGGTCGCGACATCCCCCTCGCGGAAGCCGTCGGTTCCTACGTGAACACCGTCCTGCGACACCGCCGCGACGAGGCGACCATGATCGTGCCGCCGACCGAGGCGATCAGCATCCCCGCCGCCATGACCGGACCGGTCGACTGGCGAGACCTCGTCTGATCGGGTCCGACACCTCGGCTGACGACAGACAGGCCCTCGGAACGGAGATCCGTTCCGAGGGCCTGTCCTCGTTCGCGCGGCGCGAGCGCCGGTCGCCTACTCGGCGTTCCGGCGACGCGCGATCTCGTACAGCGTCACGCTGGCCGCGATCCCGGCGTTGAGCGATTCGGTCGAGGCCGAGATCGGGATCGACACGACCGCGTCGCAGGTCTCGGTGACGAGGCGGGACAGACCCTTGCCCTCGCTGCCGACGACCACGAGGATCGGCTGGTCGGCGAGTTCGAGCCCGGGAAGGGAGACGTCGCCGTCGCCGTCGAGACCGATCACGAAGACGCCGCGCTCCTTGAACGCCTTGAGCGTCTGAGTGAGGTTGGCAGCCATCGCGACCGGCGTCCGAGCCGCCGCGCCGGCCGAGGTCTTCCACGCGGAGGCGGTGAGGCCCACGCTCCGGCGCTGCGGCAGGATCACGCCGTGACCACCGAAGGCTGCGGTCGATCGGATGATCGCACCCAGGTTCCGGGGGTCGGTGATGCCGTCGAGGGCGATGAACAGCGGGTTCTCGCCACGGGCGATGACCTGGTCGAGCAACTCCATGGGGTGCGCGTACTCGTAGGGCGGCACCTTGATGGCGAGGCCCTGGTGCACGCCGTCGAACCCGGCCATGCGGTCGAGTTCCGGACGCATGACCTCGAGCACCGGGATCCCGCGTCGGGTGGCGATGCTGAGCGCCTCCTTCACCCGGTCGTCCATCTCGATGCGGGTCGCGACGTACAGCGTGGTGGCGGGGATCTTCGCGCGGAGCGCTTCGAGGACGGAGTTGCGGCCGGTGACGACCTCGGACTCGTCGCTCGACTTCTGCTTGGTCCGGCCGTTCGTGGACGGGCGTCCGTTCTGGCCGGCCGCCTGCCTTGGCTTGCCGGTGCCGCCGGAAGCCGCGTAGCGCTCCTGCGCGGCCTTCCGCTTGCCGGCGGGGTGCCAGGCGCGGTCCTCGGCCTTGGGGGTCGGTCCACGACCCTCGAGCGCCTTGCGGCCGAGGCCACCGGTGCCCTTGGTGGGACCCTTCTTCGCTTTCTTCGGCCCGGTCGGGCGGGAAGGCTTACTTGCCACTGATACTCCAATGTGCTCCGGACGGGGTGTCTTCGATGGTGATCCCAGCCGCTGTGAGTTCGTCGCGGATCCGGTCGGCCGCTGCGAAGTCCTTGGCGACCCTGGCGTCCGCGCGATCGACGAGCAGACGCTCGACGAGTGCGGACAGGGATCGGTGAGTGACGGGGTCGGTGCCCGACGACCACGAGGGGTCGGTCGGGTCGATGCCGAGCACCCGGGTCATGTCGAGGACGGCGACCGCACGCTCGCGGGCTGTCGCCAGGTCGTCGCCGCCATCGAGGGCGGCGTTGCCGACGCGCACGGCGTCATGCAACACGGCGAGCGCGCGGGGGATGTTCAGGTCGTCGTCCATCGCCTCGACGAAGGCGGCCGGGAGCGTCGCTCGACTGGCGGCCGTGGTCGTCTCGGTGAGCAGGTCGGCGCGGGCGGCACGATCGAGGAAGCCCTCGATGCGTCCGAGTGCGGCTTCGGCCTCGGCGAGTGCGCCCGGATGGAACTCGAGCGTCGATCGGTACTGCGCTGCACCGAGGTAGTAGCGGACGACGAGCGGCCGGGCTGCTGCCAGGAGGTCGGCGGCGTAGACGGAGTTGCCGAGGGACTTCGACATCTTCTGCCCGCCCGTGACGGCGACCAGCCCGTTGTGCAACCAGTACCGGGCGAAGGGGTCGCCGGCTGCGCTCGATTGGGCGAGCTCGTTCTCGTGGTGCGGGAAGCGGAGGTCGAGTCCGCCGCCGTGGATGTCGAACTCCTCGCCGAGGTACTTGGTCGACATCGCGGAGCACTCGATGTGCCAGCCGGGACGTCCCTCGCCCCAGGGCGACATCCAGCTCGCCGAGCGAGGCTCCCCAGGCTTGGTGCCCTTCCACAGCGCGAAGTCGCGAGGATCGCGTTTGCCGCGCGGGTCGGCGTCGGTCGCGGCCTCCATGTGCTCGGCGCTCTGCCGCGTGAGTTCGCCGTAGCGGCTCCATGAGGCGGTGTCGAAGTAGACGTCGCCGGAGTCGTCGGGAGCCGGGTACGCGTGCCCGGCGTCGATGAGCCGCTCGATGAGCTCCTGCATCTCCGGGATGCTCGCCGTCGCGCGTGGCTCGTAGCTCGGCGGCAGGATGCCCAGGGCGCGGTAGGCGGCCGTGAACTCGAGTTCGTACCGGTAGGCGAGCGCCCACCACTCCTCGCCGGGCTGGGCGAAGCCGCCCTCGACGCCGGCGGCGGCGTTCGCGAGGATCTTGTCATCGATGTCGGTGACGTTGCGGACGAGTGTGACTCGGAGCCCGGAGGACGTCAGCCAGCGTCGCAGCTGGTCGTAGACGAGCGCGCTGCGCAGGTGCCCGATGTGCGGAGAGGACTGCACGGTCGGTCCGCAGACGTACAGCCCCGCCTCGGCTTCGCGGAGCGGCACGAAGTCCCGGAGGGACTGCGTTTTCGAGTCGTAGAGTCGGAGGGCCACGAGACCAGACTAGCCGCCGTCGTCGGGGCATGATGGTCCCATGACCACGGGACGCGACGACCAGCAGGTTCTCCGTGCGCGACTCGCGGCACAGCTTCTCGACGGAAGCGATCACCACTCCCCCACGGCTGTGGTCTCGCAGCTGCTCGCGGTCCAGGCCCAGGACCTCGCTTCGTCGCTGTGGGCGGTCGGCGTCAGGTCGAGCGGCACGACGATGGCCGAGGTGCTCCTGGCGCTCGAGGACGGTTCGATCGTCCGGTCCTGGCCGATGCGCGGCACCCTGCATCTCGTCGCCGCCGAGGACCTCGGGTGGCTGCTCGGACTCGGTGTCCCGCGGGTCCGCTCGACGATCGCGGCCAGACACCGTCAGCTCGGGCTGGACACCGAGACCTTCTCGCGCTCCCGTGCACTCACCGAGCGACTGCTCAGCGGGCATCGGCGCGCGACGAGGGATGCGCTGCTGACGGCCCACACCGACGCCGGGATCCCGATCGACGGACAACGAGGTTCACACCTCATCATGGAACTCGCGATGTCGGGCGTGGTCTGCTGGGGACCGCCCGCGGGAAGACAACAGGCACTCGTCCTGAGCGAGGAGTGGATCCGTGCCCCGCGGGTACTCGAGGCCGACGAGGCGCTCGGAGAGTTCGTCGTCCGGTATCTCACCGGCCACGGCCCGTCGACGATCGCCGACCTCACCTGGTGGTCGAAGCTCACCGTCGCCCAGGCGAAACGCGGCGTCGAGGTGGCCGCCGGACGGCTGGTCTCAGAGTCGCGCGACGGGGTCACCCGCTGGTCGACCGCCGAGGGCATCGGACCTTCAGCTGCTCCACGACCACCGCGGGTGCTCGCGCTGCCCGGATTCGACGAGCTGCTCCTCGGCTACCGCGACCGCGAGTTGACGCTCCCGGCGGCGTTCGCAGACCGCATCGTGCCCGGCGCGAACGGCATCTTCCTCCCGATGATCACCGTCGACGGGCGCGTCGTCGGCACCTGGCGCCGACGGACGAGTGCGACCGGCGTCGTCGTCACCCCGACACCGTTCCAACCGCTGTCGCAGCGGGTGCAGGCGGGGTTCCGACGAGCTGCCGGCGAATACGGGCGGTTCCTCGGGCTCAGTGCATCGGTCGACGAGGGCACGTCCGCCGACTGAGGACCGACCCGTCAGCGGCGCTCGACGAGGGCGGTGGCGATGGCCGTGACGCCCTCGCCGCGGCCGGTGAACCCGAGCGCATCCGTGGTCGTCGCCGCGACGCTGACCGGTCCGTGGACCAGCGCGCTCAGCACACCCTCCGCCTCCGCCCGACGCGGCGCGAACCGCGGGCGGTTGCCGACGAGCTGCACCGCGACGTTGACGACGACGAAGCCCGCAGCGTGCAGCCGTTCGACAGCCGCCCGCAGGAAGACCTCGCCGCTCGCCCCGGCGAAGCGGGGGTCGTCGGTGCCGAACATGGAGCCGATGTCGCCGAGGCCGGCAGCGGACAGCAGGGCGTCGACGATGGCGTGGGCGACCGCATCCCCGTCGCTGTGTCCGGCCAGCGGCCGTTCCCCCGGCCAGCTGAGGCCGGCGAGGCTCAGCTCGCCGTCGTCGGCGAAGGCGTGGACGTCGATGCCGATGCCGGTCCTGATCGAGGTGGTCGGCCAAGCGCCCACCTCGTGCTCCTGGTCCCGCTCCCGGTCCGCCAGAAGTCGCTCCGCACGCTGGGCGTCCCACGGGGTCGTGATCTTGAACGCCGCCTCCGAGCCGCCGACGGTGAGCACGGGGTGTCCGGCGTCCGCGTAGAGCGCCGCATCGTCGGTGGCCGCTGCCAGGCGGTCTTCGGCGACGCGGAAGGCCGCGACGAGGGCATCACGCGGGAACGCCTGCGGTGTCTGGACGGCTCGGAGGGCGGCCCGATCCACGGTCTGCTCGACGAGGTCGCTCGCGTCGACCCGCTTGATCGTGTCGGTCACCGCGAGCCCCGGCACGATGCCCCACCCCGTCCGCTCCGCGGCGTCGATCACCCGTTCGAACTGGTCGGTCGGGGTGAGTGCCCGTGCGGCGTCGTGGACGAGCACCGTGCGGACTCCCGGCCACAGGGCGGCGAGTCCGGCGAGGACGGAGGACTGTCTCGTGTCGCCTCCCGCGACGACACGGAGGTGGTCGGCCGCCTTCCCCGCCGCGCGACGACCGATCGTCTCAGCCTCACCGACGCGATCCGCGGGGACCACGACGACGACCTGGACCGCGTCGCGCAGGCGGAAGACCGGGGCGAGCGCGTGTTCGAGCACGGTGCTGCCGGCGAGCGACACGAACGCCTTGGGGATCCCGGCACCGAGGCGCGTCCCACTGCCCGCCGCCACGACGATCACGCCGACGGCCGGGCCGTCCATGGAGGGGTCGGCAACGGCACCCGGTTCGTCGATCGCAGTCATGCCACGAGCCTACTTCTCGGGCGCCCAGCCCGAACGGACGGTCGGCTCAGGAGGCGAGGACCTCATCGAGGACGGACGACGCCTGCTCCTCGTCGGTCTGCTCCGCCAATGCCAGTTCAGAGACCAGGATCTGGCGGGCCTTCGCGAGCATCCGCTTCTCTCCTGCTGAGAGCCCTCGGTCCTGGTCGCGACGCCACAGGTCGCGGACCACCTCGGAGACCTTGATGACGTCGCCCGAGGCCAGCTTCTCGAGGTTCGCCTTGTAGCGGCGGGACCAGTTCGTCGGCTCCTCGGTGAACGGCGCACGGAGTACGTCGAACACGCGGTCGACCCCCTCGCGTCCGATGACGTCGCGCACCCCGACCAGGTCGACGTTCTCGGCCGGGACCTCGATCATGAGGTCGCCCTGGGTGACGCGAAGCTTCAGGTAGAGCTTCTCCTCGCCCTTGATGATCCGGGTCTTCACCTCGGTGATGGTCGCGGCGCCATGGTGCGGGTAGACGACGGTCTCGCCAACTTCGAAGATCATGGGTCTCGGTCCCTTCAGCGTCTCCCAGAATACCACGGGACCCCTGATCAGAGCCGGGTACCGGGTGCCCAGCGGACCGGGTGGTGAACCGATCGATCACGGGTCGGCGACCCGGCCACGCCCCTCCGCAGCCGTGGGCTAGACTCGAATCCGGATCCCGGGACACCTGTCACTCGTCTGCGCCCGGGGCCACCACATCTTGGAGGGTTCTGTGAAGGCGCGTCTCATCGCTTCCATCGTCGTCGCGGGTGCTGTCGCACTCGGCATGAGCGGTTGCAACCTCATCGCGCCGCAGGCGACCCTGAAGCAGTACGACGCCTCGGACGGCGTCGGTGTCACCGTCGGCTCGGTGGCCGTCCGCAACGCCATCGTCGTCTCCGACGACGGCGAGACCGGCAACCTCGTCTTCAGCGTCGCGAACCGCGACGACCGCGCCCACACGGTGCTCATCGAGATCGAGGGCAAGGACGAGCAGTTCCAGGTCCTCGCGGAGCCCGGCCTGACGACGTTCGACGGCTCGGGAGCCAACGACCCCCTGCGCATCGAGTCCCTCGGCGTCCAGCCCGGAGCGATCGTGGACGTCTTCTTCCAGTACGGCGACGAGACGGGCGCCACGGCGAGTGTGCCGGTCCTCACCGGTGAGCTGCTCGAGTACTCCACGCTCGTCCCGACGCCACTGCCGACGGATGAGCCCACCGAGACGCCGACGCCGCTCGCGACGCCCACCACGGAGCCGACCGAATAACGCTCCGTCGCCCCACACGACCGAACGCCCCGCACCTCTTCAGAGTTGCGGGGCGTTCGTCCGTCCTGGACCGGCGTCAGGCCTCGAAGCGGTACCCGAGCCCACGCACGGTGACGAGCATCACCGGTTCCGAGGGGTTCGCCTCGATCCGGGAACGGATGCGCTTGATGTGGACGTCCAGCGTCTTGGTGTCGCCGTAGTAGTCGCTCCCCCACACCCGATCGATCAACTGACCACGGGTGAGAACCCGTCCGGCGTTCCGTAGGAGCAGCTCGAGCAGCTCGTACTCCTTGAGCGGCATCGGGATCGGTGCCCCGTTGACCTCGACGACATGACGCTCGGTGTCCATCCGGACCGTGCCGGCCTCGAGCAGCACCTCCTCCTGCGCCTGGTCCGCCTCGACACGGCGTCGCAGCACCGCCCTGATCCGCGCGAGCAGCTCGCGGGTCGAATAGGGCTTCGTGACGTAGTCGTCGGCGCCCAGCTCGAGCCCGACGACGATGTCGACCTCGGAGTCCTTCGCGGTCAGCATGATGATCGGCGTGCTCGAGACCGCGCGGATCTGACGGCAGACCTCCGTCCCGGGGATGCCGGGGAGCATGAGGTCGAGCAAGACGAGGTCCGCGCCGCGAGCCGTGAAGGCCTGGACCGCCGAGGGACCGTCCTCCGCCACCTCGACCTCGTACCCCTCCCGTTCGAGCAGGTAGCTCAGTGGTTCACTCAGAGACGCTTCGTCTTCGACGAGCAGGATGCGGGTCACGGGGTACTCCTTGCCGTGCCGGTGGACAGGTCCTCCGGCGGGGTCGTTGCTCTGGGAAGGCGGATGGTGAACGTCGAGCCACGGCCCAGCTGCGACCAGACCTTCACCTCGCCGCCGTGGTTCTGGACGGTGTGCTTGACGATGCTGAGGCCGAGGCCGGTGCCGCCCGTGTGGCGGGACCGCGCCTGGTCGACGCGGAAGAACCGTTCGAAGACCCGGTCGCGGTCCTCTTCGGCGATCCCGACGCCCTGATCGGTGACGGCGATCTCGACGACGTCGTCGACCGCGCGGACGCCGACACCCACGTGTGCGCCGGTGGGCGAGTAGTGGATGGCGTTCGAGATGAGGTTGTGCACGGCGACGACGAGCATGGCCTCGTCACCGTACACCTCGAGGTTCTTACCGCCTTTGAGGGAGAGCGCCACCCCGGTCGCCTCGGCCGGCACACGGTTCTGGTCCACGGCCGCGGCGATGACCCGATCGAGGCGGACGAGTTCCGGCTGATGGAGGGCGTCGGCCGCCTGCAACCGCGAGAGGTCGATGATCTCGGCCGTCATCCGGGTGAGTCGCTGTGATTCGGTCGAGAGCCGGCTGGCGAACCGCTTCACCCGTTCCGGGTCGTCGGCCGCCGTGTCGAGCGCTTCCGAGAGGAGCCCGATGGCGCCGATCGGCGTCTTCAACTCGTGGCTGATGTTCGCGATGAAGTCCCGGCGGACCTCGTCGAGTCGACGCGCCTCCGTGTGGTCCTCGGCCAGGAGGAGGATGAAGCGAGACCCGAGCGGCGCCGCCCGCACGCGCAGGTGGCGGGTGGCCTCACCGAAGCGCCCGAGCGCGAGTTCCAGATCGCTCGTAACGGCTTCGCCGGTGCGTCGGACCTCGAGCGCGAGGTCGATGAGCTCCTGGTTGTCGAGCACGCGGTCGCGCACCAGCCCGAGCGCGAACGCCCCCGGGGAGGCCTTCAGCACGTTGTTGGACGGGTCGACGACGATGCCCGCGCTGTCGAGGGCTTCGAGCACCTGGTCGACCCCGTCTGGGACGACCGGGTTGACGACCGTCGCGGCGCGCTCTCCGCGGTGGAAGGCGACGGTGATGAGGGCGACGAAACCGCCTCCGACGATGAGGCCGAGTGCCAGGGCGATCAGCACCAACCACATGGTGTCCATGGGTACTACGTTACTCAGTCCGTCGAACGGCGAACTCGCGAATACCCCGCCACTTCGACGACTGTTCACGCTTGGGGCCCCAACTGTTAACCTTGGTTCGGCATCATCGGCGGAGCGGGCGTCTGCCTGCCCACCGCCAGGTCACGGAAGGACGGCACCCAGAGCCATGCGCGAGGTATTCCAGCAGTCACTGCGAGAGGTCCAGGATCGCCTGGTCGAGATCGCCGAACTCGTCACGATCTCCATCGAGAAGGCGACGCAGTCCTTCGGCAACTCGGACGTCGCGGTCGCCGAAGAGGTCATCGCCAACGACAACCGCATCGACCAGCTCGCGATCGAACTCGACGAGCTCGCCATCGACATCCTCGCCCGTCAGCAGCCGGTCGCGCGCGACCTGCGCATCGTCGTGAGCGCGCTGCGGATCAGCGCGTCGCTCGAGCGCATGGGCGACATGGCCGAGCACATCGCCCAGCTGTCGCGGTACCGCTTCCCCGACAAGGCGGTGCCGAAGGGTCTGCGGACCACCTTCGCCGAGATGGGTCGACTCGACGTCTCGATCGCCCGCAAACTGACCGAACTGCTGCGCACCCAGGACCCGCGCATCGCCGACGAGATCCGCAACGACGACGACGACGTCGACGAGCTGCACGCCAGCGTCTTCGAGAAGGTCCTCGGCGACACCTGGAAGGGTGAGCCCGTCGCGACCGTCGACGCCACCCTGGCCTCGCGGTACCACGAGCGCTTCGCCGACCACGCCGTCTCGATCGCCAAGAAGGTCCAGTACCTCGCGACCGGCGACTGGATCCCCGAGGCGACCACGCCGGTGCACCACTGACCAGCTGATCCCGGACACCCCGACGAGCGGTGTCGACCCGAGACCGGGTCGGCACCGCTCGTCCGTTCGTGCGGGACTAGCTCATCCGACGACGGGTGATCGCGCCGCCTGCCAGGAGCAGGAGGCCGAGGACCGTGGCGAGGCCGGCGAGCGGCAGGAGCTGGCCTGCAGCGCTGCCGGTGTCGGCGAGCGTCGGCTCAGCTGAACGTGCGGCCGAGGCCGTGATGACCGAGCCGGTCGAGGACGCCGCCGTCGCGGTGGTGATCACCGTGGCGGGGACCGTAGGCACGACGGGGGTCACCGGGGTGGTGGGGTCCGTCGGGTCGGTCGGGTCCGTGGGGTCCGTGGGGTCGGTCGGGTCCACCGGAGTGGTGGGATCGGTCGTCCCGGGACCTGCGGTCTCGCTGTCCCCGATCACGGAGATCGCGTTGCCGCCGATCGTGATCGGCAGCTCCAGGCCGAGGTCGATCTGGTTCCCACCGCCGAGGCTGTCGTCACCATCCGTGGTCGACGAGCCTCCGCCGGACGATGCCGGAGCGGAAGCCGAGGTGCCGGTCGACTCGGAGTCGCCGATCACGCTGACGGCGTTGCCGACCACGGAGATCGGGAGACCGACGTCGCCGAGGACCTGGTTGCCACCGGCGACACTGTCGTCACCGGTGGTGGTCGACGGCGATGCCGGA
>NZ_MJGW01000018.1:0-498 GCF_001865025.1 Plantibacter sp. MMLR14_011
CTGTCCGCGGGTGAACAGGCGGGTGCTGGTGCCGAGGTCGAGGACTTGGGAGGGGCCGCCGAGGATCATGGGGATGAGGTTGGCGTCGGCGGCGAGGCGGCGGAGGGCGCCAGCTCCGATGGGTTCGTCGATGCCGTCGATGGTGGCGGTGCCGAGGCCGGTTTCGAGGGTGTCTCGGTCGGTGCGGATGATGATGGTGACGGGGGTGAGTTCGGTGGCGGCGCCACTGCAGCCGGCGAGGTGGCGGAAGGTCTCGGTGAGGGCGATGGCGCGTCGTCGGTCGATGGGGATGAGGGTGGGGCCGTGGGGCATGGGGTGACCGGAGTCGTCGGGGGCGTCGGTGTCGGACGGCTGCTCGGGGTCGGTGAAGTGGGGTTTGCGGGTGGTGGCGCCGATGAGGGCGTCGAGGCCGGCGCGGATGAAGGCGGCGCTTTCGGGGGCGAGTTCGGCGCGGAGGAGGGTCATGCCGGTGGGGAGTTCGTGGATGGTGCAGCGTTC
>NZ_MJGW01000019.1:0-266 GCF_001865025.1 Plantibacter sp. MMLR14_011
GTATGGTCTGGCGGGCGCCCGAGCTGCCTGGAAGCGATACGACACCCAACTCAGCCGATGGACAGAACTCTCCCAGGGGCGTGTACAGCGAAGTGCTGATTTGCTTGAGAAGCAGTGGCAGGTCGGCGACCTCTCCACCTCTGAGTATCTCCAGGCGCTGGGCCAGCGCGCGGAGAGCCTGAAAACCGGTATTGAACTGGAAAAGCAGGCGCAGCTGGGTCTGATTGAGCTCTTGAGTCAGTCTGGCGAACTGATCACCCCCTTCC
>NZ_MJGW01000020.1:0-373 GCF_001865025.1 Plantibacter sp. MMLR14_011
GGCTTCGGACGGTGACAACTGGAACGATGATTCGCCCATATGCAGCAAGTTGCTGGCCGACAGCATCCTGCCGTTGGTGCAGTACTACGCCTATGTGGAGATCACGCCCCAGGATCACCAGATGCTCTGGTACGAATACGAGAAAATTCAGGAGCGGTTCCCGCAGAGCTTCGCGCTGCAACAGATCGCCGACCCTGGTGAAATCTATCCGGTCTTCCGCCAGTTGTTCGAGAGGAAAGCCGCATGACCGACACCATCGACAGACCCAACGAACCGAAAACCCGGGAACCTATCTCGACCAGTTCCGAGTGGACCTTCCCGCTGATCGAGAAATACGACGAGGAAATCGCCAAATGCGCGGCGGAGTTCGGTC
>NZ_MJGW01000021.1:0-253 GCF_001865025.1 Plantibacter sp. MMLR14_011
GGGCAGGACCTCGCGCTCGACGTCCCGGACGACGAGGTTGTAGATCGACTGCTCGCTGACGAGGCCGAGGAAGTTGCGGTGCTTCGCGGCCTCTTGGGCCTGGGCGATGTGCCACCCGGCGAAGTTCGACGATCCGACGTAGAGCACCTTGCCCTGCGCGACCGCGAGCTCCATCGCCTGCCAGATCTCGTCCCACGGGGTGTCCCGGTCGACGTGGTGCATCTGGAACAGGTCGACGTGGTCGGTCTGCAGG
>NZ_MJGW01000022.1:0-274 GCF_001865025.1 Plantibacter sp. MMLR14_011
ACGCAATACCGAAGAGCAGGACCAGGTATAACAGGCTGGCCAGTAATAGGCTGGGTGCGCTAAAACTCATTGGGATCCCGTCGCCATTCCAGCCAGAAGCCGATGGCAATCAGGCCGGCCCAGATTACGTAGGGGCTGTACCAGGCATTCCCAGGTGACGTCCACCAGTCAAGAATGTTGGGAGAGAATATGTAGATGGCCAGAACCAGAAGGAAGACCAGACGGTAGATATACATCAGGCATGATATCCGCACTGTCGCTTGTGAAAAGGTTT
>NZ_MJGW01000023.1:0-328 GCF_001865025.1 Plantibacter sp. MMLR14_011
GGCGAATATGAAACGTTTCGTCGCTGGCTGGTGGTTGATAACGATGCGGTTCCTGCTTTGGGCACCGAGCTGACCATGCAGGAAGCGGAAGAAATCGACAAGAGTCTGCAGCCCGGCGATATCCATGAAGAGAAAGTGGAATCCGTTGCCTTCGGCCGTATTGGTGCCCAGGCAGCGAAACAGATCATATTCCAGAAAGTGCGGGAAGCCGAGCGCACCAAGATTGTCGACAGCTACCGGGATCGCGTGGGTGAGCTCGTCTCTGGCACCGTAAAGAAAGTGACACGTGACAACGTCATCGTGGATCTGGGGGCCAACGCCGAAGCCT
>NZ_MJGW01000024.1:0-349 GCF_001865025.1 Plantibacter sp. MMLR14_011
GACCAACGCTGAAGTGACCATGCCACTGGAGTCGCCGGCCTGGTATCCGCCTGCAAGCATCCGTGCCGAATACGAAGCTGCGGGAGAGTACCTGCCCAGGATGATTCCACCGGGGCCGGGTAATCCTCTGGGGTCCCACGCACTGATGCTCAGTGAGAAAGGGTACCTGATTCACGGTACCAACAAGTTGCTCGGAGTGGGCATGCAGGTCAGTCACGGTTGTTTCCGCATGTACAACGAGGATATATCGCGGTTTGTCTACGAAGTCAGTAAGGGCACGCCGGTGCAGGTTATCCATGAGCCCGTGAAGATCGGCCTGAAAGGTAATGAGGTCTGGCTGGAGGTACAC
>NZ_MJGW01000025.1:0-451 GCF_001865025.1 Plantibacter sp. MMLR14_011
CTTCCACCATCTGGTTCATGGCTTCGTTGATCTGGCCGGACTCCTCCATCTGCCGCGCAACGGCCTCGCTGTTCGCAGCCGCGGTATCGTTGACACGAGTGGCCTGCCGATCGACGTCCGATGTAGTGCTGCTCACTGAGCGGATCAATTCGGCAATCCGGTCCGTCATGTTGTTGAACTCGGTAGTCAGCTCACCCAATTCATCACGATTATCCAATTGGATGTGAGTCGTCATATCGCCCTCAGCCACGGACCTTGCTGCCGTGCTGAAACGATTAATAGCCGTACGTACCGACATAAAGAAGCCGACGTAGAGGTAAACCACCACCAACAGGACAATTACCAATGCGGCAATAATCAACTGCCGTTGCTGCAGCTCGCCCTCCAGGCGTGAGTTCAGGTTTGCGCCAACGACGTCAAAAATTCCAGCCTTGAGCGCATCGTAATGGGC
>NZ_MJGW01000026.1:0-321 GCF_001865025.1 Plantibacter sp. MMLR14_011
GTGCCGCGACTGTACGAGGCCACGGAGGGCTCCGTCCGGTTCGCCGGTGCCGACGTCCGTGACCTCGAACACGAGGACCTCATGCGGCACATCGGCATCGTGAGCCAGGAGACCTACCTGTTCCACGCGACGATCGGTGACAACCTCCGGTACGCCAAGCCCGACGCCACGGCCGAGGAACTCGAGCAGGCAGCACGGGCGGCGAACATCCACGAGACCATCGCCTCGTTCCCGGACGGCTACGACACCGTCGTCGGGGAGCGCGGCTACCGGCTGTCCGGCGGGGAGAAGCAGCGCATCGCGATCGCCCGCGTGTTGCTC
>NZ_MJGW01000027.1:0-239 GCF_001865025.1 Plantibacter sp. MMLR14_011
GAGCGGAAAGGCGATGGCGAACCAGCTCCTGCAGCTCGTCCTTCAGGGCATCTTCGCTTTCAGGCTCCTGGTCACCCTTGATAACCACATAAGCCTTGATAATAGAGCCCCGCTTTTCGTCGGGCTTCGCCACCACACCAGACTCGGCCACCGCCTTGTGCTCCAGCAGGGTGCTTTCCACATCGGCCGGGCCCACACGGTAACCAGCAGTGGTGATAATGTCATCGTCACGGCCGCTG
>NZ_MJGW01000028.1:0-312590 GCF_001865025.1 Plantibacter sp. MMLR14_011
ACAGATACGCCACCACCGCCAACTCGCGCCCGTTCAACGTCGCGTCCCCCAGGCCCGTCAGGCCGTCATCCGTCGTCAGCTTCAACGTCACGAAGTTCCGATCCGGACTCGTGACGATGACCTCAGCCTTGTCGATGATCATGCGCGCTGCTCCCGGTACTCGACGATCTCCACCCCGAACGGTGGCAGGGTCACGGTGGTGACGGAGGATCCGTCGACGCGGTCCACCAGTCCGCCGTCGGAGACCGGCTCGACCGTGCGGGTCTCGTCGCTCTGACTGATGAACCAGACGAATCGACGACCGTCGCGGTGGTTCATCTCACCGGTCATCACGAGCGCGTCGTCGACCCGGACCGACGGTGTTACGCCGGCTTCCGCGGCGAGCGCCGCGTAGAGCTCCCAGGTCGGCTCGGGGTTGACCCGCGGCACGGCCGAGGCGAAGTACTCGACCGGGTAGGTGGACAGGATCATCGACCCGCTGCCGACCCGTCGTCGGAGCAGCGCCGGCCGACCGTCCCGATCGGTCGCGATGACCTCGGCGTCGACCGGTTCGACGGGCAGGTGCGAGCGGCCGTCGACCGTGCCTCCGACGGGGAAGGCGAGGGAGGTGCCGCGGGCGATGCCGCCGAAGTCCGTCTGGAACTCGAGCGTGACGGTCTCGTCGAGGACGGGTTCGATGAGTCCGTAGCGCAGGCGTTTGCGGACACCGAACAGGTCGTCGAGCTTCGGCCACCACGATCCGCGCTGATTCGCGTGCATACCGTTGAAGTAGGAGGCGTACACGGTGGCACCGGCGGCCGCCCGGCGCTCGAGCTCCGCCCAGGTGGGTGCGAGGAGCGCCTTCGTCGACGGGACGATGATGAGGTCGAGGTCCGCCGGGAGCCCGTCCAGTTCTCGGACGACGCCGACGGGCAGGTCGGCGGTGCGGGCGGAGACGTAGGCCTGCCGTGACACCTGGAACACGGTCGGGCCGTCCTCGCGGGCGGTGAAGGCGTAGGGCGACTCGAGGAAGGAGGACACGAGCAGGCCGATGCGGGTGTCAGGTCGTTCGAGCCCCCGGAAGTCGAGCTCCGAGAGGGTGGCCGCGAAGTCGCGGACCTCGAGGAGCTGCGCCTTCGGGACCCCCTGGTCGGTGACGAGACCGAAGTGCATCTCGAACGGGTGGTGTGAGTAGGGCTCGCGATCCGAGAACGCGTCGTAGTCGACGTTGTTCCACGGGATCCAGGCGGTGGCGCCGCCGAGCAGAGTCGCGTGGAGGACCTGGCGGTAGTAGTGCGCCGCGTTCTCGTCGTCCACGTAGTCGGACGTGACGCCGAACTCCTCCATGACGACGGGCTTGCCGCCGAGGTCCAGCAGTTCGCAGATGAAGGCGGCTCCGAGGTGCTGCCGGACCGGGTCGTCCTCCATGCGGTAGACGTGCGGACCGAAGAAGTCGATCAGCGGCTCGAGCTCACGGACCCGGAAGCCGTTGTCGTTCCCGGTGATCTCGACGCCCCAGGCGCCCTCGCCGACGGACACCGGCTGGGTCCCGCCGCCGGCCCGCACCGCGTCGATCAGCAGCTGTGCCCAGGCGGTGACCGCCTCGGCGTCGATGGTGTCGATGCCGCGTGAACGCCAGTCCGCGTAGATCGGCACCTCGTTCGTCAGCAGCCACCCGTCGATCGCGGGGTGCTCGGTGAAGCGGGAGACCACCTCGCGGATGTACCAGGCCTGGCGCCCGACGAACCAGACGTCGGAGAAGACGTCGCGCCCGTCGCGCCACGCCGGATCCCAGTTCTGCGCGGACATGTGCCCGACGAGGAAGGTGGGGATCGTCCACATCCCCGCGTCGGTGTGCCGCTGCAGGAAGTCGGCGAAGTGGGCGAGCATCTCCTCGGACAGGCGATCGGGCTCCGGGTGGAAGTCCGGCCAGTACAGGAAGCTCCGCGTGTGCGTGATGCCGTGGGCGCGGAGCTGCTCGAGCTCCTGCGCGACGACCTCGCCGTCGTAGTCCCGCCACATGAGCGGACCACCGGTGCGTGACCAGTAGTTGACGCCGATCAGGGCGTCGACGCCGTCCGGGGTCGGGAGTTTCGCGGAGTGTCGTTTCATGAGGGTTCCTTCTGGATCGTCTTCCGTGACGTCGTGGTCACGGAAGGGTTCGCGGGGCGGTGGACGCCCGCGGGAGGAGTTCGGGGCGGGCGGCGTCGAGGCGCACCGGGCGACCGGTGCGGATCTGGTCGAGGAGCGCTTCGGCGACGAGCGCCCCGAATGCCCGGACGTCTCGCCGGATCGCGGTGATCGGCGGTGTCGCCAGCTGGCAGAGCATCGAGTCCTCCCAGGACAGGATGCTGAGGTCGTGCGGAACGGCGAGTGAGAACTCGGCGGCGACCGGCAGCGCCGCAGCGGCCATCACGTCGTTGTCGTAGATGACCGCGGTCGGGCGGTCCGCCCGCGCGAGGATCCTCCGCGTCGCCGACGCACCGCTCTCGGCGGTGAAGTCCGTCCGGATGATCGACGACTCCACGCCGAGTTCGTGTGCGGTGTCCTCGAACGCCCGGTCGCGTGCCGAGACGTGGCGGAGGTGCTCGGGACCCGCGACCCGGGTGATGCGCCGGTGGCCGATGGCCTGCAGGTAGCGGACGGCGTCCGCGGTGGCCCCTCCGTGGTCGACCACGACGGAGGACACCTCCGGTCGGTCCGGAGCGTCACCGAGGACGACCGCTCGCAGGCCCGTCTCGACGACGACCTCGAGGCGGGGGTCCTCGGTCCGCGGATCGACGACGATGATGCCGTCGACGCGTTCCGATGCACCCCATCCCCGGTAGATGCGCGCCTCCGCGTCGACGTCGGCGACCACTCGGAGCAGCAGGTCGAAGTCGTTGGCCGCGAGGGTCTCCTCGAGACCGGCGATGAGCTGCATGTAGTAGGTCTCGACGCCGAGGGTCTCAGCCGGTCTCGCGATGACGAGGCCGACCGTGTTGGTGCCGCCACCCCGCAGACTGCGCGCGGCCTGGTTCGCGGCCCATCCGAGTTCGGCCGCGATCGCGAGGACTCTCGCGCGGGTCGTCTCCGACACCCCGGGTCGTCCGTTCAAGGCGTAGGAGACGGCCCCGACGGACACCCCCGCCGCGGTCGCCACGTCGTGCATCGTCGGTCGAGGTGCCCGGGATCGCACCCTGGCCTTGGTCGGTTCGTCGGGTCCACCGGTCATTTGAGCGCTCCATCCACGAGGGCGTCCTGCATCCGTCGATACAGGACCGCGTAGACCAAGTAAACCGGTAGCAGCGTGATCACGATGCCGGCGGCGAGCTGGCCGTACTGCGGGCTCTGCTGGCTCGTGAGCAGCGGCAGCGCGACCTGGATCGTGCGGTTCTCGGGCGCCGGCGCGAGGATGAGCAGGGAGAAGAGGTACTCGTTCCAGACCGCGAGGAAGTTGAGGATGGTCACCGTGACGATGCCCGGCGCGGCCATCGGGATGATGAGTCGCAGGATGATCGAGAACCGGTTCGCCCCGTCCATCTGGGCGCTCTCCTCCAGTTCGTACGGGATGGCCCGGATGAACTGCGTGAGGAGGACCACCGAGATCGGGAGGGCGGTGGCCGGGAAGAAGAGCATCAGGAACTCCTTCGTGCCGTAGAGCGACAACCAGAAGGAGAGGATGACCGTCGGGACGAGCGCGGCGAACTGCGGGATGAGGAACCCTGCGGCGAACACCCGTTCCACGATGACGCCGATCCGACCGCGACTCCTGGCGATGGAATACGCAGCCGGGATCGCGAGCACGAGGGTGAGGACGAGCGAGACGGCGGTGATGAGGACGGAGTTCACGAGCGCCTGACCGAGGTCGACGCTCGTCCAGGCGCCGAGGTAGTTCTCGAAGAGCCACTGCCGCGGGATCCCGAACGGGTCGCCGAAGATCTCGGTGTTGTCCTTGACCGAGCTGATGAGCAGGTAGTAGATGGGGATGATCAGGAGCGCGGCGTACACCCAGGCGAAGATGCCGCCCACCCAGAGGCTCGACCGCCCGTGGGGCTGGCGGCGTCGACTCGGACGGGATGCCTGCACGATGGCCTGTGTCGAAGCGGTCACAGTAGAAGAGGTCACAGTCGGGGTCCGTTCAGTAGTTCGCTCGGATGGTGCGACGGATGACGAGCATCCCGACGAGCCCGACGAGGAAGAGCACGACCGAGGCGGCCTGGCTGTATCCCACCTGGCTCGACTGGAAGGCGAGGTCGTAGACGAAGTAGGACAGCGTGGTCGAGGCGGTTCCCGGCCCGCCCTGCGTCAAGAGCAACACCACGGGGGCCGAGTTGAAGAGCGTCCAGATGAACTGAAGCATCACCATCGTGCCGACGTAGTCCTTCGTGATCGGGTACGCGATGCGCCACATCATCTTCCAGTGCCCGGCACCGTCGAGGGCCGCCGCTTCGTAGACCTCCCGGGGGACGCCCGCGAGTCGCGCGTTCATCAGGATGGCCGTGTACCCGATCCCGTTCCACAGGTCGATGGCGATGATGCACGCGAGTGCCGTCTTCGGGTCGGCGAGCCACGCCGTGGTGGCGGCGTCCGCTCCGATGCCGCTGAGGAACCCGTTGAGTGCGCCGTTGGGGGCCAGGATGGCGAAGAACATCATGGCCTTCACCGACAGGGAGATGAGCCCGGGCGTGAAGAAGATGATCGACAGGAACTGGTGCCCGCGGGGACTCTGCTGCAGATAATAGGCGAGCATGAACGCCAGCGGGATCATCACCGGGATCACGACGATCAGCTGCACGGCGGTGTTGCCAGCTGCCGCCCAGAACGTCGGATCCTGCACGAGCGCCGCGTAGTTGTCGAAGCCGATGACCTCGCTCGGCGCGATGATCTTCGGCCAGCGCAGGAAGCTGATGCCGAACATCGCGATGATCGGCGCGATCATGAAGAAGAGGTACCAGACGAGGGCCGGCATCCCGAGGATGGTGAGCCCTCGGTCCGGCCGGGAAGGCCGGACCGAGGGGGTGGTGCCAGGCATCACGCGGGTCATTCGGCGAGCGCGGCGTCGAGGGCCGCGCAGATGTCCGAGGTGCTCGCCGACTCCGCGTAGGCTCCTGCGGTCGCCTTCGCCCAGGTGGTGGTGGCGGTGTCGGCGACGTAGTCGTCCGGCAGGACGGCACGCTGGCCGGTGTCGCTCAGCCCGAGCGCCTGCTGCAGGAGCGGGTCGGTCGCGGCCGCGGAGAAGTCGGTCGTCAGGGGTGAGACGAGCGAGGCCTCTGCGACGAGCCGCTCCTGTGCCTCGTCGGAGAGCAGGAAGGTGACGAGCTTGCCGACGGCGTCGAGGTTCTTCTCACCGTTCGGGCTGATCCAGAGCCCGCTCCCGAACTCCGAGTAGTAGGAGGGGCCGGTGAAATCGGAGTCGGCCGGCACCGGTACTCCGCCGATGACGACGTTCGGCTTGATCTCCTCGGGGACGTTGCCGAAGCCCCATGAGGCGTCGGAGTAGATCGCCGCCTTGCCGGTGTAGAAGTCGGTCTGGGCGAGGTCCACGGTGTACCCCTCCGCCTTGTCGACGAAGACGCCGCCGTCGCGGAGTGCGACGAAGTCGTCGATGCCCTGCTTGGCCGCGTCGGAGTCGCACCAGCCGCCCTTCGTGAAGAGCTGGGCGGCCTCGTCGGCACTGACGTGCGTCTGCGCGATCTGCGCGAAGAGTTTCTCGCCGCTCCAGTCGGAGCCGCCGATCGCCCAGGGCGTGATGCCCTTCGCGCGCAGGGCGCTCGCGAGCTGCAGGAGCTCGTCCGTCGTCGTGGGTGGCGCGTCGAAGCCCGCCTGCTGGAGCAGCTCGGTGTTGTACATGACCGGCCACGTGTAGCCGTTCAGCGGGATGCCCATGAGCCCGCCGTCGGCGTCGGACCAGGCGTCGACCGCGTCCGGCTTGAGCCTGTCGGTGATGCCCCACTCGTCGGCGTACGGCTTGGCGTCGACGACGCTCCCGTTCTGCAACCAGTCGAGATTCTGGTAGCGGTTGGTGAGGACGAGTTGTGCCTCGCGGCCACCGGCGAGCGTGGTCTCGTACACCCGGTTCGTGTCGTCGCCCTGCTCGATGACCTCGACGGAGATCCCGGTGTCCTGCTTGAACTGGTCGAAGAGGGCGAAGAACGCCCTACCGCTCGCGGTGTTCTTGGACACGTTGGACAGGACGGTCACCGTCTTGGGGTCGATCTCGGCTCCGCCGCCGCTGCACGCGGTGAGTGAGGCGCCGAGGATCGCCGCTGTGGTGAGGGCGACAGCAACGCTGCGTGTGCTCTTCATGTGCTTCCTTGCCATGGGGGTCGGGGCGTCGCGGGTCGAGACGCCTCTCGGGAACGAGACGCTATCAGCAGCATCACGTCTCGTCAATGATACGTTTAAGCTCACTGCGAGTAGGCGTGGAGCCGACTTGTACCAGATTACTTAAAGCTTAAGTTCGCAAGGAGGCATCCATGGAGACCTATCCCCTGACAGACCGGTGGCTGCTCGACGTCGGTACCCACCCGCGGCTGGGCCTGGTGGAACCGGTCGCAGCCACCGTCCCGGGGAGCGTCCACCAGGACCTCCTCGCCGGCGGGCTGATCGACGACCCGCTGCTCGGCCTGCATGAGGTCGACGCCCTCTGGGTCGGCCGGCGGTCCTGGCGCTACCGCCGGCCGGTGGCGCTGACGACCGTCGCCGAGCGGGTCGACCTCGTCTTCGACGGCCTCGACACCCTTGCCACGATCACGGTGGGCGACACGCTCGTCGGCAGGACCCGCAACATGCACCGGCGATACCGGTTCGACGTGACCGACCTCATCGGTCCCGACGACCGCGAACTCACGGTGGACTTCGCGTCAGCGCAGGAGTTCTCCGACGCCGCCGCGCGGGAGCTGGCGCCGGCTCTCCCGAACGCGACCGGCACGACCTTCCAGTACGTCCGCAAGATGGCCTGCAGTTACGGCTGGGACTGGGGACCGGTTCTCGCCACGGCGGGCATCTGGCGAGAGCCCCGGCTCGAAGCCTGGTCCACCGCCCGGATCGCGGGGTTCCGCCCGCAGACGACGCTGACGGACGGCGTCGGCGTCGTCGAACTCGCCGTCGAGCTCGAACGGACCTCGACGGGCAGCGGCCGGCCACTCGATGCCGAGATCACGGTGATGTCGGACGGACGGCGCTCGACCCGATCGGTTCGGATCGAGCTGGACGAGTTGCGCGAGACGATCCGCATCGACGATCCGGCCGTCTGGTGGCCGCACGGCTACGGCGAACCGCGTCTGTCCGAGCTGACCTTCCGGCTGTGGGATGGTGACCGTCTGCTCGACGAACGGCACCACCGGATCGGGTTCCGCTCGGTCCGCATCGACGAGACCGAGGACGATCACGGGCGCGCGTTCACCCTCGTCGTGAACGACGTACCGCTGTTTGCGCGCGGGGTGAACTGGATCCCCGACGACCTCCTCCTGGCGCGCGTCACCCCTGAGCAGCTCGACGAGCGCCTCGGGCAAGCCCGCGCGGCCAACGTCGACCTCGTCCGGGTGTGGGGTGGCGGCGTCTTCGAGGACCGGCACTTCTACGAGCGCTGCGACGAGCTGGGGCTGCTCGTCTGGCAGGACTTCCTCTTCGCCTGCGCCGCGTACCCCGAGGAGGATCCCCTCGCCGGTGAGGTCGAGGCCGAGGTCAGGGACAACCTGGACCGGCTGTCGCCGCACCCGTCGATCGTGGTCTGGAACGGCAACAACGAGAACTTCCTCGGGCACGAGAACTGGAACTGGAAGCCGCTCATCGGCGATCGGACGTGGGGCCGCGGGTACTACCTCGACCTCCTGCCCCGGCTCGTGGCCGAGCTCGACCCGTTCCGGCCGTACACGGCGGGCAGCCCGTGGTCCGGTTCCGAGGAACGGCATCCCAACGACCCGCGGTACGGCAGCGTCCACGCGTGGACGAAGGACGACTACCTCGCCTACCGGAACACCGCGCCGCGCTACGTGTCCGAGTTCGGCAACCAGGGGCCGGCCACCTGGACCACCCTGGTCGACGCGATCGGCGGCGTTCCCGCGTCACCCGAGGCCCCGGAGTTCACGCACCGTCAGCGGATGGTCAACGGGAACGCGCTCATCGGCGAATCGATCGAGCGCCACTTCGGCGGTGCGGCGGATCTGGCGAGCTGGCACTTCCTCGCGAGCCTCAACCAGTGCCGCGCGAACCAGACGGCGATCGACCACTGGCGCTCGAGGTGGCCCGACACCGCGGGAGCCGTGCTGTGGCAGTTGAACGACTGCTGGCCCGCGGTGTCCTGGTCGGTGATCGATTCGGCGGGGCGGCCGAAGCCGATGTACACAGCGCTCCAGCAGTCCTTCGCGCCTCGGACGATCAGCGTGCAGCCACGGGACGGACGCCCGGTGCTCGTCGTCGCGAACCAGACGCTCGAGCCGTGGTCGGACGAGTTCGTCGTCCGGCGGATGAGCCTGTCCGGCACCGCCCTGGACCGTCACACGCTCCCCGTCACCGTCGAGGCGAACAGCGTCGCGATCGTCGACCTGCCGGCGAGGCTCACGAGCTGGACCCATCCGAAACGGGAGTTCGCGGTGGTCGAGGCGGCGAGCTCCGGTCAGCGCGCCTGGTGGTACGGCGTGGAGGATCGGGACTTCGAGCTCATCCCGGGGGCCCTGGACGTGGCCGTGACCCGCTTCGACGACCACGACGAGTACCGACTCACCGCAACCTCGCTCGTCAAGGACGTCCTCATCCAGCCAGACCGCGCCGGGGCCGTGTCCTGCGACGCCGAAGGGTTCTTCACCATGCTGCCCGGCGAGGTGAAGGTCGTGCGGCTGTTCGCCTCGGGGAGTGCAGCGTTGCGGCTCCCTGACGCGGACGGCGACCCCTGGGTGGTGGCCAACCTGAACGATGTCCTCGCCCGCTCGCGCAGCGGTCCCGGTGCGCAGGTCGCCGGTGTGGCGGCCGTGCGGCCCGACGAGATCGCGACCTCTGGACCGGCTGCGAGCTGACGTGCGGGAGCCCACTTGAGGGACCTCGGGCGGGCTCCCGCACCTAGGCTGGAATCGAACCGACACAGCTCTGGGAGGTCGCTCGATGAGCCAGGAGTACGACGCCGCTGCAGCGAACGGTCTGGCGATCGCCCTCCGTGCACCCGTTCCCTCGGACCGACTGCAGGCCGCACTCGCTGCGGGCACCACCCCGAGGACCGCCTACATCGAGGTCCTCGTCGACCGCTGCGCCGTCGAGCCCGACTTCTTCGTGCGCGACATGCTCACCTGGGCACTCGTCCGGCACGACCCCGAGGTGACCGTCCCTCGCCTGATGGAGGAACTCGGGTCGGTCTTCCCACAGGCACGCAGCCAGGCGCTGCACACCCTCTCCAAGACCGGAGACCCACGCACCTGGTCGGCCATCACCCTGGCGCTGCTCGAGGACGAGGAGGATCAGGTCGCCCGAGCCGCGTGGCGCACCGCCGCAGGGGTCGTCCCGGAGCGGGAGGCGTCGGCGCTCGCCGAGCTGCTGACGAAACAGCTCGGCCGTGGCGACCGCGAGGTGCAGCTCAGCCTCACGCGTGCCCTCACCACGATCGGCGAGCCCTCGCTCGAGCCCGTCGAACAGACGGCCGCATCCGAGGCGTTCGAGCGAGCGGCCCGTGCGCACGCTCGCGCGACCGCCCGGATCCTCCACGACCCCGAACTGGACTTCGACGAGGCGATGCAGGAGGCCCAGCACGCCCTGCGCCAGGGTGACTGACGAGCGGGCGGCCAGGCGGCCCCGCCCCGTACACTCGACGGGTGCGGGGATCTGACAGCGTGAGCGAGTCGGCCCTCGACGAACCCGACCTCCGCATCCCGGACCCCGCACCACGGCACACGCCGTTGTGGACCGTCCTGTCCGCCTGGCTGCTGCGCGTCGAGCGGTGGTTGCAGTCACGTGGCGGCTCCCGCCTCCGCAGGGGCCTGCGGCAGCTCTGGGGGCTCGTCGCCATCGGCGGGCTCATCCTCCTGGTCGGCCCGGTCATCAACCCTCCCCTCACCCTCGACGACCTCACCGACGAGGCGTCCGACGTCACCGACACCTGGATAGCCCGCTCCTTCGACGCCGACTACCGCGTCACGATGGACGACGACGGCCGGCTCGTCACGGAGGTCGAGGAGCGCATCGATGCGTTCTTCCCGACGGACCTCGACGACCGCACCATCGAGCGGGTGCTCGCCACCGAGTACCAAGGGCACGCCCTCGACCCGTCCATGATCTCGGTGACGCTGGACGGCGTGGAGCAGGACGTTCGCAGGGAACGCGCCGCGGTCTTCCTCCGCCTCGTCGTCGACCCCGGCGAGCAGCTCACGGGCGATCACGAACTCGTCATCCGGTACCAGCTCTCCGATCTCGCGTACGTCGACACCGATCCGGCGACCGGGCGACCGGTCGACCTCCTTCGCTGGGACGTGTTCGGCCCCGATCTGCAGCAGGCCGTGGCGAAGCTCGACGTCCGGGTGACCATCCCGCAGGAACTCGACGACCGTCTCGTCCGGCAGCCCCGAGGCTCGCTCGCGTGGACCCTCGTGGGCGCCGGGCAGTGGCTGACCCCGGAGCCGGACGCCCCACCCGGCGAGGTGGCCTACGCCTTCACGAGCGACGACGCGGCCCCGCCGCATGCGCAGGCGCGCTTCACCATGCCGTTCGCGGCGGGCTCGATCACGATGCCGCCGCAGTCCTGGATCTTCTGGGTCCAGACCTTCGGACCCGTCCTGCCGATGCTCGTCCTCGCGGCGACGCTTCTGCTGTCGTTCGCGGCCCGTGCGGTCGCGTGGGGTGATGCTCGGGGACGTCCGTGGTACCTCGCGCAGTCGGAACCGCCGGACGGCATCTCGCCCCGCACCGCGGCGCACCTCCTCCGATCGCCGGCGACGATGGAGCTCGCCGAACGGCTCAAGGACGCCGCGATCAGCGGCACGAAGCAGCAGGCGAAGCGACAGGCGCGTCTCGTCGCGGCGGCGGGCGCCGCCAAGCGGTCCGGCCGGCTGGGCGACCGACCCCGGGCCCTGCGTCGGTACCTGGCCGGGCCGGAACGCGCCGGGCAGGTGCGCGACGGCCTGCGTCGTGTGCCGAGGGGCTTCGTCCGCGACTGGTTCATCGCCGCACCGATCGCGCTGACCATCCTCCAGTGGGGCATCGTCCGGCAGCTCTCCCATCAGACGGTGCTCGCGGTGGTGTGGTGGCCGCTCGCCTTCGTCGCCCTCTCCACCGTCTTCGCCGTCATCGTGCTCGCGATCGCCCTGACCGCCCGGCCGCTGACCCGCAAGGGTGCGCTCGTGAAGCAGCACCTGCTCGGTATCCGGGTGTTCGCCGAGCGGACGCAGCTGCTCGATCGCGCCTCCCTGCGCGACCGTCTCCTGCCCTACGCCGTGCTCGGCACCCCACCTCGGGCGACCGGCCGGCGCGTGGCGGCCCTGATCGCCCCGGAGATCACGATGCCGGCGGCCGCGGCCGATCACACCTCGCGCACCGACGGTTCGTCGGCGGGCTTCCTTACCGGTCCGCGGATCGCCGTCCGGGTGCTCGCCGTGCTCCTCGTCGTCGGCGCGATCGTCGCGGTGAGCGTCCTCCCGGCTCCGTCCCTGGAGCCCGAGACGCCCCGCTCCTACACGGGTGACATCCCCGGATCGACCCTCACGACGATCACCACTGCCGACCTCGACGCGGAGCTCACGCGGACCGACGGCGACGACGCACGACTGCGCGTGACCGAACGCCTCGGCGTCGACTTCTCGAATGAGGGCTCGGTGCCCGGTCAGGTGGTCCGCGAGTGGCCCGCCGTCGTCGACGGCCAGGACCTGGGTCTCAGCGTCGACCGCGTGACGATCGACGGCGATGACGCGCCCTTCACGACGGAACACGAGGACGGTCGGCTGCTGCTCCGGACGACCTTCGACGAAGTGCGCACGGGTCTGCACGACGTCCTGATCCAGACGACCGCCACGAGGCCGGCCGTCTCCGCGACCGTCGACGGACGAGACGTCGACCGGGTCAGCTGGGTCGGGTTCCTCGACGGCTGGACGAGCGGCGTCGCCTGGGACGAGGACGTCGCGCAGGGACCGTTCCGGCTCAGCTTCACCGCCGGCGACGACCTCCTCGACGACGCCGTCGACGCCGGGTGGACCCCAACCGAGGCAGGCGCTTGGCGTCCCGCGGCGTCCGAGGGCGGTTCCGGTCGCGAGACGGCGACCATCGAGCTCACACCTGATGACGACGGCGGATGGCCGCTCGACGTCCGTGGCGACGACCTCGGCGTGGTCCTCGACCTCCCCTTCGGGACGGTTGCGGGCGTCGATGCTGGAGCACCGATGTCCGCTCGGCTGGCGGTGCTGTGGCCGGCGCTCGCGGCGATCACCCTGTCGGCGATCGCGGTCATCGGTGCTGTGCTGGGCGTGGCCGGGGCGGTGCGACGCCGCGGTCGAGGTATCGAGGGCGAGCCTGGGGCGGCGCGTGACGCTGTGCGCTGGCTGGCCCCGTCCGCCATGATCGCCGCCCTGGTGGTTGGCGTCTGGATGTTGAACGGCATCCCCGCCGACGACCCGTTCGGTGGGCTCCTCCTCGCTGCGCTCGGCGCGGGTGTCCTGTCGATGCTCGTCTGCTGGTTCGTCGCCCGTCGATTCCGAAGCCCTCGCTGACCCCTCTCCCCCTGACGCCGGCGCGGTGCGCTGACGCCACCGCGCCCCACACGCGCGAGCGCGCCCCTCCGGAGACCCGCGCTCACGCGTACGACCCGCGCCCACGCCAGCGCACCGCGCTGGCCGAAGGCACGGGGACTCAGCGCGGGGGCACGGCGAGGGAGGAGAGTCCCTCGTCGATGCGCGCGACCACCTCCGGGGGCGCCGCGACCGCCGCGAGCTCGGCACGCAGCGTCCGTCCCGGCACCCAGCGGATGTAGGCGTCGAACTCCTCGGCGAGCGCCGGTTCGGCCTCCCGCAGGACCGCCGAGACGAGCGCGCCCACGCCACGGTGGTCGATGAGTCGCGCCAGGTCGTCGTCGACCCCCAGGGCGACGGGCCGTTCGGCGGGCGGGAGGAGGACGGTCCATCGATGCGTCCCCGAGCCGATGTCGAACACGGGCCGGTCGGGTAGGCGCACCTCGGCGCTGCTCCCGGTCGGGATCGTCGCGCACACCGTCACGCCGTCCGGCACACGTTCCCAGGCGACCTCCGCGTGACCGAACGGGGTCTCGTGCACGACGGATGCGTGCCGGAGGGCTTCCGGGAACCACGGTCGCACGAGGATCCGCCGGTACCCGGGTGCGGCGGGCGCGAGGCCCCCGATACGGCGGTGCAGCACGTCGGCCACGGCACCGAACGCGCAGTGGTTGAGGGACACCATCCCCGAGGGATGCACCGAACCGTCCGGCCGGATGGCGTCGGGCCGTTCCCACACCGTCGTCGCGCCCTGGGTCACCGGATACAGCCACGACGGGCAGGCGGTCTGGAACAGCAGGCGCTCGGCGGCCCGTTCCTGGCCGTGGTCGAGGAGCGCGTCGAGCACGAACGGCGTCCCGAGGAACCCGGTGGCGAGGTGGTGTCCGCCGGCACGGAGCAGGGCGGCGAGTCGTTCGGCGAGGACGGTCCGGCGCCCTACCGGGGCCAGGTCGAACGCCAGGACGAGGGCGTAGGCGGTCGGGGTGTCGGACATCAGCCGGCCGGCGGGGGTGAGATAGGCGTCGCGGAAGGCCCGGCTCGTCTGCTCGGCGAGTGCCCGCGCCCGTTCCGCGCCACGGTGGTCCCCGGCCTCCTCGAGCGCGGCTCCCGCGAGGCGCGCGGAATGGACGTGGAACGCGGTGGCGACGAGGCCGGGATCCGTACGCGCCTTGTCCGGACGGCTCACCGTCGGGTCCAGCCAGTCGCCGTACTGGAAGCCCCGCTC
The DNA here is from genome assembly GCF_001865025.1 of Plantibacter sp. MMLR14_011. Lineage (NCBI taxonomy): Bacteria > Bacillati > Actinomycetota > Actinomycetes > Micrococcales > Microbacteriaceae > Plantibacter > Plantibacter sp. MMLR14_011. The sequence goes on from NZ_MJGW01000028.1 coordinate 13,885, forward strand.
CCACAGCCCGGAGGGGTCGGCGCGCTCGGCGCACGCCTCGACCCAGGCGAGCATGGATGCGGCGTGGCGGCGCACCACCGCCAGATCGCCGTACCGGTCGCGGAGTACGTCCGGCACCATGGTCACCGCGTCACCCCAGCCCGCTGCGGCGACCTCGCTGAACGAGCCGAGCGGGTTCGGCACGACGGTCGGGACGACCCCGCCGGCCGCACGCTGTTCCAGGGCGAGATCGTCGAGCCAGGACGCGAAGCAGGCGTCGACGTCGAACAGCGACGCCGCGGCTGCCGAGAAGACCTGCGCGTCGCCCGTCCAGCCGAGCCGCTCGTCCCGCTGCGGGCAATCGGTCGGGATCGCGAGCGTGTTGCCGCGGACGCTCCACACGACGTTCTCGTGGAGGCGGTCGAGCGTCGGGTCGGAGGACGAGAACCACCCGGTGCGGCGCAGCGCGGACTGCAGGACGACGGCGCGGACGTCGTCGGCTCCGACCGACTCAGGCACGCCACGCACCTCCGCATAGCGGAAGCCGTGGAAGGTGAACTCCGGCTCGACCCAGCGCGGGCCTCGGCCGTCGGCGACGAACCGGTCGGTCGCCGACGCGGCACGCAACGACCGGGTGTACAGCTCACCGTCCTGGAGCAGTTCGGCGTGCCGGAGGATCACCTCGGTCCCCGCCGGTGCGTCCAGGCGGAGCCGGAGCCGACCGACCAGGTTCTGACCGAAGTCGATGATCGTCCCCGTGCCGTCGGGGTTCGGCCACACGGCCACGGGAGCTCGTTCGTCGACGACGCGCACCGGCTCGACGTCGGCGGCCTGCACCTGGACGTCGGCGGGGAACGGGTGCACCGCCGCGGCGAGCCACGGCTCGGACCCGTCACCCCGACCGTCGACCTCCAGACGGAGATCCCAGGTCTCCCCGGCGTAGAGCCCGCTCTGGACGAGGGCGGGCGCAGGGTCGACGAGCCACGCGCCGTCACCTCCCACCCGGACCATCCGGCCGTCCGCGCATCGCAGCTCGAGTCGGAGGGAGACCGCCGGCTGCTCCCCGTAGTGTCGGCGAGCGGTCTCGCCGAAGCCGTAGCGCTCGGTGAACCAGCCGCCGGCGACCCGGACGGTCACGACGTCCTCCGCCCCCGGGGTGAGCAGCGCGCCGACCTCGGTTCCCGTGACCGTGAGCCGATCCCGGTAGCTCGTCCAACCGGGCTTGAGGACATGGTCGTCGACGTCGACGCCGTTGATGGAGACCTGGTGGACGCCGTGCGAGGTGCTCCACAGCGTCGCCGACACGAGGTCGGCGGGGACGGTCACGACCCGCCGCAGGACGAACGGCCCGGCCTCCCGCGTCGGGGCGGGGTGGGCGAGGAACGGCTCGGACCAGGGCGCGTCGAGGAAACGGGTGACGAAGCGGAGCGGCGGACTCCACTCCGACGCGGTGCCGTCGACGCCGTCGACACGGACATCGAGCCGATGCTCCGAACCGGGCGCCAGCGGTGCGAACGGCCAGCGCTCGAGCACCCCGTGGGGGCCGAGCTCGCGCTCCTCGACACCGTCGAGTCGTACGACGGCGCGGGCGCCGACCCAACCGGGCTCGGCCTCCACCGTCCACGAGACAGACGGATCGGGGACCGCGGCGACGGCGACGTCCCGCCGTCGACCGACCCGCAGGCCGGTGACGACGGGACGGCGAGGCGTGCCGTCGGTCACGGTCGGTGGCCACTCGCGCGTCGGCCACGCGCGACGACGAGCGCCCCGGCGGCGAGCGCCCCGAGTCCGAGCATCGCGAGTATCGCCGTGCCGTCGACTCCGGTGCCGGCGAGACCGCGCGTCCCGGACTGGGCCGTCGACGCGGCTCCTCCGTCCAAGCCACCCGAGGTGCCGGTACCCGTGCCCGTCCCGGGCTCGGTGCCCGGATCCGTGCCACCACCGGTACCGGCCGCCGGCAGGAGCCGCACGGGCAGGAACTGCGCGGAGTCCTTCTCGGCCGCGATGCCACCGCCCCAAGCGAGGTACCCGTCGCGCCCCTCTCCGTCGGCCTCGTTCACGATGAAGGCACTGCTCAGCAGTGCCGCGTCCGGACGGACACCGGTGAGCCGCACCCAGGGCACCGCCACCTCGTACACGGTCGTCGCGGCGGCGTCGTCCCGTTCGACGGCGACCCGCGCTCCCGCGACCGTTCCGGGACCCTCGCCCACCGCGAGCCACCGGTACAGCTGGGGCCCGGCCGGGGTCAGCGCCATCCCGAGTTCATGCCATCCGGTGGCCGATCCCGGGGCACCCGCTGCGACGGTGAACTGCACCGAGTCGCCCTGCCAGATGTTCGCGCCGGCCGCCGGCTGGTCGTGGACGTCGTCGGTCACCTCGACCGACAGGAAGAGGTCGTCCTCGTCCCAGGTGTACCAGGCCCGCGCGGACTGGTCGTCAGCGGCACGTCCGGTGGCCGCCGGGACGATCGGCGTGAGGTCGTCGAGGTCGTCGAGCACGCCGTCCACCTCGATCGTCCGATGCGCGGCGTCGACCGCGGTTCCGAGGTCGAGGGGCACGACGACACCCGACGCTGTCAGTTCGCGCCCGCCCACGAGCGCCACGGCGCTCCAGTCCGTGCGACCGGCGAGACCGGCGAGCGGGAGATCGGCGGTCGCCGACTCGTGTGCCGCGACCGTCACCCCGTCGAGGAACGTCTGCGTGGAACCGCCGAGGTCGACGGTCAGTCGGTCGATCGTGACCGGCTCGCCCGAGGCGTTGTCCACGGTCAGGCGGAGTGCGCTGCCGTCGGCCAGGGCGACCTGATCGCCGACGAGCGTGACGGGTTCCCCGACGGTGGTGCGTGCTGTGAGGCGCCCGAGCTCGACGTCGTCCTCGAGGAGGGTGGCCTCGACGAGCAGCTCTCCGAGCGCGCTCGCCGGTGGCAGCTCGACGACGACGCTTCCGGTGGTCCCGGCGGCGACCGTCTGCGACGCCTCCTGGCCGTCGTCGAAGCGGAGCACGACGGTACGGTCGGTGGTACCCGCCCGGTTGTCCATGGTCCACCTCGCGGTGACCGTCTGCCCCAGGTAGGCGGGGTCGAGCGTCAGCGCGGTCTCCGAAGCGGTCACACCGGCCACCTCGCCCTGGACGTACACCGGGCCCTCCCCCAGTTCGAGCAGGATGCTCGTGCCGTCGCCGGCCGCGACGGTGCGCGACGCGCCGTACAGGTCCGTGATCACGACCTCCCCGCGCAACTCGAGGGTGACCGCCCGGTCCGAGGTCGACCAGAGCGCATGCAGTGGCCCGTCGGGCGTGTCGAAGGAGACGTTCCAGAGATCGGCGACGGAGGTGTCCCGTCCCGTGGCCGTCGCGTCCAGTAGCAGCCCGGCCGCCGTGGAGTAGGAGACGAACGCCGGCTTCGGGGTGAACGCGCCCAGCGGGTCCTGCGGGTGGTGCAGCAGGCCGAAGTTCTCCTCGGTCTCCTGCGCGTCCACACCGTCGTTGACGAGGTCGTAGATGAAGGTCCGCTGCACGTCGTGCATAGCCGTGATGACCGCCGACTTGGCGATGTCGGCCGCCTGCGACGACTCGGAGACGGCTCGGGCGTTCGTGCCGGTCGGCCAGCCGAGCTCGGTCACCCACAGGGGGATGGACTCGCCGCCGTTGTACTGCCGGACCAGCGCGTCGACACGGCTGAGGGTCTCGTCGAGCGCCTCGGCCCCGACCGGGTAGCTGTAGGGGTGCAGGACGATGCCGTCCAGGTATTGCAGCGCTCCGAGACGGAACGTCTGTTCGAGCCAGTCGGTGTTGAGGTTCGCGACCGCGGGACCGATGACCGGCAGCTCGGGGGCGACCGCCTTCACGGCGGGGGACGCCGCGGCGAGGAGGTCGACGTAGTGCTCCGGGGCGACGTTGGTGTTGCCACCGAGCCCGAGGTCCCACTCGTTCCAGATCTCGAGGCCCGTCGACATGTCGCCGAACTCGTCGGCCATCGCCGCCGCGTACGCGGCGTACGCGGACACGGCTTCGTCACTCACCGGTCCGTTGCCACCGTCGTAGAGCGGGTTGCCGTAGCCGGCGAGGAGGAGCGGTTTGACGCCGGAATCGCGTGCAGCATCGAGGAACTCGGCTCGCGGGCGCGACCAGTCGTAGACACCTGGGGTCGTCTCGACCTCGCTCCAGTACACCTCGTCGCGGAACTGCGCGACACCGCCGACCGCGAGGGCGCCCATCGAGGCCGGGTCCCAGCCCTGGCCGTAGTGGGTGGCTGCACCGTACCGCCCGGTCGCCGTGGCGGCGACGTCGGTCTCGGCGAGGACCGCGAACGTCGTGGTGCCGGAACCCACCGACTCGCCGGCGGCGAGGCCTTCGACGGACAGCGAGAACCATCCGCGACCGGGTGCGGTGAGTTCCAGCGCACCGTCGGCGTCCTCCTCGCCTTCGTCGACCACGCGTCCGTCCCCGTCCGTGACGGTCCAGCGCACCGTGTCGGCACCGGTCGTGTAGGGGAAGGCGAGCGGATCGCCCTCGGTGAACAGGTTGCCGAGCGTCCCCGGCGTCAGGGCGAACCCGGAGGGGGCGTCCGCGGCCCGGACGGTGAGGTCGTCGACGAGCAGGCGGGCGGTCGGCTGGGCTGTGTCCGCCCGAGCCCACCCGTTGACGACGAAGCCGACCTGCCGCGCCGGGCCGTGCCAGATCCCGTCACCAGCGCCGCCCCAGGCGCTGTGACTCGGCTCGGTCACGGGCGATTGCAGGGTGAGCTCCTGCCACCCGTCGGACGCGGGGACCGGGAGGAAGCTCTGGTGCGTCTGCCCGGTCGCGTCCACGAGCTGGACACCGACGGTGGTCACGTTCTCCGCGCGGACCCAGAACGACACCGCGTCCAGCGGAGCGTCGTCCAGCGAACGGACGGCCATCTCCCAGCCGTCCACCGTGCGCGCTCCGGTGTCCAGGAGGACCTCGACGGCGCCCGCACCCGTGTGGCCGTCGGCGGCGATGCGCGGAGCACTCGGCGCGACCGACGTCCCGTCGAACGCGACACCCGACCAGCCCACGAGATCCTCGACGGGGATCGTCGTCTCCTGCGCCACCGCCGCGGTCGGTTGCGCCAGGGCGCCGACCGCGAGGAGGACCCCCAGCGTTGCTGCCGCGAGCCGCCGCGGCTGCGACGGGCGTCGTGTTCGTTCGGTCATCACTGTCTCCTCGTTGAGCGTGCCCCGTCCGACGGGGAAAGCGGTTTTTCTGACGAAGCCTGCCGAACCATCGGGCCCACTGTCAAGCACCTCTTCGCAGCAGCGATTGAGCAAGATCGTGGTGGAAGTCCGCTTTGACGAACCACCGTCGAACCTGCTAGACATCCGTAGAGCAATCGCTTTTCCTCTCACCCGAGCATCGAACGAAGGAGTTCACATGACTGGACGCATCCGCGCAGCAGCGGCTGTGCTGGTGATCGGCGGCATCGCCGTCGCAGCGGCGGGCTGTTCGCCGCAATCGTCGGAATCGGCCGACGGCAAGACCACCATCGAGGTCGGCGACCGCCCGTCGGCGGACCGCCCCGAGGATCGCAAGTACTTCGACGAACGCGTCTCGGCGTTCGAGGAGGCCAACCCCGACATCGACGTGAAGGCGGTCGAGACCGCTTACGACCCGACGACCTTCCAGGCCCTCGCGGCCGGCGGCAGCCTCCCGGACGTCCTGAGTGTCCCCCTCACCGAACCCCAGGGGCTCATCAAGCGCGGCCAGGCTGCCGACCTCACCGACACCCTGAAGTCCGAGGGCCTGCTCGACTCGCTGAACCCGGCGATCCTGAAACTCGCCTCCGATGCCGACGGCAAGGCCTACGGCGTCCCCACGAACGCCTACTCCTTCGGCCTCGTGTACAACCGCGCCCTGTTCACCGCGGCCGGACTCGACCCCGACGCACCGCCGACCACCTGGGACGAGGTCCGCACGGCCGCGCAGCAGATCACCGCGAAGACCGGCGCCGCCGGGTTCTCGGTCCTCACCACCGCCAACACGGGCGGGTGGCAGTTCACCGGGATGACGTACTCCTTCGGCGGGACCATCGAGAACGCAGACGGCACGAAGGCCACCTTCGACGACACGCCCTCGGCCGATGCGCTCGCCCTCCTGCAGACCATGCAGTTCGAGGACGGCACCCTGCCCGCGAACACTCTGTACGACGCCGACTCGCAGGGCCAGGACTTCGCCGCGGGCAAGATCGGCATGATGATCGGTGCCAGCGACCGCTACTACGGCGTCGTGCAGAACCTCAAGCTCCCGGCCGAGGACTTCGGCCTCGGTGGGATGCCGCAGGACGGCGGGTCGAACGGCACCCTCTCCGGCGGCAGTGTCCAGATCGTCAACCCGAACGCGACCGACGCCGAGCGTACCGCCGCGGTGAAGTGGATCAGCTTCCTCTACCTGCAGCGCTACTTCGACCAGGACACCGCCGTCGCCGACGCCAAAGCCTCGAACGAGGCAGGGTCCGTCACCGGCCTCCCCGGCCTCGCGGTGGTGAACGAGGACGCGTACGACACCTACTTCGACTGGATCGCCGACTACATCAACGTGCCGTCGGCGAACTTCACGCCCTACCTCGACGCCTCGGCGGAAATCCCGGTCGTCGCTGAGCCCGTCAACAACGCGCAAGAGGTCTACGGCGCGCTCGACACCGTCATCCAGACCGTGCTGACGGACCGGAACGCAGACATCGACAGCCTGCTCTCGCAGGCGAGCACCGACGTCCAGGGCCGACTGACGCGCTGACCACCCTCCGGGGTGGGCCACGCGCCCACCCCGGTCCCAGGAGGACCCCATGTTCCAGACCATCAAGCGACCGCAGCCGGGTCCGTCATCGGCCGCGCGCACGCCCGCGGCGACACGACGATGGCGACGCGCCCGTCCAGGTCTCGTCGCCCTCGGCATCGCGCTGCCGGCGATCCTCGTCTACCTGTACTTCTCGTGGGGTCCGATCCTCTCCTCGCTCGTGATGAGCGTCCAGGACATCACGCCCGGGCAGACGTCCACCTGGGTCGGGATGGAGAACTTCAGCTACGTGCTGAGCGATCCGAACCTGCCGCAGGCGACCCTCAACACACTCCTCTACACCGGTCTCGCGATCCTCTTCGGCTTCCCGGTCCCGCTGGCCCTGGCCGTGTTCATCTCCGAGTTGCGCGGCCACCGTTGGTACTTCAGCGCCCTGGCCTACCTCCCCGTCATGGTGCCGCCGGTCGTCGCCATCCTGCTCTGGAAGTTCTTCTACGAACCGAGCGAGGACGGCGTCTTCAACGCGGTCCTCGGCGTCGTCGGCATCGGGCCGGTACCGTGGCTCACCGCTCCGACCCTCGCGATGCCGTCGATCGTCCTGGAGACCACCTGGGCCGGCGCCGGGACCGCCGTCATCATCTACATCGCCGCCCTCTCGAGCATCCCGGCCGAACTGTACGAGGCGGCCGAACTCGACGGCGCGGGCATCTGGCGTCGCGTCTGGCACGTCGCCCTGCCGCAGATGCGCGGCATCATCGGCACGATGCTGCTCCTCCAGGTGATCGGCACGATGCAGATCTTCACCGAGCCCTTCCTCTTCACCGGCGGCGGACCACTCGGTGCCACCAGGACCCTGCTGATGACCATCTACGACTACGCCTTCGTGCGCGTGGACTACGGCGCAGCGACCGCCCTGAGCGTCCTGCTCGCAGCAGTCCTCGCGGTCTTCGCCCTCGTCTACGCCCGTCTCACCCGCCGTTGGAGTGCCTCATGAGTGCGCCCGCACTAGCCCGCAGCGCCAAGCGCGCCGACCGACCCGAGCGCGACGCCGTCGGACGGTCGAACATCTCCGACACCGACCGCCGTCGACCCGTCGTCCGCGTCTCACTGCTCCTGGGACAGGTCGTCGTCCTCCTCGGCCTCGTCGTCGCGGGACTCGGTCCACTCGTGTGGCTCGCCCTCGCCGCCGTGTCGCCGACCCAGGACCTCATCCGAGAGCCGTTCGCGTTCTTCAGCAGCGGCGTCGTGCAGTGGGAGAACATCGGCATCGCCTGGGAACGCGGGCGGATCGGCCACTACCTCTGGAACACCGCGGTGCTCGCCCTCGGAGCGACCGTCGCGACCCTCGTGGTCTCCACCAGCGCCGCCTTCGTCATCACGGTGCTCCGGCCCCGATGGGGCCGCTTGTTCTCGGCAGCCATCCTCGCCACGCTGTTCGTCCCGGGCATCGTCGCGCTCGTTCCGCTGTACCTCACGGTCCGCGAGCTGCCGGTCGTCGGCATCTCCCTGCTGAACACGCCGTGGGCGGTCTGGCTGCCGGCTGCGGCCACGGCGTTCAACGTCCTGATCATCGCCCGCTTCCTCGAATCGATCCCCGCGGACCTCTACGACGCGGCTCGGATCGACGGAGCCGGCGCGCTGCGGATCCTGTGGAGCATCGTGCTGCCGCTGTCCCGTCCGATCCTGGGCGTCGTCGGACTGCTCGCCGTGGTCGCCTCGTGGAAGGACTACCTGTGGCCGCTCCTCGTGCTGCCGGACCCCGACCTCCAACCGGTGTCGGTGGCACTGCCGCGACTCGCGGCCCAGACGGAACTCAGCGTCCAGATGGCGGCACTGTTCCTGTCGCTCATCATCCCGGTGGCGCTGTTCCTGGTCTTCCAGCGACAGTTCCTCCGCGGTGCGAGCATGGCCGGCGGGGTGAAGGGATGACTCGCGTCCTGGTCACCGGCGCCGACGGCGAGATCGGCCGCGCCGTCAGCCACGCGCTGGTCCGCGCAGGCTACGAGGTCTCCGCGCTGTCGCTCGCCTTCGGCGCGGAACACCCCGCCGACCGGCTGTTCGTCGGCGACACGACCTCGGTGGCCGACGTCGCCGCCGCACTGGACGGCGTCGACGCGGTCGCCCACTTCGCCGCCATCCCGCACCCCTCGCTCGGGACGCCGTACGAGGTGTTCCGGGTGAACACCGACTCCACGTTCAACGTGCTCGAACAGGCCGGTCGACGCGGCGTGCGGCGAGCGGTCATCGCCAGCAGCATCAACGCGCTCGGGTACCCCAACAACCCGCACGGGACGTGGCCGCCGTCCTTCCCGCTGGACGAGCACACCCCCGCGGACATCGCCGACGCGTACTCGCTCTCCAAGTCGGTCGACGAGCAGACCGCCGCCTACGCCCACCGCCGCCACGGCATCGACGTGGTCGCCCTGCGCTTCCCGCTCGTGAAATGGCCGTCCGTCCTGCGCGACGTCGCCGAGGAGGTCGCGCGCGACCCCGCGGCCATGGCGCGCGAGGGCTGGGCCTACCTCACGATGGGTGACGCCACCCGCGCGGTGCTGCGCGGCCTCGAGGTGTCGACCGAGGGCGTGCTGGTCGCCGGCCTGAGCGCCGCGGACACGCTGCTCGGCGGCATGACGCATCTGCTGGCCGATCGCTACACGCCCGGTGTCCCGATCATCCGGCCGGTGTCCGACACCGCAGCCCTGATCGACACGACGACCGCGGAGCGGGCCCTCGGCTTCCACCCGACCGAATCCCTGCACGACGGGACCGCCGTCGCGCAGCCCGACCCCGAGACCCCGGTGAGGAACCTCCGATGACCGATGCCGCCCCGACCACCTTCGCCCAGCCGTGGATCCCGCGGGACGACGTGCGCATCACCGACGTCCGCGCGGTGGTCACCGCTCCCGAGGGCATCCCGCTCGTCGTGGTGAAGGTGCTCACGAGCGACGACGGGCTGTACGGTCTCGGCTGTGCGACCTTCACCCAGCGCTGGCGCGCCGTCGTCGCCTACCTCGACCACCTCCGGCCGCTCCTCGTCGGGCGGTACCCCGGAGACATCGAGGACCTCGGGCGGTTGATCCGCTTCTCCGCGTACTGGCGCGAAGGGCCCGTCGGCAACAACGCACTCTCGGGGATCGACATGGCCCTGTGGGACATCGCCGGCAAGCGGGCCGGGACGCCCGTGTACGAGCTCCTCGGTGGCAGGGTCCGGGCTGCGGCCGATGTGTACCTGCATGCCGAGGGTGCCGACCCCGAGGCCACGGCGGCCCACGCCGAGCAGCTGCGGGACGAGGGCCTCCGGCACATCCGGGTGCAGACGGGCCAGGCCGGGATCGGCCACTACGGAGCACCGCCGGCCGCCGACCCCTACACCTGGGCGAAGCAACCGCAGGGGTGGCGCGTGGAGGAGTACCTCCGGCGGACCCCGCGTCTCTTCCAGCGCATGCGGGAGCTCCTGGGCGACGAGGTCGAACTCCTGCACGACGTGCACTCCCGGCTGACGCCGCGCCAGGCGATCGCCCTCACCCGTGCGCTGGAACCGTACCGCCCGTTCTTCCTGGAGGACGTCCTGGCGCCGGAGCACTGGGACCGACTGCCTGAGGTGGCCGCCGCATCGCCCGTGCCGCTCGCGGTCGGCGAGCTGGCGACGTCGTTCACCGACGCGGCTCGCCTCGTACGCACCCACGCCGTCGACTTCATCCGCTGTCACCTCTCTGACATCGGCGGCCTCAGCGCCGGTCGGCGACTGGCCACGCTCGCGGACGTCGAGGGCATCCGGACCGCCTGGCACTCCCCCGGTGATGCGTCGCCGTTCGCCGTGGCGGCCGCAGTAGCCCTCGACGTCTCGAGCCCCGCCTTCGGCGTCCAGGAGGGCCACCGGTATTCCGAGGCCTGTCACGAGGTGTTCCCGGGCATGCTCGACATTGTCGACGGCTGGCTCACCCCGAGCGACGCACCTGGCTGGGGCGTGGACCTGGACGAGCGCGAAGCCGCCAGGTATCCCGCGGGCGTCTCCGGCCACGACGCCTGGGCGGCCGGTGTGCGCGCCCCGGACGGCGGGCTCATCGCCCCCTGACCGCCCACGCCCCGTCCTCCTCCGCCTGCCCGTCACCCTCCGAAAGCGCACCCCATGCCCCGTTGGTCCGTCTCCCCCTCCCGTCGCGCCCTGCTGCGCGACGGCCTGCCGTCGTTCCTCCTCGCAGACACCGTCTGGGCCGCGTTCAGCGGTCCGACGGACGAGGAGTGGTCCGACTACCTCGTCCTGCGGCGTCGGCAGGGCTTCACCGCCCTGCTCATCAGCGTGTTGCCGATCGAGCACGACCGGTCCGAGGGTGGCCGTTCGCCCTACGCCGTCGTCGACGGGCGTCTGGACCTGTCCGCGGGCGATCCCGGCTACTGGCCGCGCGCGGTCCGGTTCCTCGAGCAGGCGGTCGAGCACGGCTTCACGCCGATGCTGGTCCTGTTGTGGAACAACTTCGTCCCGGCGACCTGGGGAGCGGGCCTCACGCCCCAGCTGGTGCTCGACGAACAGCAGACACTCGACCACGTGCGCGATTCGGTCGAGCGGTTCGCACGGTTCGAACCGATCTGGATCGTGTCGGGCGACGACGACCTCGATGCCGATGAGGCCATCGCCCGCTACAGCCTCGCCGCGTCCGAGGTGCGCCGACTGGCGCCGGAGGCGCTCGTCACCTGGCACAGCACCCCGACTGCGCGCATGCCGGAAGACCTCGCGAACGGTCCGCTGCTCGACCTGCACGGCCTGCAGTCCGGGCACAACGAGGACTGGGACACGCTGCCGCAGACCCTCACCCGATACGTGGACGGGCTCGCGGTCACGCGGCCGATCATCGATCTGGAACCCTGCTACGAAGGGCTCGGTCGATTCGCCGGCCGCGCGAGGCACTCGCGCGCGGACGTCCGGCGGGCGAGCTGGACGGGCGTCGTGGCAGGTGCTGCGGCCGGACTCGGCTACGGCGCGCACGGCGTGTGGTCATGGCATCGTCGCGGGAGCGCGTTCACAGCCGAGGCGGTCCACGGCGTCCCGTTCCCCGCCGCCGTCGCACTCGGCTTCCCGGGAGCGGACGACGTCGGCTTCCTCCGACGGGTCGTCGAGGCCGAGGGGCTGTCAGAACTCCGCGAGGACCGCGCGCTCCTCGAGTCCGAACCCTCGGGCGCCGTGGCTGGTCGGGTGGACGAGCACCTCGTCGCCGTGTACGCGCCGTCGGCGTTCGCGCTGACGTGTCGACTCGATCCCGCTTCGGTGGCGTCGGTCACCGTCTACGACCTCGACGAGCGCCGGCAGGACGCCGCGGAATGGACCGCGGTCGCTGGCGAGGACGGCACCGGGCGGATCCGCCTCGAGCAGCCCGAGTTCCCGGGCGACGCGTTGTTCGTGATCCGCGTCGAGCACGGGACGGCCGCGGCGTGACGTCCCCCACCGAGCCCGCGTCCGTGACGATCCGAGCCCACGGCCTCCGGGTCCGTGTCGTCGCCCTCGGCGCGCGGATCGACTCGATCCTGCTCGAGGAGCCCGGTCTGGAGCTGCTGTACCGGACGCCATGGGCAGACGCCGGAGGATCCGAGTGGGGCATGTCCTCCTCGAGCGCCCTCTGGCACCGTGATTACGCCGGTGGCTGGCACGTGCTGCTGCCGTCGGCGGGCGATCCCGATCCGCGGGCTCCCGTCGAGCAGCCGTTCCACGGCGAGGCCGCCTGGCGGACCTGGTCGCTGCGGCAGGACGGTGACACGGTGCTCGCCGAAGTGCTGCTGCGCACCGTGCCCGTCCGGGTCGTCAGGACGGTGTCCGTGACCGAGGGCCGGGTCACGGTCGACACCGTGCTACGCAACGTCGGGATGGACGCGACCCGCCTGATGTGGGTCGAACACCCCGCCTTCGCGGGCGAGCTGTTCGACGACGCGGAGCTCCTCGTCGACGGCGGCGCGGTCGGTCTCGCGTCGGCACCGGGCTCCGCGTTCGCGGACCTGCCGGTCACGACCGGGACGGTCGAACTCCGGTCACGCTCCAGCGGCGTCGGGCTGCGACTCGGTTTCGACGTCGCCGTCCATCCCCGGGTGTTCGTCTGGCAGGAGCGTCGCGGCGAGCGCGGGTTCCCCTGGTGGGGTGCCGGTGACGCCGTCGGTTTGGAGCCGGCATCCGACCCGTACGGCGATCCGGCCGACGGCGTCGGTTCGGTGCGCCTCGCGGTCGGCGAGGAGCGCTCGACCCGGTTCGAGCTCGACGTCGACCGCCTCGGATGAGCCTCGGGATCGCCGCCCGGTACAATCGATCCGCGATGTCTAGAAAAGCGATTTCCCTGCAGGATGTGGCCGCCATCGCCGGGGTCTCCGTCTCGACCGCATCGAAGGTGTTGCGCGGTCAGGGCAAGGCCTCGGACGCCACGCGCGAGCGCATCCTCGAGGCCGCGGCGCGACTGGACTACCAGCCGAACGCCCTCGGCCAGTTCCTCGCGCAGGGACGCAGCGCGACGATCGGTGTGCTGACGCTCAACGCCCCCGGCGCGTTCACGATGCCGGTCCTCACCGCCGCGACGACGACCCTCGGCGCCCGCGACCTCTCGGTCCTCGTGTCCGACTCCCGTCTCGACCGTTCCCTCATGGCCGCGACCGTCCGGAAGCTGCGCGCCCGCAACGTCGACGGCCTCCTCGTCATCGGCGACGGCAGCGGGACCGAGATGCGTTCGGTCACCGACGGGTTCGCGGTGCCCGTCGTCTACGCCTACGGTGCCTCGGACGATCCCGGGGATGCCTCGTTCCTGCACAACGGCCGCCTGGCCGGCGAGCTCGCGGGACGACATCTGCTGGGCCTCGGTCGCCGTCGCATCGCGCACATCGGTGCCTCGCTCGACGACCGCTCCGCCCACGACCGGGCGGAGGGACTGCACCGCGCGCTGGACGAGGCCGGGGTCGAGCTGGTCGGCGGGACGGGGCTCCACGGCGACTGGTCCCGGGCCTGGGGGCGTCAGGCGGCACAGCGACTCATCGAGGCCGGACACGACGTCGACGCGGTGTTCTGCGCGAACGACACCATCGCACTCGCCGCCATCGAGGTCTTCCGGGAGGCCGGTCGCCGGGTGCCCGAGGACATCGCCGTGGTCGGGATGGACAACCTCGCCGGCCTCATGGGTCAACGGGACCGGACCCTCACGACGATCGACCCGCTCCTCCACGACGTCGGCCGTGCTGCGGCCGGCTATCTCGCCGATGCGATCGCCGGTGGCACCTACGTCCCGGGGGTCCACTTCGTGGACGGCGAGCTCATCGAGGGCGAGTCGACCGGGTCCCCGGCCTGAGGTGCACCCCGACCCGTCTCTTCGTTGAGGCCAGCGCGGTGCGCTGACGCGACATCGCCCCAACGGGCTCCACCGCACCCCACACCCGCGAGCGCGCCCCTCCAGAGACCCGCGCTCACGCGCGCGACCCGCGCTCACGCCCACAAACCCGCGCTCACGCCAGCGCACCGCGCTGACGCAACCCCTCAGGACAGCTTCTCGAGCTGTTCCTCGTACTCGGCCCGGACCTTGTCGTTCGTCGACGACTTCCAGGAGGCGATACCCGACTTCACCGTGTCGAGATCCGTCCGGCCGAGGATGTACTCGTTCATCGTCGACGACAGGTTGTTCGTCGCCGATGCGGTCTTGCCGGCGGTCTCCGAGTAGAGGCCGGTGATCGGACTCTTCTGGAGCATGGGAGCGGCTTTCTGCTGCCACTCGTGCGAGCGCCGCAACCGCTCCTCCATCGGCACGGCCGTGGCGAGGATCTGCGGTGCCGCGGCGAGTCGGTTGAGCGAGGTCGGGCCGATCTGCGCCGACCCCGCCTCGGTGAGGACGACGCGACCGTCCGCCTCCCGGGTGTGGTGCTCGCCTTCGACGCCGTACTGCAGGAAGAACCCTTCGGTGCTGCCGTAGGGGGCCGCGAGGTGGTTGAGCAGGGTCAGCAGCTCCTTCACCCGCGCCTCGTCCGCCTGCTTGATCGCCGTGAACGAGAACATCGACGAGCCCTGGTAGACGATGCCGTCGCCGCCGTCCGCCGCGAACGGCAGGATCGCGTCGTAGACCACGCCCTCCGGCGCACCGGGGTCGATGATGGCCGAGATGCCGTCCTGGTGCATGAGGACGGTGCCGTTGGCCATGTAGGTCTTCGCCTGCGAGCCGGAGATGCTCGGGGTGTCCGGGTGGTAGTACCCGGCGTCCTTCAGCTCCTTGATGTACGAGAGCGTCTCGAGCCACCGGTCCGACTCCCACTTGTGGACGAGCTTCGACCCCTTCAGCTCCCACCCGTTCGGGACCCCGAACATCGCACCGATGAAGTCGTACCCCCAGTCGACGCTGTCGCCGTTGCTCTGCCCGCTGATCGCGTAGCGGTTGCGCTTGGCGTCGGTGACCGCCTTGCACAGCTCGGTGAAGTCGTCCTTCGTCTTGGGGGCGGGCTCCGCCCCGGTGAGGTCCTTGATGACGTCCGGACGCGAGATGAGCATGTTGCCGAAGGGTGGCCGGTTCACCGGGACACCGTAGATCCGGCCGTTGATCCGGCAGCCCTCCCACGACGGCGTGGGCAGGTTCGCGAGGTTCGGGTACGTCTTCACGTTGTCGCCCGAGAGGTGGTCGGAGAGGTCGGCGAACTGCGCTTTGAGCAGCTGCGGGTAGGACGGTGGCAGCTGGAACGCGAGGAATTCGACGAGGTCCGGCACGCTTCCACCGGCCATGACCGTGGCGAACTTGGGTGCGAAGGAGTCGGCGGGGACCACCTGGAGGTCGAGTTCGCACCCGAGTTGCTTCTCGGCCGCCTGGAGGTAGCTGTTCGAGGCCGGCGCCGGCGGGCTGTACGAGATGACGAAGCCCGACACCGTGCCGCTGATCGCCGTCTTCCCCGACACCGAGGTGAACAGCTCCGACTCCTTCGGCGCGGAGTAGTACACCGGCTGGACCGTCGCCGAGCCGGCGAGATCGGGGGTCGGTCCCTTCGTGATCGGCACGTAGGTGGGCAGCGGGACGAGGGCTCCGGATCCGGCGGCTCCCGAGGTCGCACCACCGGGGGTGCAGCCGGTGAGCGCGGACCCGAGGCCGAGGACCGCGAGGCCGACGCCGGCCGCGGTGAGGAAGGTGCGGCGGGACAGGCCTGGGGTGGTGTCGTTCATCGTGGTCTCCTTCGAGGTGAGGCGAGCGCCTGGGGCGCGGATCTGATCCCGGCGACGATGCCGGGTCGGTGGGTGCGGATCGGTCAGCCCTTGACGGCGCCGGTCAGCACGCCCTTCGTGAGGTGGCGTTGCACGAGCGGGTAGGCGATGAGGATGGGGACGATGGCGATGAGCACCACGGCCATCTGCAGGGACTCGGCGGGCGGCAGCACGGAGGCGTCCGAGGCTCCCCCGACGAGCGAGGACCCTTGCAGCACATAGGTGCGTAGGACGAGCTGCAGCGTCCACTTCGAGGTGTCGTTGATGTACAGCAGCGCGTTGAAGAACGCGTTCCAGTACCCGACCGCGTAGAAGAGAGCGACGACGGCGATCACCGCGCGGGACAGCGGCAGGACGATCGTGCCGAGGATACGGAACTCCCCGGCGCCATCGATCTTCGCGCTGTCGATGAGCTCCTGCGGGATGCCCATCATGAAGCCGCGGACGACCACCATGTTGAACACGCTGAACGCACCGGGCAGGATGAGCGCCCAGACGTTGTCGAGCAGTCCGAGCTGCTTGACCATCAGGTACAACGGGATGAGGCCCGGCGTGAAGAGGAAGGTGGCGAGCACGATCATGAGCACCGGGCGCTGGAAGAACGACCGTCGGCTGAGGGCCCACGCCGCCGAGACCGTGCAGACCAGGCTTATGAGCGTGCCGACGACGGTGACGAACAGCGTCACCAGGATCGCCCTGGTCACCACCCCGCCGGCGAGGATCTGCTGGTAGGCGTCGAGCGTGAACGACTTCGGCCAGACGACGTAGCCGCCGGCGGCCGTGACGTCCTCGGCGGTCGAGACGCTCGTGGAGACCACGATGAGGAACGGGAAGAGGATGACGGCGAGGATCACGACGATCGCGAGCGCCTTGAGCGCGAGGACGACGGGCTTCGGCTTCCCCGCCCAGATCGGTCGGACGATGGTGCTCATGATTTGGAATACACTCCCTGCTCGCCGAGCATGTGCGCCGCTTTGTTGGCGACGAGGATGAGGATGAGACCGACGAGGCCCTTGATGAGCCCGGCGGCGATGCCGGTGCTCCAGTTCCCGTCGATGACGCCGTGGTAGTAGACGTAGGTGTCGAGCACTTCGGCGGCCCCCGGCCCGACGGCGTTGCGTTGCAGGATGATCTGCTCGAAGCCGACGGACAGCGCCTCGCCCAGTCGCAGGATGAGCAGGAGCACGATGATGGGCCGGATGCCAGGAAGCGTGATGTGCCAGAACCGGCTCCAGGCGCCCGCGCCGTCGATGGCGGCGGCCTCGTAGAGGGAGTCGTCGATCGCCGCGAGTGCCGCGAGGAAGATGATCGTGCCCCAGCCCGCGTCCTTCCAGATCACCTGCGAGGAGAGCAGCAGCTTGAACGTCGCCGGATCCGACATGACCGAGACGGTGCCGAGGTCCAGCTGCCGCAGCCAGGTGTTCAGGACACCACCGGAGCCGAGGCTCTGCTGGAAGAAGCCGACGACGATGACCCAGGACAGGAAGTGCGGCAGGTACAGCACCGACTGCACGATGGAGCGGAGCCACGGCCAGGTCAGCGAGTGGATGAAGATGGCCAGCGCGATCGGCACGGGGAAGAACAGCACCAGTTGGATGAAGGTGATCTGGAGGGTGTTGGAGACCGCGTTCCAGAACGCCTGGTCGGTGAACAGCGCCGTGAAGTTGGCGAAGCCCACCCACGGGCTGTCCGGGATCGGGATGTACGGCTGGTAGTCCATGAACGCGATGACGTTCCCAAGCAGCGGGATGTACACGAACAGCAACAGCAGCACGACCGCCGGGGTCACCATGACGAGCAACGGTGCATCGCGACGGAACTGCATCCGGAACGGCACGCGGCGTCTCGTCGGCCGATCACCGGACCCGGCGGGGGCGATCGGTGGTCGGATGGTCTCCGGCCGATCGGTCGTCGTCGCGCTCACAGCAGCTCCCTTGCTCACGGCGGATGCCAGGTCTCGGGCCTCCGCGCCGTTCTCTCGAACGTTGGACATCATTCGCGGGGCCGCTGTGTAAAGTCAACATCATTCAATCATCCGAACAGGAATCGAACATCGGAGTTCATCATGGAGCTGTCGCAACGACACGAGCGCATCCTCGCCGAGCTGCGCATCCACGGCAGTCTCTCGGCAGCGGACTTCGCCGAACGGATGGGCATCTCGACGATGACCGTCCGGCGCGACCTCCGCGAGCTCGGTGAACAGGGCCGGCTCCGCCGCGTGCACGGTGGCGCGGTGTCCGTCGACACGCAGCCGACGACCGGGATGCCCCACCGGCCCGGTGCTCGGCCGACCCCGGCTCCAGGGGCGGCCGACACCCTGTTCACCTTCGGGTTCGTCGTCCCAGACCCGAGCTACTACTTCCCGACGATCGTCGCCGGTGCGGTCGAGCGCGCCCAGTCGCTCGGTGGACGGATCGTCCTCGGCGTCTCCCGCTACGACCCCGACCGCGAGCGTGATCAGATCGAGCGCCTCCTCGTCGGCGGGGTGGACGGCCTGCTCGTGACGACGTCGATCCTCGACGCCCACCCGACGCTCGAGCTGCTGGAGCGGTCGCCGGTGCCGGTCGTCCTCGTCGAGCGCTCCGTCGCCGAGTCCGCGATCGGCGACGGCCTGGAGTTCGTGCGCACCGACCACGCCGCCGGGGCGGTCATGGCCCTGCGTCACCTGGCCGGACTCGGCCACGAACGCATCGGGATGGCCGCCTTCGACACCCCCACGACGCCCTCGCTGCGTCTCGGCTTCGAGCGGGCCGTGCGCCAGCTCGGACTGCGCGAGGACGCCAGCACGGCCATCATCGACGACCAGCAGGGCGTCGGCGAGCAGACGCGGCGATACCTGGAGGCGTGCGTGGCGTCCGGGACGACGGCGGTGTTCCTGCACTCGGACCACTACGCCGTCGAGTTCGCGGATGCCGCGCTCGACCTCGGCCTGTCCATCCCCGGGGACCTGTCGATCGTGGCCTACGACGACGAGGTCGCCGGCCTGGCCAGGGTGCCGCTCACGGCCGTCGCACCGCCCAAACGCGACATCGGCAGGTTCGCGGCCACGATGTGCTTCGAACGCATCTCGGCCGCAGCCCAGACGGGGTTCGCCGCGCGCCACACGAGCCTGCGGCCGAGCCTCAGCCTCCGGGAGTCGACGGCACCGCCTCGGTGAGACACGGGTTGTTCGATTGCTGTTCGTTTGAACGCGAGTGCTTGACAGGCTCAGGCGTCGCGCACTGGGATTGAGCCTGCTGTCGAGACGACCAGGAGGCGACGATGCTGCAGAGCGAGAGCGCCCTCCGAGGCACGGTCGGCTTCCTCATGCCGGAGGGCACCTTCGAGCGGGTGTTCTCCGAGCTCGACCTCGCTCGCCTGCGGTCCGAGTCGCGTCTCCATCTGCTGTCCGACCGCCCGCTCCGTCCGGAGCGCGTCGACGACCGCGCGCTGTTGGCCGAGGCCGAGGTGCTCGTGACCGGCTGGGGGTCCCCGGCGCTGGACGAGCCGCTCCTGCGGATGCTCCCGTCCCTGCGCGCGGTGGCCCACTCGGCAGGCAGCGTCCGCGGCATCGTCACGGACGCCCTGCTCGACCGTCACGTGTCGCTGACGTCGAGCGCAGCGGCCAACGCGGTACCGGTGGCCGAGTTCACCGTCGCGATGATCGTGCTCGCCGCCAAGCGGACGTTCTGGGCGGCGGAGACGCTGCGGTCCTCGAACGCCCCCGTCGACGCCGAGCGGGCCTGGCCGACCGTCGGCAGCCACGGCATCACCGTGGGGGTCGTGGGGGCCTCGCGCATCGGTCGGCTCGTCATCGAACGGCTCGCCTCCCTCGACGTACGGGTGCTCGTCGCCGACCCGACGCTCGACCACGATCAGCAGCTCGCCATCGGCGTACCCTGCGTACCCCTCGAGGAGCTGGCCGCACGCAGCGACATCGTCACCCTCCACGCGCCGGCGCTGCCCTCGACTCGGCACCTCGTCGACCGCGGACTCCTCCGGCTGATGCGTCCCGGCACCACCGTCATCAACACAGCCCGTGGCGACCTCGTCGACCACGAGGCCCTCGCCGATCGTCTCGAACGCGGCGACCTCGTCGCGATCCTCGACGTGACCTCCCCCGAGATCCTGCCGTCGACCTCACGGCTGTGGTCGACGCCGAACACGGTCATCACGCCCCACATCGCCGGCTCGGCCGGGAACGAACTCGGCCGGCTCGCCACCAACACCGTGGACGAGATCCTGCACCTCGTCAGGACCGGCGCCTTCCGACGACCGATCACCATCGCCGCGCTCGCGCTCCAGGCGTGAGCGGGCCACCGAACCGCACACCACTGAACCGCAGACCACCGAACCGCAGCAGAGGCCAGACCATGCCCCTCCCAGCAGCCACCAGCGCGCCGACCACCACGAGCTTCGCCGAGCAGTTCACGCCGCGGGCACGCCGAGCCCTGCGCGTCGGGGGCTGGCGCGCAGGTCCGCCGGTCGGAGACCGCACCGCCTGGGGCCGGGTCTCGGAGCGGGACCGGACGACGTTGCTCGCCGCGGCGCGGCACTGGTGCGTCGAGGCCGACCGCAACCCGCCCACGCTGTCCCTCTGGGCGCGGTACAGCTCCGACGGCGACCGGACCCCCTACGAGACGGCGCAGCAGGCGCTCCTCGGCGCGGTCGCCTCGTCCGCGCTCGCCCTCGGCGCGACCGACGACGAGGCCTGGGTCCGCGAGCTCGGCGATCGCGTCTGGCGGCTCTGCGAGCTGACCGCGTGGTGTCTGCCCTCCCACTACGCCCTGCCGGAGTCCGGCGAGCGCCCGTTCCTTCCTCTCCCTGGCCGCGACATCCTCGACCTGTCCGACGCCTACGTGGGCGGCTTGCTCGCCGCGGTGGACACGATCGCCGGTGACCGCTTGGAGCTGGCGTTCCCCGGGCTGCGCTCGCGGGTGCACGCGGAGATCCGGCGTCGCGTGCTGGACCCGTGGCGGAACGAGGTGGACTTCTGGCACGGGCTCGACGGCCCGCCGAACAACTGGGCGCCGTGGATCGTCTCGAACGTCCTCGTGTGCTCGGCGGTGGTCGAGACGGACCCGGACGAGCTGGCGTCGTCGATCGACCGCGCACTCGTCATCCTGGACCGGTTCCGAGCGGGCTACGCCGATGACGGCAGCTGCGACGAGGGGGCGACCTACTGGTGGTGGGCGGGGGCGACGCTGTTCGAGGCGCTCGACCTCCTCGGCGAGGTCACCGAGGGCGCGTTCGACGGGTTCGCGGTCGCGCCGGTGGCCGCGATGGCCCGCTTCCCGATGGTGATGCAGCTCTCCGGCGAGTCACAGGTCAACTTCTCGGACGGGTCCGCGAGCCTGCCGACGAATGCGACCTGGAACCTGCTCGCCCGCTTCGGCGAGCGCGTGGGCGACGACGAGGTGGCGGCCCACGCCCGCTGGATGGGGCGCTCGAATCCGCTCGGCTTCTCGGGGCAGTTGGCTCCGTTGTTCCGCCGCACACTCGCGGAGCTGCTCGACCCGGCGTGGACCACGGCCGGCGACGCCACGCCGGGAATGCCCTCCTCCTGGTACGCACCGGGAACGGAGGTGGCGGTGTTCCGCGAGCACGCCGGTCGCGTGGACGGCTGGGCGGTCGCCGCGAAGGGCGGTCACAACGACGTCAGTCACAACCACAACGACGTCGGCGGGGTCATCGTCTCGCTCGACGGTGAGCCCGTCCTCATCGACGTGGGTGTCGGCGTGTACCACCGCGACACCTTCATGCCGGACACCCGCTACGGCATCTGGACCATGCGGAGCGCCTTCCACAACGTCCCCCTCCCTGCCGGGGTCGAGCAACCGTATGGTCGGGCCTTCACGGCGAGCAGGACACGGTTCTCCGACGAGGGCGACCGCTCCGTCCTCGCCACGTCCCTTCTGGGTGCGTATCCGCCCGAGGCCCGACTCACAGCACTGGACCGCACGGTGACGCTCGACCGTGCCGCCGGCGCCGTCCTCGTCGACGACCACTGGGCGTTCGCCGAACCGTTGCAGATGACGCTGACCTTCCTGACGGCCGCCGAGCCGGTCGTCGCGGGCGGTGGGATCCTGGTCGGCGACGCCCGCCTGGACACCGACCCCGCGTTCGAGGTGGCGGTGGACCGGATCGACATCGACGACCCGAAGCTCCACGAGGTCTGGGGGTCGGCCGTCTTCCGCATCCGGCTCGTGCAGCGCGCCACCGCGACGAGCGGGTCACACACGCTGCGGGTGCGCCGCGCGCAACAGTACCCGGAACCGGGAGCACCGATGGAGGCCCCACGATGACGCCCGACCCGCTCCCGCCGTTCCGTCTACCGGCCGCGGACCCCGTCGCCGCACCCTTCACCGGGTGGACGCGGGCGCACTGGGAGGCCACGGCCGACCGGTGGCTGGCGGAGGTCCGCCGGTTCGAGAGCCCGCTCGGCGGCATTCCTCGGCTGCCAGGTCGGGTCACCCGCGACGGTGTCGCCCGCGAGGGCATGGAGGCGGTCGGTCGCTCCTTCCTCCTCGCCGCACCACGGATCGCCGGCGGCGGAGACGGCGATGGTGACGGGGTCGAGGACCTCGTCGCCTGGTACAGCCGGGCACTCCTCGCCGGTACGGCCCCGGACGGTCCGGAGTCCTGGCCGCTGGGCGTGACGTGTCGGGCTCCTGGCACGGGCGTCACCAACTCGATCGTGGAGGCGGCGAACATCGCGTTCGGCCTGTACGTCAGTCGAGACCGACTGTGGGCGGGGCTCACCCGGAAGGAGCAGGTGCAGATCGCCGACTGGCTGCGCCACCATGCGCGCCTCGAGGTCTGGCACAACAACTGGCAGCTCTTCCCGGCGATGGCGGAGGCGTTTCTCCGCTCGGTCGACGAGGACGTCACCGGGCTGAACGGCACGAGGAACGTCGCCCGCGTGGAGTCGTGGCACCTGGAGCAGGGCTGGTACACCGACGGTCCGGAACACGCGATCGACTACTACAACGCGTGGGCGATCCACCCCTACCTCTGGGCCTGGTACCGCATGACCGACCGCACGGGCACGGCCGACGGCTCACGGCATCTGGAACGGCTGCACGACTTCACCGGCTCCTTCGCGCGCATGGTCGCACCCGACGGGTCGATGGTGCACGTCGGTCGCTCGCTGAGCTATCGGACGGCCGCCCTCGCCGCGCTCTGGTGCGCCGAGCTCTCGGGGGTAAACCCGTTGAGCCCCGGCGCGACGCGTCGCCTGGCCTCCGGGGTGGTCTCGGGGTTCGTCCGGCACGGCGTCGGTGTCGACGGCCCGCTGAGTCTCGGTTGGTACGGGCCGTGGGAGCCCACCGCGCAGAGCTACAGCGGCTTCGGTTCGCCGTACCTCGCGGGCATCGGGTTCCTCGGGCTCGCCATCGACCGCGACGACCCGGTGTGGACCGCTCCGGAACACCCGCAGCCGACCGACGGGCCGCCGGAGACCACCGTGCTGCCGGCGGTCGGGTGGATCCTGCGCTCGCAGCGGGACGGTGTCGTGACGCTCGCCAACCACGGCAGCGACCACTGCGAGATCCCCGTCGAGCCCGCTCGCGCCGACGCGGACGATCCGCACTACGCCAAGTTCGGGTACTCCTCGCACACCGCCCCGGGGACGGGCGCGGCGTGGGACGAGAACGTCGACGGCCATCTCGCGCTGCTCGATGAGGACGGGCGGGCGAGTCGCCGCGCCGCGATCCGCGGGATGCGGACCGTCGGCGAGGTCTCCGGCTCGGTGCACCTCCCACAGCTCGACGGCCGAGTGTGGCCGGGCTGCGCCGTCACCACGGTCAGCATCGTCCACGGCGATCAGGAGCTCCGCGCGCACCTCGTCGAGTCGACTCGCGCGTGGGCCGTCCGCGAGGGCGGTGCGGCCGTCGCCGACGACGCGGTACTGCGCACCGTGGTCGATCCCGCCGGGGCCGCGCCGCGGGCCACGGTGGTCGGTCGTGACGGGCTCGCAGCGACCATCGTCGGGCTGCACGGCTGGGACCGCGCGGAGGCCGTCGCCTACCGCGACGCCAACGCGTTCGGTCCCCACTCGGCGGTCCCGGCGCTGTGCGCCGCCAGCACTCCGGGGCACACCGTCCTGGCCGCACTCCACACCCTCCGCTTCGACGACGGCGAGACACCCGACCTCCCGGTCGCGGTGGACGTGACCGGGACCCGGCTGGTCGCACGGTGGACCGACGGAACCGTGCACGACGTCGACCTCGCCACCTTCGTCCCCTGGGACGGCCAGCTCGCACGCCCGTCCGCGGACTGACCACCGCACCCATCCGAAAGGACCCCATGTCCACCGACACCCGACAGCCCGTCGTCCACCTGCGATCGCGCGCCGTGAGCGTCGTTATCGACCTGCGCGACGGTCGCCTGCCGTCGATCGCGCACTGGGGAGCCGACCTCGGTCCGCTCGACGATCGGGAGCTCGCCGATGTCGTGCGCGGTGCGGAGCGGTTCGTCACGGAGAACGCACCCGATCGACCGACCCGCCTCGCGGTGCTTCCGGAACAGAGCGAGGCCTGGCTCGGTCGGCCGGGCATCACCGGCAGCCGGGACGGACGCGACTGGTCGCCGCTGTTCACGATGGAGCCGGCGCAGGTGACCCCGCGCACGGTGACCGTCGACGGCGAGGACGCCGAGGCGGGCCTGGCGATCCGGATCGAGTTCGAGCTGAGCGAGGCCGGTCTCCTGCGTGTCCGCGCGACGCTCCGCAACGTCGCCGACGGCGTCTACCGGCTCGACGACCTGCATCTCGCGCTCCCGATCCCGGCTCGCGCCCGGGAGGTCCTCGACCTCGCCGGCCGGTGGGGCAAGGAGCGGACGCCGCAGCGCTCGCCGCTCCGGGTCGGCGCCTGGGTGCGCGAGGACCGCCGCGGGCGGACCGGGCCGGACGCGCCGCTCGTCCTGAACGTGGGCGTCCCCGGGTTCGGCTTCGCCACGGGCGAGGTCTGGGGCGTCCACGTGGGGTGGAGCGGCAACCAGCGACACCTCGCGGAACGGCTCTCGACCGGCGACCAGGTGATCGGCGGTGGCGAGCTGCTCCTGCCGGACGAGGTCCGCCTCGGCCCCGGCGAGGCCTACACGAGCCCCTGGGTGTACGGCGCCCACGGGGACGGGCTCGACGCCCAGGCCGCGCTGTTCCACGAGCACCTGCGCGCGCAACCCGGCCATCCGGCACGGGACCGACCGCTCACGCTCAACGTGTGGGAGGCGGTGTACTTCGATCACGACGCCGAGGCTCTGATGCAGTTGGCCGAGGTCGCGTCCTCGCTCGGGATCGAGCGGTTCGTCCTCGACGACGGCTGGTTCCGTGGGCGACGACACGACCGCGCGGGGCTCGGCGACTGGTTCGTCGACGAGGAGGTGTGGCCTGACGGGCTGCAGCCGCTCGCCGACCGGGTCCGGAGCCTGGGGATGGAGTTCGGTCTGTGGTTCGAGCCGGAGATGGTGAACCTCGACTCCGATCTGGCCCGGGAGCACCCGGACTGGATCATGCAGACGGGCGGACGATTGCCGATCCCCGCCAGGAACCAGCAGGTCCTCGATCTCGGCCGACCAGAGGCCTTCGCCGCCGTCCTGGAACGGATGACCGCGATCCTGACCGAGGTCGACATCGCGTACATCAAGTGGGATCAGAACCGCGACCTCGTCGACGCCGGGTCGGCACCCGACGGTCGGGCCGGCGTGCATCGTCAGACGGCGGCCGTGTACCGGTTGATGGACGAACTCACGCGTCGGTTCCCGGAGCTGGAGATCGAGTCCTGCTCCTCCGGCGGCTCACGCGTCGACCTCGGCGTCCTCGAGCGCACGCACCGCGTGTGGGCCTCGGACTGCAGCGACCCGCTCGAGCGGCAGCAGATCAACCGCTGGACCGCCCAGCTGGTCCCCCTGGAGCGGCTCGGCGCCCACATCGCCTCCGGGCGCTCGCACACCACGGGCCGCTCGCACGAGCTGTCCTTCCGTGCGGCGACCGCGCTCTTCGGCCATCTCGGGGTCGAGTGGGACCTGCGGCAGGCGTCCCCGGCGGACCTCGCGGAGTTGGCCGACTGGTTCGCGCTCTACCGCTCGACCAGGGCCCTGCTGCACACGGGGCGGCTCGTCCGTGAGGACGTGGTCGACGACGCGCTCCAGATCACGGGGGTGGTGGCCGCGGACCGGTCGGAGGCGTTGTTCTCCCTCGCATTCCTCGGGCGTTCCGACGTCGCGAGGATCGGGCGGTTCACGCTCCGCGGCCTGGACCCGGAGCGTCGCTACCGGGTCCGGCCGCTGCGCATCGGCGAGCCCTCAGGAGGGCGCACCGTCCCCGCCTGGTTCGGTGAACCGGACGGCGTGGACGGTCCGCACGCCGGTTGGACCGGCGTGGTGATGTCCGGGGCGACCCTCCGCCACGCCGGCCTGCAGACCCCAACCACCCCGCCCGAACGGGCGTGGATCGTCGAGGTCGCCGCGGTCGACGACTAGGGCAGCACCACCTCACCCTGGTTGAGCACCCTCGGGTGGAAGTAGGTGTTCTGGATCTCGGTGTTCGAGTTGTTGCCGCGCAGCTGCTCGGACCAGATCATGAAGTACGACCAGCGCGTCTGGGACTGCAGGAGGTTGGCGTCGGGCACCTTGCCCATCTCCGCGATGGCGATCGGCTTCGTCCCGGCGATCGACTGCAACTGCTGGTAGTCGGCGGTGCTCGGGTAGTTCTTGTACCAGACGTCGAGCGAGACGACGTCGACGTAGGAGTTCCCGGGGTAGTAGCCCGACCACCCTCCCTGCGGGTTGTCCTGGACGTTCCAGACCCAGATGAGGTTGTCGAGGCCCTGGGCGTCGAAGTAGTCGCGCATCTGCTGGAAGATCTTCGCGCCACCGTTCGCGCCTGAGCGGCCACCCCACCAGTTCCAGGTCTCGTTCATCTCGTGGAACGGACGGAACAGGACGGGGATCCCGGCATCCTTGAGCTGCCGCAGGTACGGCACCACCTCGGCCATCCGCTGCCGCCAGGTCGTGTTGAGCGCGGTGCCTCCCGTCACGATCTGCGTGAACTGGGCGTTCGAGATCTGGGTCTTCACCCCGCCGTCGAACTCGCAGGTGGAGGGTCCGGTCGGTGAGCAGGCGTGCCAGGTGAGGGCGACGAGCGAGCCGTTCGCCCACTCCGTCTTCGCCTGGTCGATCACCCGCTGTCGGTTCGCGGCGTCCTGCCCGCGGAACATGAGGTCACCGCCCCAGAGCCCGGGATACTGCCCGGTGACGTCCTTCACCTGCTGGGTGTACTGGCCCGGCAGGCTCGCCGGTTCCTTGTTGTGCTGGCCCGACACGATGTTCGTCCCGGCGATCGTCTTGAGGTACTGGATCACCGTGGCCTTGTTCTTCGCGGGGAACGCCTCGGCGTCCACCGGTTGCGCGACGGCGGAGCCGACGAGGCCGAGGACGAGCGCGGCGCCCAGTGCGATGCGCGTCCTCCGGGTGTGCGATGTCATGTCCATCTCCTTTCCGCCCTGCGTCGTCGGAGGGCGGCGACCCCAGGATCGCGGTAGGGGCGGGGTGCCGTCAAGGACTTTCATAAATTACTGCTTAAACTCATCGCGATGGCGGCGGCTCCGGGCGGGGCCTGGCGAGGAGCGGTAGCATCGACGGATGTCGAACGCCGGACCGCCCGAGATCCTCCGCCTCACGGCCTTCGCCGCTGAAGCCGGCGGCGGCAATCCCGCGGGGGTCGTGCTTGACGCCTCGACGCTCTCCGAGGCCGAGATGCAGGCGATCGCCACCGAGGTCGCCTACCCGGAGACGGCCTTCGTCGTCGATCCCTGTGTCGACGGTGACGACCGGCACGTGCGGATGCGCTACTTCTCCCCCGGTGCCGAGGTGCCGTTCTGCGGTCACGCGACCATCGCGACCGCGGTCGCCCTCGCGGAACGGCGTGGCGTCGGGCGGTTCACCCTGGAGACGAACGTCGGGCCGCTCGTCGTCGAGACGGCCTCCGACGCAGACGCCGCCACGACCGGCGGCACCGGCTCGATCACCGCGTCGTTCACGAGCGTCGAACCCATCCTGCGCGAGCTCGACGCCGAGATCACCGATCGGCTGCTGTCGCTCCTCGGGCTCGAGCGTTCAGACCTCGACGAGCGGTGGCCGCTGCGTGAATCGTTCGCCGGCAACCGGCACCCGGTCGTCGCCGTCCGTGACCAGCATGCCTTCGACGCCTTCACCTTCGATCCGGCCGCATTGCGCCGACTGATGGACGAGCAGGGCTGGGCCGGAACGGTGACCGTGGTGCACGGCCACGATCTCGACGACGCCGGGCGCCTGCTCGTCGAAGCCCGCAACCTCTTCCCCGTCGGAGACATCACCGAGGACCCGGCGACGGGCTCCGCCGCGGCCTCACTCGGCGGTTATCTACGCGCACTCGGCCTGGTCACCCCGCCGGCCCAGGTCATCATCCGGCAGGGTCATCACGTCGGCGCTCCCAGTCTGCTGACGGTCGACGTCCCCACCACGGGCGGCATCACCGTGACGGGGGCGGCGCAGGCGATCGCAGCTCCTTGAGCAGCGGCCACCATAGACCGATGAGCCGTGGCTCGGACTCGCGCTAGCATCGAGCCAGTCGCGGCCGGGCGGCCTCCGGAGGGGATGGACATGTTCACAGGTGGCGGATCGAAGCGGGGGCGCACCGCGGGCCTCAGCGTCATCGGTGCAGCAGTGCTCGCGATCGCCCTCGCGGGATGCGCCTCCGGGACCCAGAGTGGCGCCGACCCCTCGACCACAGCGCCCGCCGAGTCCGGCGACGCTGTCGGTGTCGTCGGTGTCTGGGGAGACGCCGACGCACAGAACACCCCGTCGCTGGTGTTCGCGGAGGACGGCACGGTGACGGGGACCGACGGGTGCAACCGACTCATGGGCTCGTGGACGGCCGACGGCGACACGGTCGAGTTCGCGCCGCTGGTGTCCACGCGGAAGGCCTGCGAAGGCGTCGACACCTGGTTGTCGGGCGGAGCATCCGGCACCTGGACAGACACGGAACTCGTCGTCCTCGACGGGAGCGGCACGGAGATCGGCACGCTCGAGCGCTCGGAGTGAACCGGCCTTCCGGGCTTGCCGGGTGTTCGCCGGTGGGTGCGAGAGGATCATCGGGTGGATGAGGTCGAATCGTTGCGGGACGCGGGGCTGCAGGCTGCCGTGCGGGAGCATCTGCGCGGGTTGCCGCACGGCGCGGGCTCGGAGGGCTTGAGCGAGATCGTCGTCGATGAGGTGACGGTGCTGGATGGCATCGAGCGCTTCTACGGACTCCGACGACTCGGGCTGGAAGGCACGGATGTCGTCGATCTTCGTCCGCTCGCAGGCCTTCGAGACCTGGAGGAGCTGTGGCTGAGCGAGACGCGCGTGACCGATCTCCGCCCACTGTCGGGGCTGCGGGCACTCACGGTGCTCGAGCTCGGCGATACGCCGGTCGTCGACATCGAGCCACTCCGACCGCTCCGCCGCCTCGAGAAGCTGTGGTTGAACGGGACGAACGTCGCCGATCTCGACCCGATCCGTGTCCTCACGGGCCTGGTCACCATCGGGGTGGCCGGCGCCCCGATCGAGGACTACCGGCCACTGGAGGCACTGGCGGAGCTGCAGACCCTGGTGGTCTCACGGTCGGCATCCGCGCACCTCGGGGCGCTGTCGCATCGTGGTGACCTGGACATCCATCTCCTCGACGAGTAACTCTCCCCTTCGGGAGACGCACGTTCCCGAGCGAGTGGTGCCGCGGCGAGGACGACCGCGGTCCAGAACATCGCGATGCGGAGACGACGGGGAGGCGCGGATTCCCCGGGTCGGTTCACGGGCGCTTGGGCCGGGCGGCGCCCAGAGCGGGCGGGATCATCGCGTGAACGTGATGACGGGGTGCCCTCGGCGGGAGTCCAGCGTCACCTCGGCCGCCACGCCGTAGACGTCCGCGATGAGCGCTGCGGTCAGCACCTCGCTCGGTGCCCCGGCAGCGACCACCTGACCGGCCCGCAGCACGACGACAGTGTCGCAGTACATCGAGGCGAGGTTGAGGTCGTGGATGGCGATGACGGTGGTGACCGGGAGCGCGCAGACGAGATCCAGCAGCTCCAGCTGGTGTCGGATGTCGAGGTGGTTGGTCGGTTCGTCGAGGAGGAGCTCGCGCGGCTCCTGGGCGAGCGCCCGCGCGATCTGTGCCCGCTGGCGTTCGCCTCCGGAGAGGGTGTGCCAGAGGCGGCCGGCCTGATCGGCCAATCCGACGTGGGCGAGCGCGCGGTCGACGGCGGTCTCGTCGACTGCGGTGTCACCGCCGAGTCCCGAGCGGTGCGGGATGCGTCCGAGTCGCACGATGTCGCGCACCGTGATGTCGACGTCGGTGTCGGCGTGCTGCGTCACCGACGCGACCGAACGCGCGATCCGCCGTCGACCGACCGACGCCAGGTCGACACCGTCGAGCGTCACGAGTCCGGCGGTCGGCTTCACGAGTCCGTGGAGCATCCGCAGGAGCGAGGACTTGCCCGACCCGTTCGGTCCGAGGAGCCCGACGGTCTGTCCCGGTTCAGGGTGCAGCGTCACGCCGTCGACGACGAGCGCACCGCCGCGGTTCCAGGAGACGTTCTCTGCATGAAGGGTCATCCGCGCCTCCGTCTCCGGGCCAGCAGGGCGATGAAGACCGGTACCCCGACGAGCGCGGTCCCGACGCCGACCGGCAGCGGCGTCGGTGAGAACGCGACGCGCGAGCCGGCATCCACCCAGACCATGAAGATCGCACCGATGATCGCCGTGGCCGGGATGAGTCGCCCGTGACGGGGCCCGACGAGCAGGCGGGCGGCGTGGGGCAGCACGAGTCCGACGAAGCCGATCGCCCCCGCGACGCTCACCAGCGTCGCCGTGATGAGCGCCGTCGCGATGAGCAGGATCGCCCGTGTCCTCGCGACGTGGATGCCGAGCGACGCCGCGACGTCCTCGCCGAAGGCGAACGCGTCGAGCGCATGGGCGTACCGGAGGCACAGGATCGAACCGGCGACGACGACGATCGCGCAGAGCGCCACGTCGTCCCAGCGCACACCCTCGAGTGAGCCGAGCAGCCAGAACATCACGCCGCGCGTCTCGTCCGAGTCGGCGAACGCGAAGATGATCAGCGAGGTCAGTGCGGAGAAGAGTTGCGTGCTGGCGACGCCCGCCAGCACGACCCGGTCGGTCCCGCCGCCGGAGAGACGGGAGAGCAGGAGCACGAGTCCGAAGGCGACGAGCGCGCCGATGAACGCGCCACCGGAGAGCCCGATCGACGCACCGCCGAGTCCGAGGATCCCGATCGCGACCGCGCCGGTCGACGCACCGGAGGAGATGCCGAGGATGAAGGGGTCGGCCAGCGGATTGCGGAGGAGTGACTGCATGATGACGCCGCAGAGCCCGAGCCCAGCACCGCAGGCTGCCGCGACGAAGGCTCGTGGCAGGCGCTCCTCCCACACGATCGCGTCCTTCGACAGCTTCACCGGGATGTCGGTGACACCGAGGTGGTTCGCGACGATGTCCCGCACGTTCACGAGCAGGATGTCCGCTGGGCCGAGCGTGATCGCCACGCCGACCGAGACGAGGAGGAGGACCACGCCGGCGAGGACGAGCAGGCCGGTGATCGTCGCGCGGCGTGCGCGTGAGGCGGGTCGCCGTGCCGTGTCGCCGTTCGTCACCGGTTCGGTGCTCGTCACCGTCTCCGGGTTCAGAGCTCGTCCTCGTGCTCGACCCACCACGCCTTGATCTTCTCGAGGCCGTCGACGAAGCGGATGGACGGGTTCAGTTCGGCGCCGTGGAGAGCGATGTACCGCTGGTTGCGGACCGCGTCCATGGTCTTCGTCAGTGGGTCGGACTCCAGGAACGCGACCTTGTCGTCGAGGCGGTCGCCGGGGAACCGGTCGCGCTGCAGGTCGCCGAGGACGAGGACCTGCGGGTCGCGGTCGACGAGGTCTTCCCAGGTGGTGGCCGGCCAGTCGTCCTCGAGTTCCCCGAAGACGTTGTCGAGCCCGGTGGTCGAGGCGAGCAGCGCGGCGGATCCGAGGCCACCGCCGACGTACGGGGTCTTCGTGTCGGCGAACCAGAACGCGACCGTCGTGCCGTCGAAGTCGACACCCTCGGTCGCCTTCGCGGCACGGCTCTGCAGCTCGGCGACGAGCGCGGCAGCACGGTCCGAGACGTCGAAGACCTCGCCCATCTCGGTGATCTCCTGGTAGAGCGCGTCGATGGTGAGCGGCGTCGTGCGCGTCCCGCCACCGTTGATGCTCGTCCCGTTGTCGCAGTCGGTGGGCGAGAGGTAGCTGGCGATATCGGTCTCGGCGAACCGCTCGCGTGGTGCGACGCCGCCCTCGTTGTAATGACGGCCGAAGGACGCGGTGATGAAGTCCGGGTCGGCTCCGAGGACGACCTCGTAGGTGGGCGCGTTGTCGGCCAGGCGCGGGACGTCGGCGTTGGCATCCGCGAGTGAGTCGAGGACGGGGTCCGTCCAGGAGGCGGTGCCGACGATGCGGTCCTCGAGCCCGAGGGACAGCAGGATCTCGGTCGAGTTCTGGTCGAGGGAGACGACCCGCTGTGGTGCGGCGTCGATCGTGACCTCGGTGCCGCAGTTGTCCAGCGTGAGTGGGTAGTCCGTCGCGCCCTGCCCGGCGGCGGCGATCGATGCGGGCTCGACCGCTTCGGACGCGCCGCAGGCGGACAGTCCGACGGCGAGTGCCGCGGCGAGGACGAGGCTGATGGCGGCGCGCTGGTGCACGTCGTCTCCTTCATTCGAGGGGCGGGACCTAGGAAGGATAGCCTTACCTGAGTGACAAGTACGAATTGGTCCGTTCCTACCACCGAACGCAGCTCAGCCGAAACGCAAGAATCCCCAGCTCAACGCAAAACCAGCGGTCACCCACGCGATTGGACCCCAATACGTCCACCACCACCGGATGCGTTGACGGAGGGCCAGGTCACGTCGCGCGGCCCGAACCGTCTGCAGGAAGAGTGCGGTCGGAAAGATGAACATGAGGCTCAGTCCAAGCACCAGGGTGATCCGGGACTCGTTTGTGTCATCAGCCGAAAAGAACTGCGTTGATGTCGATGCAAGCCGGTCGATCACGATTCGGAGGATGATCTGCAGCACCAGCGCGATGAGTGCTGCGGTCGCTGCGACGACCCCCACTCGCGTTCCACTTGAAGTGGGTTCGCCTCTGTACGGATCGTTTGCACGTCCGAGCGACGGATCGGACATGCGTTCCTCCTGCGCCACAGCGCCGAGGCTGTTGAGCCGACTTCTTCGTATTGTCCCCCTCACCCGAGCGACCTGATGAGCATGAGCGTTGCCAAGGTGGCGGCAAGAAGTCCAAGCCATCGCCAGAGAGCTGCATCTCCGTCGGGAGAAGTCTGCTGCCTCCGGATGGTCCTCCGCAGGCACGGTCCTGCGTACCGGTCGAACGCCCTGGGGGAAGATCTTCAGACCCGCACCTGCGATCAGCACGATGACCGCTCCGATCATCATCCCAACATTCATAACCCCGCCATTCCCACCAGGGTGAGACTTGCACGATCGCGCAGGCCAGACCAATCCGAACCGATGCGGAGGTGGCGGGCTCCGTGCCGATTCGCCACGCCGACTCCATGCTCAACGGCCGAAAAGCCACTCTGCCTCAGGAAGCTACAGGTTTACAGGACACGAGGTGCGTCGAAGACCGCGACAAACTCAACCGCGGAAGATGCAGATCTCACCGTCGGTCACCCGTCTCGAAAACTCGTCTCGCAATGCGGCGTGTCTCATCGTGGTTCACATAGGTTTCTGAGACATGCTGATGCGATGAGGCAAATCGGGTACGCCAGAGTCAGCACCGCCGGCCAGGACGCGCAGCTGCAGCTCGACGCGCTCGTCGACGCCGGCGTCCAGAAACGCGACGTGTTTGCGGACGTGACCTCCGGAAGCAAGACCGCGATCGAGCGCCCCGGCATGACGAAACTGCTCGAATATGCCGAGGCCGGCGACACTGTGATCGTGTGGCGTATCGACCGCCTCGGCCGCTCCCTCATCGACGTCCTCAACACGGTCGAACTCCTGCGCGGTCGCGGAATCCACCTGCGATCACTCTCCGATGGGATCGACCCCGCGACGTCGACGGGCCGGCTGATGCTTCACATGCTCGCCACCCTGGCCGAGTATGAACGCGAGCTCATTGTCGAACGTGTCAACGCCGGCATCGCCGCGGCCCGCGAATCGGGCACCCGGTTCGGGCGCCCACCCGCGAACCCTGACGTCATCGCCGATAAGCTCGCCATCGTCGCCGAGGCCCGCAGCCGCGGCCGCACGGCCGTTGAAGCGGCTGCGCTCGTCGGCTGGAGCCGCGCCACGCTCTACCGACATCAATCCGAGACCCGAAGAAAGGTCCCGGCGCCTTGACCGTGGGACAGTCGGAGCTTCCACCCCTCGCCAAGCTCGGGATACACACCTCATTCTGTAGCTCGTGGATAAGCTTGACCGGCGCAATGTTTTCGGCTCAGGGTCGAGCGGATATGCGCGTAGATCTGCGGGTCACTTCCACTGCCTCTAGCGTGCACGAGAATAGGAAACACCGATGGCGAGACTGAGTCTTAAAGCCGTCGAAGAGCGCGTCGCGCCGCTTGCCGGTCGTGAGAGCTACGACCGTGAGTTCATCTTCGACCTGCTCCTTGCGTTCGGGAAACCGCAGGGCAACGTCACCCGGCTGCGCAACGGGGCGCTGAACGTCGCCGTGGATCCGATGTCTGAAGTCGCGCAGAAGAACACGGTCTACTTCAAAGAGACCACCGGAGACCCACTCGCGGTTATCGAGGAGCTCAAGTCCTCGCCGGCAGTCGTCCGATTCAGCACACGTTTCGTGATCGTGACCGACTACGTCGATCTCATCGTGACGGATTCGAAGACCGGCCAGATGATCGGGTTCCCGATCCGCGAGATCGACCAGCACTTCACGTTCTTCCTGCCATGGGCAGGCATGGAGAAGGCTCAGTACCTCGCCGAAGCTCACGCCGACGTCAAAGCTGCTGAGCGCATGGGCAGGCTCTTCGACGAGCTGCTGCACGCGAACCCCGGACTCTTCGATGACGACCGCGGCCGGCACGCCCTCAACATCTTTTTCACACGCCTGCTGTTCTGCCTCTTCGCCGAAGACACGGGGATCTTCAAGGAGAACCAATTCACGAACGCCGTCAGCTCGCACACGCAGGCTGACGGATCAGACGCCGCCGAGTTCTTGACGGACGTATTCGTGGCCCTCGATACCGAAAGTCCTACGGATAAACCGAACTACCTCGCAGATTTTCCCTACGTCAACGGTCGCCTCTTCGCGATGACCGACGAGCATGTGGTGCCGCGGTTCACGAAGACGGCTCGCGAGGAGCTGATCTCGTCAGGCATGCTCATCTGGCGTGAGATCAACCCGGACATCTTCGGGTCGATGTTTCAAGCAATCGTCACACCAGGCAAACGCAGCGACCTCGGTCAGCACTACACGTCGGTACCGAACATCCTCAAGACCATCGAGCCACTGTTCCTCGACGCTCTGAAGGCGGAGCTCGATGCGGCGTACGACAGCGAACGTCGTCTCGTCCGCCTGCTAGACAGGATCGCCGACATCAAGGTTTTCGACCCGGCGTGCGGGTCGGGCAATTTCCTCATCATCGCGTACAAGGAGCTACGGAAAGTCGAACACGCGATCCTCGGGCGGCTTGCCGAGCTCAGCTCGACGTACCAGGTGCTGTGGTCGGATTCGAGAATCAGCATTGAGAACTTCTACGGCATCGAAATCGATGATTTCGCTGCCGAGGTGGCCGTACTGTCACTATGGATCGCGAAACACCAGATGAATCGGGAGTTCCGCGAGAAGTTCGGCGTCTCGATTCCTCTGATCCCGCTCAAGGAGACCGGTCAGATCCGCGCAGGAAACGCGACGCGTGTGGATTGGAACGATGCCTGCCCCAACGACGCTCAAACGGAGATCTACCTAATCAGTAACCCGCCGTACGTCGGATCGAGCATGCAGACCGCCGAGCAGAAAGCGGATTTTGAGCCAGTGTTTGGCGTCCGTCCCTTCTCGAAAAATCTAGATTACATCGCTCTCTGGTTCATGAAGGGATCCGACTACATCAAGGGAACTCGGGCTCAACTCGCATTCGTCACTACGAATTCTGTCGCCCAGGGTGAGCATGTGAGTCTCCTGTTCCCGTCCATTTTTGACATGAGCATTGAGATCGGTTTTGCCTACACGTCGTTCAAGTGGGAGAACAACGCGAAGCGTAACGCTGGCGTGACTGTGGCAGTGATCAATCTGCGGAACGAGTCCTCTGCACCCAAGTACATCTACACCGATGACCTGCAGATCGTGGCGAACAACATCAATGGCTATCTGACTGACGCCCCGAACGTCATGGCTGCGCGGCGGACACAACCGATCTCAGATGCTCTCCCGCCCATGGCCTTCGGCTCGAAGCCCACCGATGGCGGCCACCTCATCTTGAGCCGGGCTGAGCGAACTGACCTGCTCTCCACGGATCCGGGGGCAGCCTCGTTAGTCAAGCAGTACATGGGGTCATCGGAGTTCATCAACGGTGGAGAACGTTTCTGCCTGTGGATCCCTGACGAATTCTCGAAAGACGCGAACGGCATTCCTGCTGTTCATGATCGTTTGGTTCGCGTGCAGCTAGCACGCTCAGCTGAGAACACCAGCGGAATCTCCAAGAAGTTTGCAGCAGAGCCGCATCGATTCATCCAGCGTGCGTACAAACCCACCGAATCGGTCATCGTGCCAAGTATTTCCTCGGGTCGACGCGAGTACATCCCGATGGGCTACCTCGGCCCTGATGTCGTCATTTCGAACAAGGCTTTCGCGGTTTACGATGCTGAGCCCTGGGTGTTCGCGCTATTGACCTCCAAAATGCACATGGTGTGGGTTAATGCGGTCTCAGGCCGCATGCGCGAGGATTACCAGTATTCGAACACGATCGTCTACAACAACTTTCCTGTCCCGCCGCTCTCGGGTGCTGTGAAGGAGAAACTGACGGTCGCCGCGCTGCGCGTGCTCGACGTGCGCGAGTACCACTGCGAACGAACTCTGGCTGAGCTGTACGACCCGAACAAGATGCCACGCGACCTCCGTGATGCACACGCTGAGATCGATGCCCTCGTGGACTCGATCTACTCCAAGAGGCCGTACGAGACCGATGAGCAGCGTCTGTCGGGCCTGTTCTCCTTGTACGAGCGCATGACCGCCGCCGAGGCCGCGAATCCGCCTACGAACAAGGCTAGGGCTCCGAGGAAGGCTGCATCAAAGTGAACGCGATCAATAAGCCCGTCAACGTCGTTGACGTCACGTATGCCCAGACGAAGGCCTCGGTCAACACGGACGGGCTCGGCATGCGCGAAATGCAACAACGTGTCTTCGCCAAGCGGGGAGCCCCGCATCTGCTCGTGAAGGCCCCGCCGGCGTCCGGGAAGTCGCGTGCGCTCATGTTCGTCGCGCTCGACAAGCTCTACAACCAGGGCCGTAAGAAAGTCATCGTTGCAGTGCCGGAACGTTCGATCGGTGCCTCGTTCGACTCGACAAACCTCACGACCTTCGGCTTCTGGGCCGACTGGGAGGTCAAGGACGATAACAACCTCTGCGATGCAGGATCCTCGGCTGGCAAAGTCGACGCGTTCCTGAAATTCCTCGAGGGACCCGACGCGGTGCTCGTTTGCACACACGCGACACTGCGCTTCGCCTTCGAGAAGCTCGCACCCGAGGCATTCAACGACACCGTTCTCGCGATCGACGAGTTCCACCATGTCTCCGCGGACACCGAAACCTCACGGCTTGGCGCGTTGCTGCGCGACGTGATGAACGGTTCCGACGCGCACATAGTCGCGATGACAGGCTCATACTTCCGTGGTGACTCAGTGCCAGTGCTCGCACCCGAGGATGAAGCGAAGTTCACACCGGTCACATTCAACTACTACGACCAGCTAAACGGTTACGAGTACCTGCGCTCGCTCGGTATCGGCCACCACTTCTATCAGGGCCGTTACACCGAAGCGATCCATGAAGTCCTCGACCTCAACAAGAAGACGCTCGTGCACATCCCGAGCGTCAACGCCGCCGAATCAACGAAAGACAAGATCGAAGAGGTCGGGTTCATCATCGACGCCATCGGGCATGTCGAGGACACCGACCCCGACACGGGCATCATCAGCGTGCGCCGCACCGACACCGGTGCGATCGTGCGGGTCGCGGACCTCGTCGACGACACCAACCCGAAAAAGCGCGGCGACACCCTCCACTACCTCACACACACCGCATCAAAGCAACGTGACGCCGTCGACATCATCATCGCCCTCGGCATGGCGAAGGAAGGTTTCGACTGGCCCTTCGCGGAGCACGCGCTGACTGTCGGGTATCGCGCCTCGCTCACGGAGGTCATCCAGATCATCGGCAGAGTGACACGCGACAGTGAGGGCAAGAAACATGCTCAGTTCACGAACCTCGTCGCCGAGCCCGACGCATCACAGGGCGAGGTCAAGGTGTCAGTGAACAACATGCTCAAGGCGATCACGGCATCGCTGCTCATGGAGCAGGTGCTCGCGCAGAACTTCACGTTCAAAACGAAAACGTTCGACGACGAACCGGCGAAGAAGGGCGAGCTGAAGATCAAGGGATTCAAGGAGCCCACGAGCGAGCGGGTGAAACAGATCGTCGCGACGGACCTCAACGACCTCAAGGCAACCATCCTGCAGGACGACACGTTCGCGCGCGCTGCGGCCGGCTCGATCGACGCGGAGACGACCAACAAGATCTTGATCCCTAAGATCATCCGTGAAAAATACCCGGAACTGGACGAGACGCAGGTCGAGGAAGTCCGCCAGCAGGTCGTCGTTGACTCGGTCATCAAGAACAGCGAAGTCCACGAGGTCGGCGATAAACGTTTCATCAAGATGGCCGAGAAGTTCGTCAATATCGATGACATCAACATCAACCTCATCGACTCCGTGAACCCGTTTCAGCGTGCATTCGAGGTGCTCTCGAAGTCGGTCACACCGTCGGTGCTGCGGATCATTCAGGACACAATCACGGCGACGAAGATTGAGTTCACGGACGACGAGGCGCTGGCACTGGTCCCGAAGATCAAGACGTGGCGACAGGTCAACGGCAGGAACCCGGACATTCGGTCCGAGGATCCAACGGAGAAGCGACTCGCCACTGCGTTGCTGTATCTCCAGAGACGCACCGCTGAGCGTAAAGCCGAACAGCGCGCAAACGAAGTGGTGGAGCCATCGTGACGCCGGCTGACTCCACGAACGACGACAACGTCGTCCTCACGCTCGACGACATCCTCGACGATGACCTATTCACCGCTCCAGAGAAACCAAAGCAGCTCACCTCCTCGGACCGCCTCGAGCGGGCGTTCCTCGAAATCGTCGAATTCCGTCGCACCGAGGGTCGGGTCCCGAGCTCGCAGACCCGCGAGATCGCTGAACGAAAACTCGGAGCACGGCTCGATGGGTTCCTCGCCGACGACAAGAAAGCATCCGCAGTCAAACACCTCGACGAGTTCGGACTACTCGAAGCGCCAGCTGGGCCAACGTCCCTCGACGAACTCCTCGAGAGCGACGACCTCGACGACCTCCTGGGCGACGCGGCTGGGATCCTGGACGTTTCCGACCTGCCTGCGATCAAACGTCCCGAGGCACCGGAATCGGTCGCGCAGCGCGTCAAGTCCGAAGATTTTGCAATGTTTGAGCCGTTGTTCAAAGCCAAGCACGCTGAGCTGGCCGACGGCACGTTTGAGCTCCAGACGTTCACTGGGATGGATCTCATCCGTGAAGGTGTGTTCTTCATTCTCAGCGGCGTCATGTGCTTCGTCGCCGACGTAGGCGAGGACGTGGACCTCGTCGTGGGCGGCAAGCAGAAGAAAAAGCAACGGCTGCGTGTCGTGTTCGAAAACGGCACCGAGTCGGCAATGTATCGGCAAAGCCTCATGACACGCATGTACGAGGCACAAGGGCAAGTCCTGGCCCGCACCGGGATCGATGCGAGCGAAATCCTCGATGCCGATATCGAGAGCGGCCACATCTACGTCCTGCAATCGATGAGCGCTGACCCGCTAATCTCAAATTTGCCGAATCTGCACAAAATCGGTTTCTCAACCACGAGTGTCGAACAGCGCGTCAAGGGCGCCCTGAACTCGCCGACATACCTGATGGCCCCCGTCAGAATCGTCGCCGACTATCGCCTCTACAACGTCAAGGCCTCGGCACTCGAGCATCTGCTGCACCGGGTATTCGCAGACGTCAGACTGGATCTGACACAGGTCGACGGAACAGGTCGAAACTACGATCCGTCGGAGTGGTTCGTTGTGCCCCTCAACGTGATCCATACTGCTGTGGCGATGATCATGTCCGGTGAGATCGCTGAGCACGTTTATGATCAGGCGCGGCAGCGCCTGATCCAGAGTAAGTAACCACACTCAACATCTGCAGGGCTATCTCGCGGCATCGCTCGAGACACCACTGAGGCAAACCTCGCTGTCGGCGTTGTTTTGGGGTCATTACCGCGACGAACTGCCCTCGTGGTGCTCGAGTTCTATTTCCCCACGAGGCGAAGCACTGGTCGCTGATCCGGCACGCCGAGGAGTCCGCGCACCTGCGCCGGCGGCAGCCGGAGCGCCTCCGCGATCGTCGGCACGGTAACTCCGTGTTCCGCGGCGAGCTCCGCGGCGCGGTTCAGAAGAGTCGGAATCTCTCCAGCGTAGGAACTCGTAGGGTCTGCTGCGGGATCGTTCGTCGCCGCGAGTCGCTGGAAGGCGCGACGCGCGGACGAGTCGGTTACCCGCCCCAGCTCGGTCATCCGCCGGATAAGCGAGTGCGGAGACACCCCCCAGGTTCTCCCAATGCGATCAAGAGTTGCGAGGTCCAGTCGCTGTGGCAGAGCAGCCTCCATGGCTTTGGTGGGCGTGAGGAATTCCGCTGCGAATTCATCTGCCTCACGCTCGATCGCTGCGCTCTGTTCCTGCGACTCTGAATGCAGCAACAAGTGGCCGATCTCGTGGGCAATGGAGAACCGGTGCCTGAACACGTTCGCACTCCGACGAGGTGTCGTGATCACGATCGGACGCTCGACTATCCGCGCCGAGAAGGCATCCACCGACTCCACCTCACTGCGGGGGCGCGTCGCGACAACAACCCCACGCGATTCAGCGGTTGCCACCAGGTGCCTGACCGGGCCTTCTTGAATGCCCCAATGCGATCTAAGGGCCGTCGCAGCCGCCGACGGCGAGCTGCCCTGAACCACTGCGGGGAGATCGACTTCGGGAAGCTTGATATACCGCTCAAGAGCGAACGTCAGTTCCCAGATCAATGTCGCGATCGAAAGCGCTTTTTGGCGATCGCTGACACGTGCTGAGCGCAGGCTTCGAAAGTGAGCGTTGACCGAATCGATACGAGCGAGTGGCCGACCGACGCTGAAGAACTCCGGCCGCACATCGAGAGTGCGAGCCAGCCGCTCCACCACTTCGGGTCGAGGTGCGTTCACGCCCGCTTCATACTGGCCGACCGCCGCTGCCGAGACGTCGACCTCAGCGGCTAGCTCCAACTTGCTCATACCGCTTCGAACCCGGGCTTGAGTCAGCCGGGCAGGTTCAAACTGGCCGTACGACCCCCGGGCGGCCGGAAGTTCGAAGAGGGCGGGAGGGACGTCATTCATCAGCGGAGCTGATCCTCGCTCTGCAGAGCGATGGAGGGCGCGACCGGACTACCGCTGTCGAACGATTCCACATCCGTGGCAGCACCGGCATCAACAAGCTCCGGTCGCCAAAGGACTTCCTCGCTCTGAAGACGGACCAGGCCGGTGGCAGACTCATACTCTGCCAAGGCCCACTCGATCGAGGACAGCTGACGAGGCGTGGAGTGCATCATCACCAAGACAACCGGCATCACGGCGCCAGCCGCCTCGACCAGGTTCTCAAACGCGGCCTCTTCGGCGTCATCTCGAGCGTTCTCCCCGCCGTTCAGGAAGCTGTCACCGAAGATTTCAAGCGGCGCCTGTGCGAAGAAGCCGTTCCGCCAGGTCTTGCTCGACGCGAAGCCGTCGATGGCATTCGCCCGTGAAGGAACTCGCCACACGACGAGGAGGCATCCGTTCACGATCGGCAGGCGCCAGCCCGCAGGCGCCAGCCGGTAGCTCCTGTAGCCGCGGTCAGTGAAGGCGTCATTCGTCTCGTCGTAGAGATCGCGCCACTGGCTCCCGAAACCCAGCAGGTGGCGGGATCCGGAAGCCTCGTGCGCTTCAACAGACCGATCGTGCCGAGCACGTACGACCTCCACCACAAGGTCGCGCGCCGCATCCGCGTGGCCACCGAGTGCTTCTACTACGGAACTGGCGGTCATCTGGACTCCTCTACGGTGCTGCACCACGCCCCGTGGCTTAGCTTTAGTATTACACATGAAACGCGCACGAGTGCTTCAGTGTGGACTTGGCGTGTCGCCCCTCTGCTTCGCTAGGCTCGAAGCCCACCGGTGAGAGGCGGGCGCGGCGGAAGTAGTGATTCACCGCCTCGCTTCCAGCAGTGACGCCGGTTCCGTGGCACGGAGCGTCGGAGTGTCGGCGCAGGCGGTATTCAGCGCTCGCCAGCGGCCGTCTATACGGATTGACATACGCCTATTTGCTTGGCGCGGGTAGTACCCGCTACACCGCGCTCACATCGCGAAATCGAAGGCCATGATCGAGGCTTCTACGCCCGTGGTCTACTTGGCGGGAATATCGCTGATAATATTTATTATGTCTTCACGGCTCGCCACCCACAGCTCAACGCGGGTCGACGAGCCCCGCGCGGATCCCCCACAACACGGCCTGGAGGCGGTCGCGCGCTCCGGTCTTCTGCAGCAGGCCGGCGAGGTGGTACTTCACCGTGGTGGGCTCGACGAAGAGCCGCTCGGCGATCTCCGCGTTGGAGAGTCCCTGCGCCAGGAGGTCGAGGACCTCGAACTCGCGGTCGGTCAGCGGCGAATCGACCGGCGCTGCTGTGACCGGGGCCTCGCGTCGGCGCTCAGAGAACTCCCGGAGGATGCGACGGGTGAGTCGTTGGTCGAGCGTCCCCTCCCCCGCCGCGACGGAGCGGATCGCGGCGAGCAGCGTCGCCTCGTCTGCGCCCTTCAACAGGAAACCTGCTGCGCCGGCCTCGAGGGCGGCGAACACATCCGCGTCGACGTCGAAGGTCGTGAGGACGAGGACGTCGGCGTCGAGCTCAGGGTCCGCCGTGATCGTGCGGGTCGCCGCGATCCCGTCCGTGCCCGGCATCCGGATGTCCATGCAGATCAGGTCGGGCCGCAGCTCCTTCGCCAAGCGCACCGCGTCGGCACCGTCGATCGCCTCACCGACGACCTCGATGTCGGGTTCGGCGCCGAGGATCACCGAGAGGCCGGCGCGGACGACCGCCTGGTCGTCGGCGATGAGGAGGCGGATCATGAATCACTCCGATGCTGGTCGGGACCCTGCTGGTCGGGACGGTGCTCGTCAGGGATGGTCAGGCGGTTGCGCCACCCGCCCTCGTCCGTCGGTGCCGAGGTCAAACGCGCTCCGATGAGCTCCGCGCGCTCGCGCATGCCCCAGAGGCCGTAGCCGTCGCGCGACGGTGAAGCAGGCCGCTGCGAGGACGCGGCGTTCGTCACGGTGAGCTCGATCGCGTCCACCTCGAACCGCACCGCGACGCGGCACACGGCCCCGGGCGCGTGCCGGGCGGCGTTCGCCAGCGACTCCTGGACGGTCCGGTACGCGGCCGTCTCCGCGAGCGGCCCCAGCACACGAGGCTCACCGGTCACGGTGTACGCGACGTGC
This sequence comes from Plantibacter sp. MMLR14_011, assembly GCF_001865025.1. NCBI lineage: Bacteria > Bacillati > Actinomycetota > Actinomycetes > Micrococcales > Microbacteriaceae > Plantibacter > Plantibacter sp. MMLR14_011. Next base: position 57,640 of record NZ_MJGW01000028.1, read on the forward strand.
TGCCCACGCGACCGCGCCGCCTCGACGAGTTCCGGGATCGCCGCGATCGTCGGTGTGGTCGCCGGCCCGAGGGTCGATCCGTCTCCGCCGCGCTGGACGTCCGCATCGTCGCTGCGCAGCAGGCCGACCGTCCGCCGCAGATCCACGAGCGTCGTCCGTGCGTCCGACTGCACCGTCTGGAGCATCGCCCGAGCGCGTTCCGGGTCACGCTCGACCAGCGCGCTGGCCGCCTGGGCACTGACGATGATCCCCGACAGGTGGTGCCCAGCGATGTCATGCAGTTCCCGGGCGAGGGCGGTGCGCTCGGCGCGGAGGTCGTTCTGCACACTGATCCGCCGCTCGTTCTCGGCCATGCGCGCCTGGTCCTCGATCGCCGACAGCAGGCGCTCGCGCCCCCGTGTGTACTCGGCGACACCGGCCGGGAGCACGTACTGCAGCACGATGCGCGCGACAGCCGCGAACACGAGGATGAGCGGCTCCTCGGACGACCCGAAGGCCATCGCGATGCCGCCGATGACCGTCGTGGCCGCCGCGCCCGTCACCAGTGCGGCCACCACCGTTCGACGGTCCTCGCGACGGGCGAGCGCGTAGGTGGCGAGGATCACCCCGAACGAGCCGAGACCGAGCTCACCGCCGGTGCTGCCGAGGATCACGAGGTCGAGCGCGACCACGACCCCGAACACGACGACCGGGTACCGGCTCCGCAGCAGCAGCGCAACGGCTTGGAGCACGACCAGGGCCACATGCACCCACGGCGGGATCCGACCCGGCACGGCGTGCAGCTCGTCGACCCACGGGACGACCCCGAGATACCCGACCGCACCGGCGAGGACCAGGACCGGCGGGAGCGCCGAGCGCAGACGGGCCGCGAGCGGGGCGGGCCGTGCGGGAGAGGTCATGGGTCGAGTCAACCACGCCGAGCGCCGACCCCGGTGGGGGCCGGCGCTCGGCGTCCGGTGAGCAGCGGTCATCGCTCGCAGAGGGTGGCGTCGAGGGCGTCGACGACGATCCGGTACTGCTCCATCAACCGCTCGTTGTCGTCGGGCGAGACGACCGCCCACGGCAGCGCGGTGACGGCGATGGTGACGGCCGTGCCGTCAGGACCGACCGCATTGCGCGTCTGGGTTCCCGGGATGTCGCCGCCATGGCCCCAGGCCACACCACCGCAGCTCAGCGGGTAGCTCTGCAGGCCGAGCCCGTACGTCGCCTCCGGCCACAGCTCGTCGCCCGCCGGAACGGTGGTCTGCATCTCGGCCAGGCTCTCCTCGTTCAGGAGTTCACCGTCGAGCAGGGCCTGCATGAAGACGTTGAGCTCGTGCGGTGTGGACACCATGGCCCCGGCGGACCAGGCGAAGGAGGAGTCGAGGGCCGTGATGTCGAGGAGGTCGCCGACGGTCTTCGCGTGGTACCCGTGCGGGTGCTCACCGCGCAGCTCGCGTTCGCCCGGCGCCGGGAAGTAGGTGTGCTCGAGGTCGAGCGGTTTGACGATGCGCTCGTCGATCTGCTGGGGCAGTGCACGGTCGGTGACGGCCTCGACGAGCAGTCCGAGCACGAGGTAGTTCGTGTTGCTGTACGCCCAGCGCTCCCCCGGCGCGAACACGGCCGGCTTGGCGAGGGCGATGTCGAGCATGTCGCGGGGCGAGGTGTAGCGCTCCTGTGCCGCGAACGCGTCGGCGGCGATCTGGTCGGCGTACTCGGGGAGCCCCGCCGTGTGCTGCAGCAGCTGACGGACCGTGATGCGGGTGCCGTCGATGCCGTCGCCGGTGATGAGTCCGGGGAGGTAGGTGTCGATCGGGGCGTCGAGCGCGACCTTCCCCTCCTGGACGAGCTGCAGGACGACGGTCGAGACGAACATCTTCGTGTTGCTCGCGATCCGCACCTCGCCGTCGATCGGGGCCGACTCGTCGGTCGCGAGGTCGCCGATACCGGCCGCGACGTCGATCGCCTCACCGTCCGGTCCGATCACCGAGGCGAGCGCAGCGGGGTAGCCGGCGTCGACGAGCGACTGCATCCGGTCCTGCAGTGGGCCCGATTCGGAGCCGGTGCCGGCGGTCTGCTCTGTGGCGCTGGAGCAGGCGCTGAGGGAGACGGTTCCTGCGAGCAGCGCGGCGGCGGCCGAGACGGCGATGAGCGTGCGGTGACGGGTCTGGTGTTGTGCCGTGGTCTGGGTCTTGGTGTGCGTCTGGTTCTGGTCGTTCATGTGGGTGATTCCTTTCAGATGTCGCGGCGCGAGAGCGCAGCGGATGCGGCCACCGTGAGGGCGGCGGTGAGGGCCACGAGGGCGAGGATGACGACGAACGGCCCGAGCCCGTCCGTTCCGCCGTGGATGACGCCCTGTGCGAGTGCGACAGGCAGGAACTGGGTCCAGACCGGCGGAGTACCGCCGCCGACCAACTGGATCGACGAGACGACGATCGGTTCGAGGATGAGGATCGCGATCATCGTCAGCACGCCGGCGAGCTGAGTGCGGACGATGAGCCCGACCGCGAGGCCGATGACCGACAGTGCGGTGACGGCGAGGACACCGAGCCCGAACCGTGCTGCGAGGTCCGGGAGACCGAGGACGAAGGGCGTTCCAGTCGCCGCCAGGGTGATCACGAGCGTGACCAGACTGACGAAGGCGAGTACGACACCGAGGGCGACGCCGGCGAGCACGACCGCGCCCGCCTTGGCTGCGACGATGCGGAACCGCTTGGGTGAAGCGAGGACAGCACCGACGATGCCGCCGTAGCGGTCGTCACTCGTGCCTGCGAGCACACCGAGCAACGTGATCGCCAGGAGTGCGACGCCGATGGAGCCGCTGCCCATCGACGCTCCGAGGGGGTTGAGCGCGTCGAGTTGGACGGCGCGGGAGGCGAGGTCCAGGACGGGGAAGTCGCTCCCGAGGGCATCGAGGCCAGGACCGATGTCGCCGTCGGCGAGGGCGGGCATGAGGGTGACGAAGGCGAGTTGCGTGACGATGAGTCCCACGACGGCGACCGCCGCGGTGACCTTCGTCGCGGTCGTGGTGACGAGCCCGATGAGTTCAGCGCGGAACATCAGCGCACCTCCCTGTTCTCGGTGAGCTGGGCGGTTCCGGTGACCTGGAGGTAGTACGCCTCGAGGCCACCGCCCGATGCGGCGAGGATGTCGACCATCGACGACTGGGCCAGCACGCGACCGTCGGTGATGACGACCACGTCGTCCGCGATGTCCTGGACATCGGACAGAAGGTGGGACGACAGCAGCACCGTCCCACCCGCGTCGGCGAACGCACGCAGCCGGCGTCGCAGCCACTGCATGCCGGCCGGGTCCAGACCGTTCGACGGCTCGTCGAGGATGAGCACGGCAGGCTCGCCGAGGAGGGCTGCGGCGATCGCGATCCGCTGACGCATGCCGAGCGAATACCCGGCCGCAGGACGGTCGGCGTCGCGAGTCATCCCCACCTCGGTGAGGACCGCATCGATCCGGGCCGCGTCGACCCCGATCCGTGCGGCGGCGATGCGGAGGTGCTGCCGCCCGGTGCGGGCCGGGTGGAGTCCGCCGGCGTCGAGGACGGCGCCGATGGAACGAGCGGGGTGCTCGAGCTGGCGGTACGGGCGGCCGAGGATGAGACCGTCGCCCGCGTCCGGCCGGACCAGACCGAGGAGCAGACGGATGGTGGTGGTCTTCCCGGCACCGTTGGGGCCGAGGAGTCCGACGACCCGGCCGGGGTCGACGGTGAAGGACACGTCGTCGACGCGCGGGCGACCGTGGAAGGTCTTCCGGAGCCCGCGGGCCTCGATGGGATGCGTGGAGAGGTTCATGGCTCCAGCCTCGGCGCAAGCCGCTCCGGGCACCCCCGCCTGCCGCACAGTCCCGGGCTGGCCGAACGGACAGTGATCGACGACCTCTAGGCTGCTGGCATGGACACGACTGCTCGGATGCATGATCGACGTCGCCGTCTCGCGCCGCGCGCGACCCTCGTGGCCACGGCGGTCGTCGTCGCCGGTCTGCTCGCAGGCTGCGCGTCGTCGCCCTCGCCGGACCGGACGACGGCGGCATCCGCATCGGCATCGGAATCCGCCACCCGATCGGGCACCGGTGAGATCCGGCACGAGCTCGGCCCCCTCACCGACCGCTTCCCACAACTCGCCAGCGCGCTCTCAGCGACCTGGATGTCGGGGACCATGGGCGACGAGCGGGTTCCGGGCCCGAGCACGTACTGGATCGATGCGGTCGTCGTCCTGGACGAGGCCGGATACGCGGAACTGCGGGCGCTCGCACCCGATGAGGCGGGCTCGGACGTGGGCGCGGAGCTTCCGGACCTCGACCCCGGACTCGACGACGCACTGCCGCCGGGACCGTTCGTGCGCTCGTCTGCGCTCGACGACGCCTTCTCGCAGGACGGCCGTGTGACACAGGTGTTCCTCGACGATGCGACCAGCTCGGTGGTCTTCACGAGTCGGTTCCAGTAGCGGGCGGCACGGCGGGCTCGCACGTTCTGTGGCGAATGACCACCGCTTCACAATCGCGGGCTCGCGGGTTTGACTGGTCGCATGTCCGAACCAGCTGACACCACCGTCCCCGAGAACTCCGACGACCGCATCGCGGTGCTCTTCGACATCGACGGGACGCTCGTCGACTCGAACTACCTGCACGTCGACGCGTGGGATCGTGCGTTCGCCGATGCCGGCAGACCGGTCGACGCGTGGCGCATCCACCGCTCGATCGGCAAGGACGGCGGCGAGCTGCTCGAATCACTGCTGGACGGTTCCGACGAGGTCGAGCAGTACGGCGAGCGGGCGAAAGAGCTGCACAGCGAGTACTACCTCCAGAACACCTCACGGTTGCGGGTGATCGGCGGCGCGCGCGAGCTGCTCGGTGAGTTGGCGGGGCGCGGGATCGCTGTCGTGCTGGCGACCTCGGCACCGGAGAACGAGCTCGAGATCCTGCGGGAGCTGCTCGACGTCGACGATACGATCTTCGCCGCGACCTCGTCCGGTGACGTGGAGACCGCCAAGCCGGAGCCCGACATCGTCGAGGTCGCGCTCGATCGTGCGGGCGTGCCGGCGTCGCGGGCGGTCATGGTCGGCGATGCCGTCTGGGACATCGAGGCGGCTGCGCGGGCCGGCGTGGAGTGCATCGGGGTGCGCAGCGGTGGGTTCGGTGAGCAGGAGCTCCGTGACGCTGGTGCGGTCGCGGTCTACGGCGACGTCGCGGAGCTGCTCGCGAACCTCGACGACAGCCCGATCGGCAACCTCGCAGGCTGACTGCGGGTGTGAGCGCGGGCTTGAGCGCGACTCAGCTCCGCATGGCGCGGCTGCGGAACCAGCGGGCGAGTTCCTGCAGCGCGCGCATGGTGGCGGTCGGGTCGTCGCGGTCGAGGTCATCGAAGGTGTCGCGGTAGCCGTCGAGGTCTGCGGCGGAGCCGGTGTCGGCGCGTTCGAAGCCCATCGTCCAGGCGGCGAACTGGCGTTCGCGGATGGGCTCCTCGAACATCACGCGGATGCCGGTGTGGCGGGGATCGGCGGCGAGGGTGTCCATGAGCTCGCGGACAGCGGGCTCCGGTCCTTCGAGGACCTGCAGGAACCGGCCGTCGCGGTGGACGAGCATGCCGGTGAGCTGTGCGCGGGCGTTGTTCTCGCGGCAGGTGGCGAGCAGGGCGGTGAGGTCGTCGTCGCTGAACGGCTGTGTCGCCGTGCTCGCGTATACGAGTGACAGCATCTGGTCTTCGTCGGTGCCCACCTTTGGAGCCTACCCGGCGGGGTGCGGAGGTGGTCCCGGAAGCAGCTCCCCGTCCACGGAGCGTGCGCAACCCGGCTGCCCTTCGACAGGCTCAGGGACCGACGGGGGTCAGAACGGTGCAGGGTCTGGTGCCGTCCGGTACTGCTTGCCGTCAGGTGTCGTCCACTCGAGGACCCCGCCGGGTCCGTGGTCGAGATTCCACCCCGGCAGGTGCTTCATCCGGTGGTGATGTCGACACAGGCAGGCGAGGTTCCCGACATCTGTCGTCCCGCCGTCCTCCCACGCGACCGAATGATCGAGATCACATGCTCTGGCGCGTCGCCCGCAGCCCGGTGCCCGACAAGTGCCGTCCCGGAGGCGCACTGCCCGTTGGAGATCGGCCGGAACCCGGTACTGATTCCGTCCGACAGAGAGGACCGCGCCGGTTTCCGGCTGGACGAGGATCCGGGTGAAGCTGGGTGCGTTCACCGCGATGCGTGCCGCGGTCTCCGGGTCGACGGGACCATACCCGTCGAGCGTGGCCGGGGCATCGCTCACGCCGGCCATACTGAGCGCCGGGACCGTGATCTGCACGGTCGGTGTGATGTGCTCCTGCACCTCGATGGGGTGCGGGAGCGCCGGGCTCGTCATAACGTCTTCCGGGGTCACGCCGGTGAGCGCGAGCGCCGCCAAGGCGTCCGCCTGCAGCTGGGCGCACGTGCGGGTGTCGCCGACATTGCGCGATTCGGCGGCGGCCGCCTCGACTCGCTCGATGATGCCCTGCGCGATCGGCGCCGTGGTGAACAAGTGCACCCACGCCATGCCGTCGGCTGCGGGCTCGAACTCAACCCGGCGGTCTGCCTCGGAGCGGACCGCTCGGGCGGTGATGGACTCGGGGTGGAGGCGCTCGCGCAGCACGCGGGCGCGCCTGCGGAGGTACGCGTTGGTGGACTCCTCCGCGACCGGCAGGACCTCCGCGAGGAACACAGCTCGCCCCGCGGTCGGGACGTCATTGAGTTGGTCGATGATCGTCTGCGCATGCCGCGCCGAGATGCGACCCGCTTCAAGGGAGGCGAGCACGGCGGGTGCTTCGTTCACCAGGCGCTCGGCGTCATTGGTCGCCCGCTGCACGGTCTGCTCCGGCGTGCGGGTCGCCATCGCGAGCGCCGCACAGGTCGACCGGCGGGAGAGCGCCTGCCGTTCCGCCGGCGGGAAGATCGCCGGAACCGTGGCGTCGGCGAAGGCGTCCGCGTAGGCGGCAGAGCGGGCGAGGAGCCGGGCCTCCTCGGCGTCCAGAGCAGCACGCCGGCGCTGGATGTCCGCGTAGTGGTCCGAGAACTCCGCGAGTTGCGCGGCGTAGTCGTCGCCGACGCGGGTCGCGGTGAGGGTGGTCTCGGTCATGGGACAAGTCCACCATGGACCACTGACATTCCAGATGCCGAGTCGTTTCGGTTGTGGAAGTGTCCTCGTGCGCCCTTCGACAAGCTCAGGGACCGGGCAAGGGTTGCTCTGGGACACCGCGGGAAGGGTTGCTCGGGACTTCGCGGAAAGGGTTGCTCTGGGACACCGCGGGGGCTCCGTGGCGCCCGGGCGCCGCTCACCGGCCCATGAGCGCCTTCACGACCGCGACCGCGGCAGGCCCGTCGAGCGACGGATGACCCGCCCACTGCCCGCCGGTGACGGACACCTCGGTGTCCGGCAGCACCACCGTGGTGACGATCACCGCGGCGACTCCGGTCTCGACCGTCGCGCTGTACGCGATCCCGCCGGCAGCCTCGATGGTCGCATCCGGGATCGGCGTGAGCCCGGCGGCGGCGAGCTCATCGACCGACAGCGCCTCGCTCGGCTCGGGCGAGACGACGACCTCCACCGATCGGATGTCCGCCGCGTCGATCGTCCCCTCCGGCGCCTCCCAGCCGCAGAGGGTCCCGTACTCGTCCGCCCCGTTGTCCTCCCGCGCCACGAGTCCCTCGATGTAGGGCGCGACGGCCGCCTCCACCGCCGCGCAGTCGACCTGCAGGGGCGATCCGTCTCCCGAGCCCCCGCTCGACGTCTCCGCCGGCACCGTCGCAGCTGGCGATGCACTGCCGGCGGAGCCGCCACCGGGCCCACTCCCACCAGAGCACGCCGACAGCGCGAGCACGATCGTTCCGGACACGAGAAGCGGCACTCCCACCCGCTGCAACAGACGCATGATGTCGACGATATTGGTTCCGGAGTAGTGTCCGGAAGAGACCGACGGGAGCAGCGCGATGAAACCGACGACCCGCACCGACAGCGATCACGGCGACCACACCCCCGACCGCGACTGCGTCATCGCGGGTGGCGGCCCGGCCGGCATGGTGCTCGGCTACCTCCTCGCCCGGGCCGGTCTCCGCGTGACCGTGCTCGAGAAACACGCCGACTTCTTCCGCGACTTCCGCGGCGACACGATCCATCCGTCGACCGTCACGTTGCTCGGCGAGCTCGGCCTGCGCGAGCGGTTCCTGCGGCTACCCCTCAACCGGTTGCAGACGATGGACGCCGTGATCGACGGCCTGCGGATGACGATGGTCGACTTCCGCACCCTGCCGGCGCCCGACCGCTTCCTCGTCCTCGCGCCGCAGTGGGACTTCCTGAACTTCCTCGCCGAGGAGGCCGCCGCACTGCCGAACTTCGAGCTCCGTCTCCGCACCGAGGCGACCGGCCTCATCGTGGAGCAGGGCCGGGTCCGCGGCCTGCACGCGACCACGAGGACCGCCGACGACCCGGCGACCGACACCGACCCGGCGGCCGGCACCTCCACCGACGTCGAGATCCGAGCCACCCTCACGGTCGCGGCTGACGGACGCACCTCTGCACTCCGCGACGCGGCCGGACTCATCCCCGACGAGAGCGGCGTCCCGATCGACGTCCTGTGGTTCAGCCTGCCGAAGCCCGCCGACCCACCGCCGCCGACCCTCGCCTATCTCTCGCCGCGCGGCATGGTGCTCACGATCGACCGGGGCGACCGGTACCAGTCCGGCATGGTCATCCGGAAGGGCGGCGCGGGGCAGCTCAGAGCCGAGGGTCTGTCGGCACTCCGCGGCCGGATCGTCGATGCAGCACCCGTCCTGCGTCCGGTGGTCGACACCCTGACCGGCTGGGACCAGGTCAAGCTCCTCTCGGTCCAGCTCAACCGCCTCGACCGCTGGTACCGCCCGGGCTTCATCGCCATCGGCGACGCAGCGCACGCGATGTCACCGATGTTCGGTGTCGGGGTCAACTACGCGATCCAGGATGCGGTCGCCCTGTCCAATGCGATCGCCGGCCACCTCGCCGCTGGGGACGCACCGTCCGAGGTCCTCGCTGCCGTCCAACGTCGACGCGAGCAGCCGGTCAGGATCATGCAGCGCATCCAGCGGGCAGGGCACCGGGTGATCTCCCGCACGACCACGGGCGACCGCATCGCACCGCGGTGGGTGATCCGCCTCATGCGACTCGCCGGCCCGGTCGTCCGGCCGCTCGCGGCGAGGTTCATCGGCATCGGACTCAGAGCCGAGCACGTCACCACCCCATGGCGCGAAGCGGAGAAGCGCGAGCGCGAAGCGTAAGAGAGCAGGCGCCGAGCCTCAACCTCCGACGACAGGGCGGTCACTGGTCGTAACGTGGACGCTGCAGACGTGACCTGAGCGTCTGCGCCGGTGCTGCTCCTCAACCTGGCGCCGGCGCGGCTGTGGGGCGCCGCTTCCGCCACGCCCCACAGCCGTCACCACGGACCTTCCGCCGCATCTCACTCGTAGCGGAGCGACTCCACCGGATCGGCCTTGGCGGCACGGGCGGCGGGCAGGGTCCCGGCGAGGAACGCGATCACCATGACGACCAGGACGATGATCCCGAGCGACACCGGGTCGAACGCGATGAGGTCGAGGCCCGGCAGGTCGGCGAGGAGCGATCCGGACAGCGCGGCACTGATGCCGGTGCCGGCCAGCACCGCGATACCGACGCCGATCGCACTGCCGAGGAAACCGATGAACGCGGCCTCGAGGCTGAACAACCCGAAGACCTTCCCGCTACCCATCCCCATGGCCTTCATCAGCCCGATCTCGCGGGTGCGCTCCTGCACGGACATGAGCAGGGTGTTCACGATCCCGAAACTGGCCGCGAGGAGGGCGATGATCGCGAAGGCGTTGAGGACGAGGACGATCCCGTCGATCACCGTCTTGATGGTGCCGAGCTGGTCCGCGACGGTCGTGCCGGTGTAGCCCGCGTCGGCCAGTCGGCCCTTCAACGCCGTGATCTGCTCGTCGGTGGCGTCCGCGCTGAACCGGATGGACGCCTGCGCGTACCGCTCGACCTGGTCGGACGGGACGCCGATGTTCTGCGTCTCGTAGAGGAGGTCGGTGAGCGCGGCGTTCGGCACGATCGAGGCGCCCGTGGGCGAGGCGAGACTCTCCTCGGCGACTCCGACGACCGTCGCGTCCACGGTGTGCTGCGTGCGCTGCGCATCCGTGATGGCGACCGTGACCGTCTGCCCGACCGCGTCGGCGTCGCTTCCGAAGCCGAGCGGTTCCACATAGGAGGTGGGGAGCACGAGCTGGAGCGTGTCGGTGTCGTCGTCGGGCTGTGCACCGTCCAGCAGTGTGACGCTCTGCCCGGAGATGAGGCCGCCGACACCGACGACGTACTTCGTGCCGCCGCCCGACTCGATGTAGTCGGTCGAGATCGACTTCACGGCCTGCACGTCGAGGACGCCGTCGATCCCGCCGAGCTCGTCGAGATCGGTCGGCGTGAGGGCGACGACGGTCGATCCCGGCGCACCGGCACCGGCGGAGGCGACCGCGTCCGGGTCGTACTCCTTCGGCCCGCTCGTGGCCCCACCCAGCCCGCCGGTGTCGGCCGTCTTGGTGACGGTCATCGTGTCGGACGCGCCGACGCTCGACACCGTGTCGTCGATGTAGGCGTTGATGCCGGTGCCGAGCCCGTTCGTGAGGGTGAGGGTGAACGCTCCGACGAAGATCGCCAGGATGGTCAGGACGGTCCGGGTCTTGGACCGGAACGTGTTCGCGACGGCGGTCCCGATGAGGTCGACGGTTCTCATGCGGCCACCGCCTCGTCCTCGACGAGCAGTCCGTCTCGGATGAGGATCCGCCGATCACATCGTGCCGCCAGCTCCTCGTCGTGCGTGACGACGATGAGGGTGATGCCGCTCTCCCGGTTGAGGGAGAACAGGATGTCCTCCACGACGGCGCCGGTCGCCGTGTCCAGGTTGCCGGTCGGCTCGTCGGCGAAGATGATCCGCGGGTTGTTGACGAGCGCGCGGGCGATCACCGTCCGCTGCTTCTGCCCGCCCGAGAGGTTCACCGCGCGGTTGCGCGCCTTGTCCTCGAGCTGGAGCTGCGCGAGTGCGGCGAGCGCCCGGCGACGTCGGTCACCGCGGCGGACGCCGGCGATCTTCATGGGGAGCAGGACGTTCTCGAGCACCGTCGCGTTGGCGGTGAGGAAGAACTGCTGGAACACGAACCCGAAGGTCTTGTTCCTGGTCGTGTTGAGGCGGCGACCGCGGAGGGTGCTCGTGTCGACCCCTTCGAGCTCGACGGTGCCGGAACTCGGTGCGTCGAGGAGCGCGAGCACGTGCATGAGCGTGGACTTGCCGGAGCCGCTCTTCCCGACGATCGCCACGCTCTCGCCGGCGTGGATGTCGAAGCTCACCCCCTTCAGCGCGTCGAACCGGTTCTGACCGCGACCGTAGGAACGCCGGACGTCCCGGACCGAGATGATCGGCGGCGCTGTGGTGTTCTGCATGGTGTCTCCTCGTCTGGGGCCGGGTGCTCCGGCACCACTCCAGACTCGCGGCGACGCCCGTCCGACGCGTCCCCCACCGGCGGACACCCGTGTACCGCGTCCGTGGTACCGCGGAATGCCACGTGCGGAGGAGTCGCCGGGCGCCGGTTCCCGGCAGACTGGGCCCATGACCTCCGTGACGCAGGATCACCGGGTGCGCGATCCGCATCCGAGACCCCCGGCGTGGGTGGGCGATGTGGTGGCCGCGGTCCTCATCATCGCCTCGGCGTTCATCCCTTTCCCCAACGCGGAGTTCCGTCCGGGCAGCCCGCTCGTCGTCGCCCTGGTCGTCGCGCCGGCGCTCCTGCTCCCGCTCCGTCGACGCTGGCCCATCCCGGTGCTCGCGGCCGTCGTCGCCTGTTACGGTGCGGCGGCGATCACGGGGACCCTCGCTCCCGGTGTCGTGATCGCGGCCGCCATCGCGATGTTCGGGGTGGCGGTGCGCTCCGCGCGGCGGACGACCCTCATCACCGCCGTCGCGACGATGGTCGCCGTCGCCCTCCTCAGCCTGCTCGCATCGATCGGGAGCTTCGATCCGCGGACGGTGCAGTTCGCGGTGCTGATCGCGTTCGCCGCCGCGGCCGGAGACGGGACGCGGTCCCGCCGCGCGTACATCCTCGCGATCACCGAACGTGCGGAGCGGGCCGAACAGACCCGCGAGGCCGAGGCGAGGCGTCGGGTGACCGAGGAGCGGCTCCGGATCGCGCGGGACCTCCACGACACCGTCGCCCATCAGATCTCGGTGATCAGCCTGAACGCCGGGGTGGCGTCGAGCTCCCTGGAGTCGCGGCCGGAGAAGGCGAAGGAGGCGCTCGTCTCGATCCGCCGGGCGTCGCGGACGGTGCTCGGCGAGATCGGTGATCTGCTCGAGGTGCTGCGCAGCGACAGCGACGAGGCCGTCGTGGGCTCCCGGGGAACGCTGCCGCAGCCGGGACTCGACCGACTCGACGCATTGATCGCCGAGTTCGCCGCCGCAGGCCTCGACATCACGACACGGATCGACCCCGACGCACCGAAGCTGTCGACCGCCACCGACATGGTCGCGTACCGCGTCATCCAGGAGGGGCTGACGAACGCACTGAAGCACGGTCCTGAGCGTCGTGCGCACGTGCTCGTGGAGAGCGAGAACGGGAGGATCGTCGTCAGTGTGAGCAACCCGACAGCCCCCGGCACCACGCGTGAGCAGGCCGACGCAGCGCCGACCACCGGACACGGACTCCTCGGCATCCGTGAGCGCGTCGCCGCCGTCCGCGGGTCCGTCGACGTCGGCGCGACTCCGGGCGGCTGGCGGCTGTCCGCGAGCCTCCCGACCGGCGAGCCGACTCACGCACACCCGACGCACCCCGAGGAGTCCCCCACATGACCACCGTGCTCGTCGTCGACGACCAGTCGCTCATCCGCCAGGCCGTCGCCGACATCCTCTCGTCCGAGGCCGACCTCGAGGTCGTGGGCGAAGCCGTCGACGGCGCGCAGGCGGTGTCGCTCGCCCGCCGGTTGCGACCGGACGTCGTGCTCATGGACATCCGCATGCCCGTGCTGGACGGCATCGGTGCGACCTCGGCGATCTGCGCCGACCCCGACCTCGTGGACACCCGAGTCCTCATCCTCACCACGTTCGAGGAGGACGAGAACCTCGTCGCCACCCTGCGAGCAGGCGCGAGCGGCTTCATCGGTAAGGGCTCGGAGCCCGAGGAGATCGTCCGCGCCGTGCGCGCGGTGCACGCCGGCGAAGCACTCCTGTCCCCCGCGGCGACCCGGAGTCTCATCACGAAGTACGTCGTCGCTGCGGGGGAACCGACGAGCCCACGCGCGGTCCCCACCGAGCTGGCGCTGCTCACCGAGCGGGAACTCGAGGTGCTGCTCCTCGTGGCCCGCGGACGGTCGAACCAGCAGATCGCCGACGACCTCGTCATCTCACCGCACACCTCGAAGACCCACGTGAACCGCATCATGACCAAGGTCGCCGCTCATGACCGCGCCCAGCTCGTCATCCTCGCGTACGAGAGCGGCCTGCTGCGGCCGGGTGCCGACGACTGAACCGGTACTGTCGTCCTGTCCACGACGCCGTCCGGCTCGCGGGCCCAGCAGACGAGGAAGTGCGATGGCCGGATCCCCCACAGCCCGACAGACGGCCAGCGCGCTGCCTGCCCTCACGCCCGGGCCGCACCGCCGCCACCTCGGCCTGATCTCGATCGTCGCCTGTTTCGGCGGGTTGCTCTTCGGCTACGACACCGGCGTGATCAACGGGGCGCTGCGTCCGATGACCGCCGAGCTCGGGCTCACCCCGTTCACGGAGGGCGTCGTCACGAGCTCGCTCGTCTTCGCGGCCGCCGTCGGAGCGCTGCTCGGCGGCCGGGTGTCGGACGCGTGGGGTCGGCGGCGGAGCATCATCGTGCTGGCGGTGCTCTTCTTCGTCGGAACGCTCGTGGTCGTCTGCTCGCCGAACGTCGAGTTGCTCGTCGCCGGTCGCGTGCTCCTCGGACTGGCCGTCGGCGGTGCCTCCGCCGTCGTCCCGGTCTACCTGGCGGAGCTCGCTCCGTACGAGATCCGAGGGTCGATCACCGGCCGGAACGAGGTCGCGATCGTCCTCGGACAGTTGTCGGCGTTCGTGATCAACGCCGTCATCGGCACCGTGTTCAGCGAGCACCCGAGCGTGTGGCGCATCATGTTCGCCGTCTGCGCCCTGCCCGCGGTCGCCCTGTTCGTCGGCATGCTGCGGATGCCCGAGTCGCCGCGCTGGCTCGTCGACCACGGTCGCCGCGAGGACGCGCTGGACGTCCTGCGGACCGTCCGATCCGACGACCGCGCCGTCGCCGAACTCGCGGAGGTGGAGGCGTCCATCACCGCGCAGCGCGACGAACACCGGATCGGGCTCGGGGCCGTCCTCCGCAACCCGTGGCTCGTGCGCATCCTGCTCGTCGGTGTCGGCGTCGGGATCGCCCAGCAGCTCACCGGGATCAACTCGATCATGTACTACGGGCAGACCGTGCTCGTGGAGTCGGGTTTCGACGAGAGCGCCGCGCTCATCGCCAACATCGCGCCCGGCATCATCGCCGTCGTCGGCGGCTTCATCGCCCTCACCTACATGGACCGTCTCGATCGACGGAAGACGTTCGTCATCGGCTTCTCACTCACGACCGCGTGCCATCTGCTCATCGGCTTCTCGTCGATGGTGCTCGAGCCGGGCGACCCGATGCGTCCATGGGTCATCCTGTTCCTCGTGGTCGTGTTCGTCGGCTCCATGCAGACGTTCCTCAACGTGGCGGTCTGGGTCTACCTCGCCGAGGTCTTCCCGCTCCGGATGCGCGGCCTCGGCATGGGCGTCTCGATCTTCATGCTCTGGGTCGCCAACGGGTTCCTGGCGCTGTACTTCCCGTCGCTCGTCGACGGCCTCGGCATCACCGGGACCTTCTTCCTCTTTGCGGGTGTCGGCGCGCTCGCGCTCCTGTTCGTCGCCACCCAGGTGCCCGAGACGCGTGGGCGGAGCCTCGAGGCGCTCGGTGAGGACGTGTCGACCGGCGCGATCTTCACCCGGAAGCGGTGACCTCCGACTACGCGGTGAGGTGGTCGATGAGGATCTTGGTGCCGATGAGGATCAGGATGACGCCACCGGCGATCTCCGCCGGCTTGCCGAAGCGCTGACCGACGCGACGGCCGATGAAGACGCCCAGGAAGGCGAGCACGAACGTCGTCAGTCCGATGAGGACGACGGCTTCGAGGATCGACCCGGGCAGGAACGCGAGCGTGATGCCGATGGCGAGCGCGTCGATACTCGTGGCGAGCGCGAGGACGAGGAGCCGGCGGACGTCGATGCGGTCGGAGTCGACCTCGGTGTCCTCGTGGCTTGAGAACGCCTCCCAGAGCATCTTGCCGCCGACGAGGGCGAGCAGGCCGAAGGCGACCCAGTGGTCGACCTCGGTGATGTACCGCGCGAACTGCGTGCCGAGGACCCAGCCGATGAGCGGCATGACCGCTTGGAACAGCCCGAAGGTGCCGGCGATCACGAGGGCGTGACGCACGTTGAACCGCCGCATGTGCAGGCCCTTGGTGAGGGCGACGGCGAAGGCGTCGGCGGAGACGCCGAGCGCGATGAGGAGCAGCGGCCAGAACGTCATGTCGCGGGGTCTTCCTGTGATGCGTCCTGGACGCGGAGACGCGTTCGGGCGCCGTGCCGCGAGGACCCGTCAACGTTGCCAGCGCGGCGTGGCGGCGGCAAGCCGAGACGCCCGATTGCCAGCGTTTCGCCTCGCCTAACCGGATCGTTCGGGTCGCCTCCGCTCGAGGATCGGCCCGGCGAACTGTGGAGGCAGCTGCGCGGAGACGCACCCTCCCACGCGGCCGGGATACGCTGCTGGCATGCCTGCCGCCGACGACGCACCAGACGCTCCCGAGATCGAAGCCCTCCTCGCCGCAGCCGCGAACGACCGCTCGAACGCCCCCGCGTTCCTGACGGCGCTCCTCGAGAGCACCGTGATCGTGGCGGGGACCGTGACCGACGACGGCATGGCGACCCTGGCGGATCTCCTCGACTCGGACGGCAGCTCGGTGCAGCCGTTCTACACCTCGAAGGCGCGCTTCCAGGAGACACTCCAGGTCGTCCCGTCGTTCGAACAGCACCTCCTCGCCCTCCCCTGCCGCGTCCTGTGGCAGATGACCCGAGGCGCGAGGCTGGTCCTGAACCCGCATTCCACGCACGGCAAGGAGTTCCTCCCCGGCGAGATCGCCCAGCTGCTCGACGGCGAGGCGGTCCTCACACCGCGCGTCGTCGAGCGCGAGACCGAGGTCATGGTGGGACAGCCGGCTCGCATCCCACCGGGGATGACCGAGACGCTGACCGCGGTCCTCGCCGAGCACAGCGAGGTCGACGAAGCTGTGCTGGGCTGGAAGGTCACCCCGCAGGAGGGCGGGACGTTCGACGAGTGCTACCTCCTCGTCATCGTCGGCGCCCCGACCGCCCGTGAGACGATCAGCGGTCCCCTCGCACGGGCCCTCGCGACGTACTCGGCCAGCGTGCCGATCGACGTCATGTACGTGGCGCCGGGTGCGAAGCATCTCCTGAGTGGTGTCCCGCCGTTCCACCGCCGCAAGCGAGGGCTGTTCCGGCGACGATGAGCAGTGGGCTGAGTCGAACGGCACCCGCGATCGCACGTGGCGCACGCGTCCTCACGATCGCCGCGCTACTGGGCGTCCTCACAGCGTGTAGCGCGCCACGGTCGGGGGTGCCCACCGAGACCCCGTCCGGATCCACCCCGACGTCGTCGGCCGCGCTCCCACCCCCGCCGACGTCCGCCTTCCCGGGGCTCGCCTGCGACGCGCTGGTCCCCGACGCGGAGGTCGCATCCTTCCTGGGCGCCGCAGCCGCGCCGCGACCGCTCGCCATCGACGACGCCCCGGTCTTGCAGGAGGGCGGCAGCATTTGCGCCTGGGTCGACGAAGCGGCCGGCACCTCACTGACCGTCCGAATCGTCGGAGACGGCGTCGACCACTGGGCCACCTTCAACCACTGGTACGAGCACACCGACTGGAGCGACAGCGTCGGCGAGATCAACGGGACGATGTGCTCGGACGGCGCCTGCTCCGTCCACGCGCTCGACGGCGAGCGGTTCATCGAGGTCGATTCGGCAGGGCTCGACGACCCGGCCGGAACCCGCACGGAGGAGCTCGCCCGGGCGGTGCTCGCGGCAGCCCCGGTCCCGGCTCCCGCCGAATCCCCGTCGTCGTCGGCACCCACCTCGCGCTCCTGCGCCACGGCGCTGCCGGTGGACACCGCGGCGGCACACCTCGGCGCAGCCGCCACCGGCGCGAGCTACGTGAGCACCGCGACACCGAGCTACCACCTCGCGCAGGACTCGCTCCAGCGGGTCGGCGGACTCGACTGCCGACTGCTGTCCGCGGACTCCCACGAGCTGGTCCGGTTCACGGTGCTCCCCGGAGGCGCCTGGGTGCTCCGCGAGGACAGTCCGGTCAGCGCCGTGGACTCGGCCGGGAGCGAGCACTCGACGCAGGCTCGACGTGGCGACGACTGGGTGCGTCTGCAGTCCCCCGGGGCGAGCGAAGAGACCACGCGGGCCCTCCTGGCCGAACTGCTCAGCTGAGGTCGACGTGCGCTAGAACACCGGCCGGTCCGCGATGGACACGAGGACCGCGGCGATCACCGCGACGACGGTGAGCGCGATGGCGACGACCCACTGCACACGAGGCACGGCACGACGGATCACGAGGATCAGGTGGGCCAGGAGTGCCAGCACCGCCACGGCGGCGATGACGGTGCCGACCACCGCCGGTTCGAACACGGCGGTCTGTTTCGTCGCCAGGCCGTCGGCGCCCGGCGCCTGGTACCAGGTCATCGTGGTCTGCGTCGCGACGACCACCAGGCTGAGCGCGGCGATCACGAGCAGGGCTGACGCTCCGAGGATGCGTTGGACGCGGGACATGGCACCAGTATGCCGACCGCCGGTCGCACACGGGCGAACGCCCCACCCACGGATCGTGGGCGGGGCGTTCGTGCTCCGGTCAGGCGTCGAGCTCCGGTCAGGCGTTGATCGACTGCGGGTGGTCGGTCGTGGAGTCGACGGTGATCTTCCGCGGCTTCGCGCGCTCGCTCACCGGGATGATCACGGAGAGCACACCGCTGTCGTAGGACGCGGTGATGCCGTCGAGGTCGACGCCCTCGCCGAGGGTGAACTGCCGCAGGAAGTGGCCGCCACCGCGCTCGCGTGCGAGCCAGCGGACACCCTCGCGGCTGTCGGCCGTGCGCTGGGCACGGATGGTGAGCTGACCACCGTCGACGTCGACGTCGATGGATCCGGGGTCGATGCCGGGGAGGTCGGCGACCATCATGTACCGGTCGCCGTCGCGGAAGAGGTCCACCGGCATGGGCCGGGGTGCGCGCACGGAGTCCAGGACGGAGGCCGCGAAGCGGTCGAGCTGGCTGATGGGATCGAGGGTCATTGCCATGGGTGTTCTCCTTCCCTGTCGCCCGATGACGGATCGGGCTCATCGATTGTCAGTGCCCGGAAGTCTCAGATCCGGGGGTTCGGATCTGCACTTCTTGGTGTAGATTTTTTATACATCCGAGACCCGATCCGTTGCAACCCGTTCAAAGGAAATCTCAAGCATGGCCGATCGTGACGGCACGACACCCGTGTACGGCATCGCCGTCGCGGCCCAGCTCGCCGGTGTCCCGGAGGCGTCGCTGCGACTCTTCGAGAGCAAAGGCCTCCTCACCCCGTCCCGGACCGAGGGCGGCACCCGGCGCTACAGCGAGGACGACATCGAGCGACTCAAGCGCGTCACGGATCTCCGTGACGACGGCGTCAACCTCGCCGGCATCGCTCGCGTGCTCGACCTCGAGGACATCAACCAGGGCCTCCGCGACCAGCTCGACGCCGACCAGGACTGAGCGTCGGGTCGATCCCACCGCCGGCAGATGGCAGCATGGAGGGATGAGCCTGCAGCGAAGCACTCCGTCCGCCCAGCACGTCGACGCCGCCGGGGTCGAGGCGTTCATCACCGCCCTCGAGCACACGCCGAACGTCGAACCACACAGCCTGATGCTCCTGCGCGGCGGGAACGTCGTCGCCGAGGGCTGGTGGGCGCCGTACTCGGCTGATCGGGTGCACCTGCTGTACTCGCTGAGCAAGAGCTTCACCTCGACCGCCGTCGGCCTCGCCGTCGAGGAGGGTCTGCTCGGACTCGACGACACGATCATCAGTCACTTCCCGGAGCTCGACGCCGAGATCACCGACCCCCGCAGCCGCGCCATGCGCGTGCGCCACGTGCTCGCGATGGCGAGCGGTCACCGCGAGGAGACGATCATGCGGGCCGCTGCGATCGACCCGACGAACCTCGTCCGCGGCTTCCTGCTCCTCCCTCCCGATGAGGACCCGGGAACCGTCTTCGCGTACAACCAACCCTGCACGTACACGGCCGCGGCGATCGTCCAGCGCGTCACGGGCGGGACGCTCACCGACTACCTGCGACCGCGGCTGCTCGAGCCGTTGGGTATCGGCGACTTCGACTGGCAGCGGGACGACGAGGGCTTCGAGCTCGGGTACAGCGGTCTGCACGCGACGACGGAGGCGATCGCCGCGCTCGGTCAGCTCTACCTGCAGGGTGGCGAGTGGGAGGGGCGGCAGCTCCTGCCGGCCGCCTGGGTCGCCGAGGCGACGCGATCGCACATCGCGAACGGCGACGACCCGGAGTCGGACTGGGCGCAGGGGTACGGGTTCCAGTTCTGGATGGCCCGGCACGGGTTCCGTGGCGACGGCGCCTACGGTCAGTACTGCGTCGTCCTGCCGGAGCACGACGTCGTCCTGGCGATCACCGGGCAGAGTCTCGACATGCAGGCCGTGCTGAACGCCGCGTGGGAGCACCTGCTTCCAGCCTTGGGGACGGGCCAGGCCTCCGACGCGGAGCGCGGTGCGAGCGCAACCACCGACCAGGCGTTGCTCGAGCGCCTGGCAGGGCTCGCCCTGCCGCCGCTCGACGCCTCGGACGAGACCGGCTCGGCTGCGTCACTGCGCGAACTCGCCGGACGGACGTTCGCGGCGGCCGCCGATACCGGCCTGGCGCAGCTGACGGCGCTCGAGGTGACGGCGGGCGAGGGCGACGACATCGTGCTGGTCGTGCACGAGGGCGACGACCGGGTGGAGCTCGTCCCCGGCGTCGGCGCATGGCGGACACACGGTCCGATCGTCGCCAGCGCCGCCTGGGGCACCAGTGGCGAGATCGGAGCGCGGGTCCTCCGCGTCGACGCGATCTTCATCGAGACCCCCCACCGCATGCACGTCGAGATCGACCCGGCTGCCGGCACCTTCGACGCCTGGTGGGAGACGACGCCGCTCCGCACCTCCCGCCTCACCGAAACGCAGCGGCCGAGCGCGGTCGTCGCAGGCGGGGGCAAGTCGTCCTGGTGAGCTGAGACGGCGGCATACCCCCACGACGCTCTGACCAGCGCCGTCACGACGAGGAGACCGCATGAGAGCCGTACGGATCACCGCACAGAACGAGGCCACCGTCCTCGACCGACCGGATCCACAGGCCGGACCGGGTGAGGTCCTCATCCGCATCGAACGCGCCGGGCTCTGCGGCACCGATGTCGCGCTGCTGCGCGGCACCATGCCGTACCTCGCCGACGGCCGCACCACCCTGCCCCTTCAACCAGGCCACGAGTGGGCCGGCCGGGTGGTCTCGGTGGGCGAGGGTGTCACCGCGATCGCACCGGGCGACCTCGTCACCGGTGACACCTTCATCGGGTGCGGTGCCTGCACGCTCTGCGCCACGGGGCGACACCACCTCTGCCCCGACCACCTCGAACTCGGGGTCCTCGGACAACTGGAGGGAGCCCTCGCGGAACTCCTCGTCGTCCCCGAACGCGCGGTCCATCGCCTCCCGGCCGGCGTCGACGCGGACCTCGGTGCGATGGTCGAGCCCGCCTCCTGCTCACTCCGTGGCGTCCGACTCACGGCGGTGGGGCCGGGCGACCGCGTGCTCGTCTGGGGCGCCGGCACCCTCGGCATGTTCGCCGCGCTCTTCGCCGCGGATTCCGGGGCATCCGTCACCGTCGTGGCGCGCCGCGAGTCCGATCGGCGGTTCGCCGCGGACTTCGGCCTGGCCACGCGCGATCCGGCCGACCTCGGCGACGAGCGCTTCGACGTCATCATCGAGGCGACGGGTTCGGCCGAGGTCACCCGCCGTCTCCTCGACAACGCGACCACCGGCGTCCGCATCGCACTCCTCGGCGTGCCCGGCGGCGACGTGGGGCTGCCCTCAGGCAGACTCATCGCCCTCGACGCCACACTGCACGCCGTGCTCGGCGGATCCGACTGCATCGATGAAGCGGCGCGACGGTTCGCCTCCATGGGTGACACGGTCCGGCGATTGATCGGCACGGTCATCAGCCTGGACGACGTGCCACGGGTGTTGACCGACGGCCTCCCCCGCGCGGTCGGCTCCGGACCGAAGACGCAGATCCGCTTCTGAGTCGGCTCAGGCGATCGACGCTCGGGCGAGGCGAGCGAGGACGACGACGACCACGAACTGCACCGCGAAGAGGACCGCAGTCAGGATCGTCGCCGTCGCCACGGTGACGCCACCGTCCATCCCTGAGACGCCGGGGAGGAATCCAATGCCGAACACGATCAGGGCGTCGACGAGGAAGGTCGCCGACACGAGCGCCGCGAGGATGCGGGCGTCGCTGGCTCGGTGCGGGTTCTGATAGATCGTGGTCATAAGTAAAATATATCAAACTTCATACTGAAACAAAAATATGAGCATTGCAGCGCTTGCGCCGGTGACAACAGCGCCACCGCTCCGCGCTTCCTTTCCACCCGAAATCATGATCGACTCATGTTCATGACTGGCTTCGATTCAGGCTTCCTCGACCTCTCCGAACCACTCACCATCCCCGCTCCAGCCGACCCCACGGCCAAGGCGCGACTCCGGACCCTCGACTACACGCACTTCTCCGTGCTGCTCGACCCCGATCGTCGGCTGGCGGCCGCAACCGCCGTCGACATCGACGGCGCCGCCCTCCTCGACCTCGGGCGCGGGGACGACTGGCACCTCGACGACCGCGTGCCGGTCGAGGAGCAGGCCGGCCCGGAGCTCTATGCCCGCAACGACCTGGACCGCGGCCACCTCGTGCGCCGGAGGGACCCGGTCTGGGGGCCCGTCGAGATCGCCCGGCAGGCCAACGTCGACACCTTCTGCTACACGAACGCCGCACCGCAGGCTGCGGACTTCAACCAGTCACTCGAGCTCTGGAACGGCCTGGAGGACCTCGTCCTCGAGTACGCCTCGGCCGGGCGCCGGCGGCTGTCGGTCTTCACCGGGCCGGTGTTCGCCGACACGGACCCGCTCTACCGAGGCGTACAGATCCCGCGCCGATTCTGGAAGGTGGCGGCGTGGTCGAACGGCGGAGCGCTCGCGGCGAGCGGCTACCTCCTCGACCAGTCGGCGCAGCTCGACGACATCGACGTCGGCCGGTCCAGTGCGATCGACGACACGCAAGACGCCACCGCCGTCCCCCCACTCGGCCCGTTCCGGACCTTCCAGCTGCCGATCCTGGACCTCGCGAGCCTCACCGGTCTCGATTTCGGGGCCCTCGCCTCCGCCGATGTCCTCGAGCCGGCTCCGGCGACGGTGCGTCCCGACACCGACACCTGGATCGAGCTGAGCGACCCGTCCGACCTGCGGTTCTGAGGCGGGTCCGGTCCCTGAGCTTGTCGAAGGGCGTCGAGCAGACCCCTACCGACGCTCGAGCGCCGCGCCGATGACCCGCAGGCTCTCGATGAGCACGGCCACCTGCTCATGGCTGAGGTCGGCGAGCATCGCGTTCTCGTCGTCCACCAGCCGACGCATCGCCTCGTCGACCCGCTGCTGACCGAGGGTCGTCAGCACGACGATCTTGCTCCGGCCGTCGGCCTCGTTCTTCTGACGGGCGACGAGTGAGCGTGCTGCCAGGCGGTCGAGCTGACTCGCGAGGTTGCCGCTCGTGATGCCCAACCGCGTTGCGAGCATGGACGGCGTCAGCCCGTCCGCTCCGTGCTGGCGGAGGATGGAGAGGAACTCGAACTCCCACGGCCGCAGGTTGCTCGCGGCGAACGACAGGCGTCGGACCTCCTGCAGGTGCGGCACGAGCCGGCGGAGGCGGGACACCACGTCGAGCGGTGCGAAGTCCACATCGGGCAGCGCGTTCGCCCAGGCGTCGATGACGATGTCGACGTCGTCGTCATCACCCTTCGCCATCACCGGCCTCCCTCACGTCCTGCCTGCTCCAACGCTACCGTGGGCCGCCGCCGATCCAGACGGTGGGCGGTTCCATCCACGCTGTGCTATCGGCATACCGAGAGCCGTCAGCGGACGGAGAGCGCCGCCAGGCCGTCGACGAGCAGACCGACCCCGAAGGCGAACGCCTGGGCCTGGTCCTCCTGGCCGAGCGGATCCGTCGCACCGTCGGCCAGCACACCGACGCTGTCGTACTGCATCCGTTGCTGCTCGTGCGACACGTGCCCGAGGATGAAGTGGAGCAGCACCGTGCCCGCACGTCGACTCGTCGACTCGTCGAACCCGGCCACCGACACCGCATCCGTCAGCCGGGTGAGCGCCCGTCCGGAACCGAGCCCGAGCGCGTAGGTGCTCGACACCACCTCGGCGCCGTCGCGATAGGCGAGGAGGGCGTCACGCAGCGCCTCCGCCTCCACGCGCGTCCGCTCGCGCCAGTCGGAGCCGGCCTCGGACACGGCGTCGACCGGTGCCGGGTGGGCGTCGACGATCCGGTCGGCGAGCTCGGCGATGAGGGTCTGCTTGTTCTCGAAGTGCCAGTACAGCGCGCTCGGCTGGACGTCGAGCGACGCGGCGAGGCGGCGCATCGTGAGGTCGGCCAGGCCGTGATCGTCGAGGATCCGCAGCGCCACCTGAGCCACGTCGTCGCGCCGATGGCGACGCACTGTTTCGGGTCCGGACATAAGCACCACTATAGTGAACGCTGTTCAGGTGAACACCGTTCAGGTGCGATCCACCCGCCCCGAGCGAACCGACCATCCCGACGAAGGACCCAGCATGAGCAGACTCCGGATCGACGCGACCGACATCGCACGCATCGCCGTGTTCGCCGCCATCGTGGCCGCCCTCGGCCTGCCCGGCGCGTTCTCGGTGCTCGGCGCGGTGCCCATAACGGCGCAGACCCTCGGCGTCATGCTCGCCGGCGCGATCCTCGGCCCGTGGCGAGGCATGCTCTCCATGCTGGTGCTGCTGGCGCTCGTCGCCATCGGCCTGCCGCTCCTGTCCGGCGGTCGCGGCGGGGTCGGCGTCTTCGTCGGACCGAGTGCCGGATACCTCCTCGGCTGGATCGCCGGCGTCTTCGTGATCGGGCTCATCGTGCACGCCGGTGGGCGTCGGCTGCGCTGGTGGCGCACCGCGCTCGGCGTGTTCGTCGGCGGCATCGGCGTCATCTACGCGTTCGGCATCCCGGTGCAGTCGCTCGTCACCCGCCTGCCACTCGGCGAGACCGCCCTGCAGAGCCTCGTCTTCGTGCCCGGCGACCTCGTCAAGGTGGTGCTCGCGACGGTGATCACGATGACGCTCGCCCGCGCCTACCCACGCGCGTTCCGCAACGCGGCCGGCGCCGGCTCCACGCGTCCCGGCGAGCCCGCCCGGATCGGATGACCGTGCGTCCAGGGCACCTCGTCCCGCTGCGCGGCGGGGCGCCGACCGACCTCGTCCGTCGGGCGCTCGAGGTGCGGGCGTCCGGCGGCGTGCCGTTGCTCGGCGACGATCGATGGAGCGAGTCGTACTGGCGTTCCGTCCGCGACCGCAGCACCGCGGCCGGTCCACAGCCGGACCAGGGCTGGGCGACGCTGACCTCCGGCACGACGGGCGAGCCGCGGATCGTGCTCCGGACCGCCGCGTCGTGGGCGGACTCCTTCCCGGCCGTGGGAACACTGCTGGATCTCGGTTCGGACGACGTCCTGGCACTGTCGTCGCCGCCCGCGTCGTCGCTCTCGCTGTTCTCGGTCGCCCATGCGGCCGCCGTCGGTTGCTCGCTCATCCTCCCGACGACCCACGCGCTCACCCCCGACGACGCCCGTGACGCGACCCGGTTCCACGGGACCCCGAACGGCCTGCGGGCGCTGCTCGACGGTGAGGTGCCGCCCCGCCTGCGGGTGGCGTTGATCGGAGGCGCCTCACTCGACCCCGGACTCCGCGCCACCGCGGAGGGCCTCGGCATCCGCGTCGTCTCCTACTACGGTGCCGCCGAGCTCTCCTTCGTGGCCGTCGACGACGGTGTCGATCCGGATCGACCCGGGCTCCGCGCGTTCCCCCGTGTCGAGCTCGAGGTCCGGGACGACGACGTCCTGTGGGTCCGATCGCCGTTCGTCGCGACCGGGTACCTCGAGGGCGACGGCCCGCTCCGACGCGACGGCGACTGGTCCACCGTCGGCGACCGGGCGCGGATCGACGACGGAATCGTCACGCTCCTCGGCCGAGCCGACGACGCGATCCTCACGGCCGCGGCGACCGTCATCCCCGCCGACGTCGAGGAGGCCCTGCGCCGACTCGACGAGGTGGACGACGCCGTCGTGCTCGGCTTACCGAACGCCGGGGTCGGATCGCTCGTGACGGCCGTGTTGGAACTGCACCCGGGCTCGCAGCCGAGCCGCGCGACGCTCCGCGACGCCCTCGAACCGTTGTTGCCGCCGACCCACCGGCCACGACGCTGGTTCGTCGTCGACGAGCTGCCACGCACCGTCACCGGCAAGGCCGCCCGCGCGGAGCTCGCCGACCGACTCGCGGCCGGGACGGTGGCGTCCCTTGACTGAGTCGCACACCCTCCCGCGCATCGTCGCCGCCCGACGGACGCCGATCGCGACGCGCGGGCGCGCTCTCGCCACGCTAACGGTCGAGCAGCTGGCGGTCCCCGCCGTCCGGGCCGTGCACGACGACGCGACGCACATGCTGGGCCTGCCGCCGGTGGTGGCGGACGTCGTCCTCGGCAACTGCATGGGGCCTGGCGGCAACCCTGCCCGCGTCGCCGCACTCGGAGCGGGCCTCGGCTTCGCCGTGCCAGGGCTCACCGTCGACCGGCAGTGCGGCAGTGGCCTCGCGGCGATCATCGAGGCGTCCACGGCGATCAGCGCCGGCGACGGTCGGCCTCGGATCGCCGGCGGTGTCGAGAGCGCGTCGACCGCGCCGACCCGTTCCGTCGACGGCGTCGCATACACGCGTGCACCGTTCGCGCCGTCGGGTTGGCACGACCCCGACATGACCAGGGCCGCCGAGGATCTCGCGGAGCACGACGGGATCTCCCGCGAACGCCAGGACGCCTACGCGGCGCGCAGCACGCACCGTGCGGCGAGCGCCGTGGCCGCCGGGCGGTTCACGGACGAGCTCGTCCCGCTGGTCGGGGCGGCGGAGCACGATGAGGCGCCGCGCAGCGGGATCGAGCGGCTCCTCCCCCGGTTCACCCCACTCTTCAGCGACGGCTCCCTCACCGCAGGCAACACCTGCCGGGTGAGCGACGGTGCCGCCGCGGTGCTCGTCGTACCCGGCGGACCCGGCGGGCCCGCCCACGGGAGCGCTACGCCCGGTCTCGCCGTCCGGGCGCACGCCGTCGTCGGCTGTGACCCGGCACTCCCGGCGATCGGGGCTGCGCCGGCGATCCTCGACGCCCTCGAACGGGCCGGCGTGGACCTCGCGCAGGTCGCCGCGTTCGAGATCGTGGAGGCGTTCGCGGCCCAGACGCTCGCCGTGCTCGACCGGCTCGGTGTCGCCGAGGACGATGAGCGACTCTGCGCCGACGGTGGAGCCCTCGCGCTCGGTCACCCGTGGGGCGCGAGCGGTGCGGTCGCCGTGGTCCGCCTGTTCTCGCGGCTCGTCCGCGGCGGGGCTCCAGCGGGCACGATCGGGGTGGCGGCAGCGTCGGTCGGCGGCGGTCTCGGCGTCGCCGCGGTGTTCGAGGTCGTGCGATGATCGGGGACATCGACCAGTCATCCGCCATCCGTCTCGACCGCGTCACCGCGTGTCTCGGCGACACCGTCGCACTCGACGACGTGACGCTCCACCTCGACGACGCGCGCATCGCGGTCATCGGCGCGAACGGCTCGGGCAAGTCCACCTTCGCCCGGCTCGTCGGCGGCCTCACCCGCGCGACCGCCGGCAGCGTCCAGGTCCACGGGGTCGATGCAGCCAAGGACACGGCGACCCTTCGACGACTCGTCAGCATCGTGTTCAGCAACCCGGACGCGCAGATCGTCATGCCGACGGTGGCGGAGGACGTCGCGTTCTCCCTCCGCGGCACGAAGGCGTCGAAGGCCGACATCGCCGCGCAGGTCGCCGATGCGCTCGACGAGTTCGGCCTGACGGCGCTCGCCGACCGGTCCGCCTACGAACTCTCCGGTGGCCAGAAGCAGCTGTTGGCGCTCTGCGGGGCCGTGATCCGCCGGCCGGCGCTGCTCATCGCCGACGAACCCACCGCCTACCTCGACGCCCGCAACAGCGCCGCCGTCGCCGACCACCTCCTGCGTCCCGAGGCGGGCCATCAGCTCCTCCTCGTCACCCACGACCTGGAACTCGCCGCCCGCTGCGACACCGCGCTGCTCTTCGACGGCGGGCGGGTCGTCGCGCACGGCGCATCGGACGACGTGATCGCGGCCTACCGCGCGAGTCTGCGGTCGTGACGGCGTGATCACCCTCTACCGCCCCGGCTCCGGCTGGCTCCATCGCGCGCCGGCCGGCCCGAAGGCGCTCGGCATCCTCGTCGTGGTGCTCGCGATCTCGCTCCTACCGACGAGCTGGTGGACCGCGGGCATCGCCACCACGGTGACCGTCATCGCCTACCTCGTCTCGGGTCTCGGCCTCGGCGAGCTCGGACGGCAGCTCCTGCTCATCCGCTGGATCATCACGATCACGGTGGCCGGCCAACTGCTGTTCCTCGACGTCGAGTCCGCCGTGTCGAACACGTCCCGCATCGTCGCCGCCATCCTGCTCGCGGCACTCCTCGTGCTGAGCACGCGCGTCGCCGACCTGCTCGACGCCTTCGAGCGCGTCCTCCAGCCCCTGGGTCGCTTCGGTGTCGACCCCTCGCGCATCGCCCTGATGCTCGCCGTCGCGATCAACACGGTGCCGGTCCTCGCCCGCCTGGCCACGAGCGTCCGGGAGGCGCAGCGTGCGCGCGGGGCGGGGTCGAACCTGGTGACCTTCGTCGTGCCGTTCCTCGTGGTGTCGCTGAAGCACGCCGACGAACTCGGTGAGGCCCTCACCGCCCGGGGCGTCCGATGAGCGGCGGCGGCGACACCGTGCACGTCCTCGGGAAGACGGTCGACGACGAGACGCGCTGCGTCCACTACGCGACCACGCTCGACGTCATCGCGATCCGCTTCGCCTGCTGCGGCGAGTACTACCCGTGCCACCTGTGCCACGCGGAGTGCGCCGACCACCCGGCCGAGCAGTGGCCGCGCGAGCAGCGCGACCGCGAGGCGATCCTGTGCGGCGTGTGCTCGGCGGAGTTGACGATCGAGCGATACCTGGAGGTCGACGCCTGCCCGAACTGCGACGCCCGGTTCAATCCGGGCTGCCGCCTGCACTCGGCGTACTACTTCCAGCCGTGACCGCACGCCGGTAGACCCGGTTGCGGGCGGCGAGGACCGCGGCACCGATGGCGGCGGCGATGAGCGAGCCGGCGAGCACACCGACCTTGACGTGGTCGTCGGACTCGCTGCCGACACCGAAGGACAGTTCACCGACGAGCAGCGACACCGTGAATCCGATGCCCGCGACGAACGCCATGCCGACGAGGTCGACCCAACGGATCGACGGGTCGAGGCCGAGGCCGGGCAGTCGGGTGACGAAGAACGTCGTCACCAGGATGCCGATCGGCTTGCCGAGGACGAGTCCGGCGATGATCCCGAGTGCGATGGTGTCCTGGAAGGACTCGACGAGCCCGGAGATCCCGCCGATGACCACGCCCGCGGAGAAGAAGGCGAAGATCGGGACGGCGACCGCCGTGGACACGACGCTCCAACGATCGGCGAAGTGCGCGGCGAGCCCGTCGTAGACCGGGCGCCCCTCGGCGGTGGTCCCCACCTGGACGCGGGCGCGCTTCGTCGCGAAGACGGGCACCATGAAGCCGAGCAGCACGCCGGCGACGGTCGCGTGGATACCGGAGGCGTGGATGAGCGCCCAGGTGCACAGACCGAGCGGGATGAGCACCCACCAGGCCCGGACGCCGCGCTGGACGAGCACGGCGAAGATCGCGAGCGGCACCGCGGCGAGCGCCAGCGGCAGGAACTCGATGTGGTCGGTGTAGAAGATCGCGATGATGCTGATGGCGATGAGGTCGTCCACCACGGCGAGCGTGAGCAGGAAGGTCCGCAGTGCCGGCGGCAGGAACTTGCCGACCACCGCGATCACGGCGACGGCGAACGCGATGTCCGTGGCGGCCGGGATCGCCCAGCCCTGCAGCGCGTCGGGCCCAGCGCTCAGGTTCACGAGGACGTAGATGACGGCGGGCACGACCACGCCGCCGACGGCTGCGGCGATGGGGAGCGCCGCGGTCTTGGGGTTCCGGAGCTTTCCGGCGACGAACTCCTCCTTGAGTTCCAGGCCGACGACGAAGAAGAAGATCGCGAGGAGCCCGTCGGCCGCCCAGGCACCGATGGAGAGGTTCAGATGGAGCGCCTCCGGACCGAAGGTGAAGTCGCGGACGCTCAGGTAGAAGTCGGAGGCACCGGTGTTGGCGAGCACGAGCGCGAGTGCGGTTGCGACGACGAGGAGGGCACCACCGACGGTGTCCTGTTGGAGCGTCTGGTGGATGCCACGCCAGATCGAGTGCGGGGCCTGGTCGGCCGGCAGGTCGTGTGAGCGGTGAGCGTCGGGCATACGGATCCTTCGGGGGAGGGTTCGGTCGAGCAGCAGAGCGATCCCGATCGACCGCCCGCCGACCAGACTTCCCGGCGCACCAGCCTCCAGTCTAGGCGACCGGGCACGCGATCGGGCGGGAACCGTGCGCGGGCGGCCCGCGGAGTGCTTGGATGCATCCATGAGCTCCTCACCACCGACCGGCGGCCACCCGGACGAACCGCACCGCGGTGACCTCGCGGGCCGCTTGAACTGGCTCCGTGCGGGTGTGCTCGGCGCGAACGACGGCATCGTCTCCGTCGCGTCCCTCGTCGTCGGTGTCGCCGGTGCCACGACCGACAGCGCCCCGCTCCTCGCCGCGGGTGTCGCCGGGCTCGTCGGTGGTGCGATCTCCATGGCGCTCGGCGAGTACGTGTCGGTGAGCAGCCAGCGGGACAGTCAGCGCGCCCTCATCGCGAAGGAGCGGCGGGAGCTCTCCGACGACCCCGAGGCGGAGCTCGCGGAACTCGCCGGGATCTACGAGGCGAAGGGGCTCCAGCCGACGACCGCGAGGCGGGTCGCCGAGGAGCTGACCGCACACGACCCGCTCACGGCGCACCTCGAGGCCGAACTCGGCATCACCGAGGACGCCGTCGTGAGCCCGTGGGCGGCCGCCGGCGCATCGGCGCTCGCCTTCACGATCGGGGCACTGCTCCCCCTGCTCGCGATCCTGCTGCCGCCGCCCGAAGTGCGCGTCCCGATCACCTTCATCGTCGTGCTCATCGCGCTGGCGCTCACCGGGTTCACGAGCGCGAGGATCGGCGGCAACCCCGCGCTCCGCCCGACCATCCGGGTCGTGGTCGGTGGAGCGCTCGCCCTCGCCGTCACCTTCGCGATCGGCACCCTGCTCGGCACGAGCGGCGTGGTCTGATGGCCAGGGTCCCGGTCGTCGACGACGATCCGACGACGGGCGCACTGGCACAGCGCGGTCCGGGGAGTTCTCTGGGAGTCTGCTGGAGCCCCGCCCGAGCCTGGGGCTCCCGGGTGTAGAAGTGAAGGGCGTCCACCCGGTCGCCCTGTCGGATTCGATCAGTGCGGATCGACAGCCCGAAGAACATGTGAGGAGCACCATATGAGCGCAGGAGACAAGATCAAGAACGCCGCCGAAGACCTCGCGGGCAAGGCCAAAGAGGCCGTCGGCAAGGCGACAGACAACGACAAGCTCATCGCGGAGGGCAAGGCCGACCAGGCCAAGTCCGACGTGAAGCAGGCCGGTGAGAACGTGAAGGACGCGTTCAAGAACTGACCTCCCGATCACACGGACGCCGGTGACCCGCTCGGGTCACCGGCGTTCGTCTGTCCTCCCCCGGTCCCTGACTCCCCTCCCCGGTCCCTGAGCCTGTCGAAGGGCCCACGAGCAACTTCCACAACTGGGACGGCTCACCATCTGGAATGTCAGTGGTCCGCGGTGGACTTGTTCCATGACCGAGACCCCCCTCACCGCGATCCGCGTCGGCGACGATTACGCCGCGCAGCTCGCGGAGTTCTCGGACGAATACGCAGAGATCCAGCGACTGCGGGCGGCTCTCGATGCACGCGAGGCCCGCCTCCTAGCCCGCTCCGCCGCCTACGCCGACGCCTTCGCCGACTCGGTCGTTCCGGCCGTCTTCCCGGCGGCCGAGCGTCAGGCGCTCTCGCGCCGATCGACCTGCGCGGCCCTCGCCATGGCGACGCGCCGGCCGGAGCAGACGGTGCAGCGGGCGACGAACGACGCGGAGCGCCTCGTCAACGATGCGCCGTCCGTGCTTGCCTCCCTCGAGGCCGGTCGCATCTCGGTCCGGCACGCGCAGACGATCATCGACCAACTCAGCGATGTGCCGACAGCGGGGCGGGCAGTGTTCCTCGCCGAGGTCCTGCCGGTCGCGGAGGAGTCCACCAACGCGAACCTCCGCAGGCGCGCCCGCGTGCTCCGCGAGCGCCTCCACCCAGAGTCCATCACCGCCCGAGCCCGGCGGTCCGAGGCCGACCGCCGCGTGGAGTTCGAGCCCGCCGCCGACGGGATGGCGTGGGTGCACCTCTTCACGACGGCGCCGATCGCGCAGGGCATCGTCGAGCGCGTCGAGGCGGCCGCGGCGGCGTCGCGCGCTGCGGGCGACACCCGCACCTGCGCACAACTGCAAGCGGACGCCCTCGCGGCGCTCGCGCTCACCGGTGTCACGCCGGAAGATGTCTTGTCGAGCCCGGTGCTCCCGCACCCGATCGAAGTGCAGGAGCACATCACGCCCACGGTGCAGATCACGGTCCCGGCGCTCAGCATGGCCGGCGTTTCCGATGCCCCGGCTACCCTCGACGGCTACGGTCCCATCGACCCCGAGACCGCGGCGCGTATCGCGGTGAACGCGCCGAGCTTCACCCGGATCCTCGTCCAGCCCGAGACCGGCGCGGTCTTGTCGGTCGGGCGGAATCAGTACCGCGTTCCGGCCGACCTGCAACGCGCGGTGCGGCTTCGGGACGGCACCTGTCGGGCACCGGGCTGTGGGAGGCGCGCCAGAGCGTGCGACCTCGATCATTCGGTCGCGTGGGAAGACGGCGGCACCACAGACGTCGGGAATCTCGCCTGCCTGTGTCGACATCACCACCGCATGAAGCACCTGCCCGGGTGGAACCTCGACCACGGGCCAGGTGGTGTGCTCGACTGGACGACACCCGACGGGAAACACCACCGAACGGAACCGGACCCCGCGCCGTTCTGACCCCGCCGACGAAGGGGTTCTCGTGGGCACTTCGACAGGCTCAATGACCGGGAGACGTGACCCCAGAACGACGCGGTCCCTGAGCCTGTCGCAGGCACTCAGGCCCGCAGGACAGCTAGTCCTTGATGAGCAGGATCGGGTCGCCGTCGAAGGAGTCGTAGGGGTTCGGGTCGGTGAAACCGCCGTCGTACATGAGGCCGGCCGGAGCCTTGCCACCGGCGGGAGCCGCCGCGACGTAGCACTGCGTGATCGGCTCGCCGCCATCGAACTCCTCGGTGAACGACTCGGATCCGCACTCGTCCCACCCGATGAGCGTGGCCTCCTGGACCTTCTCACCATCGGCGTCGACGGGTGCGAAGGAGGTCGCGTCGCTGTTGAACGCCACCGGGTCGCCCGACACCTTGGTCATCTCAAGGCGGATAAGTGTGATGTCGTAGCCGTCGAGTTCTCCGCCGTCGAACTGCGTCTTGAGGAACGCGACCTGGTCGGCGGTCGCGGGGGTGACCTCGGTCAGCTTCGCGCTGATGAGCGTGGTGACGCCGTCGGTGCCCTGCGACTCGTAGACGATCGGCTCATCGATCCCGACCTGCGCTCCAGGCTCGGTGACCTCACCATCGGCCGATCCGGTCGAGGTCGGCTTCGACGTCGCGGACGACGAAGCCTTCTCCGTCGGCTTCGCGTCGGGGGCCGACGGCGTGGAGCATCCCGCCAGCACGAGCATGGCTGCGACAGGGAGCGTGATCAGGGCGGTGACTCGGGAGAGCTGCATCGGGGTTCCTTTCGGCGGCGGACCCCTGCAGTCTGTCCCGCGCGCCGACGCCGCGCGATGGGGACAACTCTCCACCGGGACGGCCCGCCCCCGGCCGTCAATTTCCGGCAGGATCCCCCGCGCCCTCTCAGGAACCTCTCTGCTCGCGTTCATCCGAGCGGCGGACGATGAGACGACGCGCCAGGTTGTCGCGTCCGAGGGGAACCCATGACTGCGACGATCACCGTCCCGACCGCGCCCTCGCGCCGTCGGTGGGACGCCCTCCACACCCTCCTCGGCGGCCGCGCCATGCCCTGGGTCGTCGGCCTGTTCGCCACCCTCGTCTCGCTCATCGGCATCGGGACGCCGTCGTACTGGGGTGACGAGGCGGCGAGCGTCCTCGCCGCCGAACGTCCGCTCCCCGTCATGTTCGGGATGATCGGCCACATCGACGCCGTCCACGGCCTGTACTACGCGTTCCTGCACGTCTGGACCGGAGCCTTCGGTACCGCCGAGGCCGTCACGCGGTTCCCGAGTGCTGTCGGGGTCGGTCTGGCCGCGGCCGGCACGGTCGTGCTCGCGAGGACGCTCTTCACCCCTGCGATCGGCATCACGGCTGGCCTCGTGTTCGCCGTGATCCCCCAGGTCACGAGGATGGGCGCCGAAACACGTTCCTACGCGCTGGGCATGGCTGCGGTCGTGTGGCTGACGGTGTGGTTCGTGTCGCTCGTGCGTCGCCGGTCCACATCACGCCGCAGCTGGGCCCTCTTCGCCGTCGCGAGCGCCGCCTCGATGTACCTGTTCCTGTACCTCGCGATGCTCCTCCTCGTGCACGCCACCTGGATGGTGCTCCAGCGCCCCGGGCGGCGGGTGATGCGAGCCTGGGGCTGGTCCCTCGTCGGTGCACTGGTCCTCGGCGCTCCGATCGTGATCGCGGGCATCGCGCAGCGCGAGCAGATCGCGTTCCTGGGCAGACGGGACTACGCGACGCCGGAATCGGTGCTCGTCGGCCAGTGGTTCCAGACGCCGGCCTTCGCCGTGCTCGCGTGGCTGCTGATCGTGCTCGCTCCTATCGGAGTCCTCGTGGTCCGCCGATCCTCCCGACAGCGTCGCGCACTGGCGATGATCGCCGTCTGGGCCCTCGCACCGACGGCGCTGCTCATCATCGGCAACACCCTCGTGACGCCGATGTACAACCTGCGCTACGTCACCTTCTGCGTCCCGGCCGTCGCGATCATGATGGCGCTCGGACTCCGGACGATCGTCGACGTCCTGCCGAAGCGGGTCGACCGCACGGTGGCGACCGCGGCCGGTGTTGCGCTCGTGCTGGCGCTCGCGACCCCGGTCCTCGTGGAACAGCGTGGCCCGTTCGCGAAGGACGACGGCAGCGACCTCCGGCAGACCGCGGAGGTCGTCCAGGCCCACGCCTCGCCGGGCGACGCGGTCGTCTTCGACCAGTCCGTGAAGCCCTCGCGCAAGTCGCGGCTCGCGATCGACCTCTACCCGCAGGCCTTCGCCGGCCTCGACGATGTGGCGCTCGAGACGAGCTACCGCGACCGCCCCGAGCTCTGGGACCTTGCCGCGCCGCTGGCAGACATCCACGACCGGCTCATCGGCCACGACACCGTCTGGGTCGTCGAAGGGTCGAGCACCTCCCCGGACGTAGCGGATCTGGAGGCCCTCGGCTACCGCGTCGAGCAGCGCATCCCCGTCAACCGCAGCATCGTCTTCGAGCTGGTCAGGTCGTGATGCAGTGGTGATGCGGCCCCTCCCGAACCCGCGCGCGCTGCTCCGGCGCCCGATCGTCCGCGAGGTCGCCGCCTTCGGCCTCGTCGGCGGCGTCGGCTTCCTCGTCGACGTCGGGGTCTTCAACCTCCTCGCGTACACCGTGTTCCTCCACACCGGCACCTCCGGGCTGCTCGTGGCGAAGGGTGTCTCCACGACGCTCGCCATCGTGGCCAACTGGGTGGGCAACCGGCTCCTCACCTTCCGCGCCCATCGGCGCTCGGACGTCGCCCGCGAAGCGCTCGAGTTCGGCATCGTGAGCCTCGCGGGAGGCGCGATCGCCCTGGGCTGCCTCTGGGTCTCCCACGACGCACTGCACCTGACGACACCGTTGGCGGACAACGTGTCGGCGAACATCGTCGGCCTGGCCCTCGGCTCCGCGTTCCGCTTCGTGCTGTATCGCTTCTGGGTGTACGGGCCACGGGCGGAGCGGACCGGGTCGATCCCGGTGCGCGTGGACCCGTGAGGTCGTCCGGTCAGCGACTCGCGTTGTGCCGGGAGACCGCGTCGCTGACCCAGGAGAACTCGTCGACGAACCGCGAGAGGAGTCGGGCGAGCTCCACGCGATCGTGTTCGCTCCACTTGCCGACGAGCGTGTTGTAGACCTGCTGGGCCGCCTGCCGGTGCCGCTCGAGGGCCGTGCGTCCCTCCTCCGTGGCGCTGACGAGCACCGCTCGACGGTCGCTCGGATCCGTCTCCCGGACGACGAGACCACCCTCCTCGAGGCGACGGACCTCGGCCGTCGCGGTCGACTTGTCCACGTCCATCCAGCCCGCGACCGTCGACATGCGGATCGGGCCGGCGGTGATCACGTACTCGAGGAGCCACGCGTCCGTGCCGGTCAGGGCTGCGCCTTCGGCGTCGTGCAGGGAACGGCGGTTGTCGGCCCGGGTGGACCATCGGAGCACGGACGCGAGCGACGCCTGGATGACGGCGCCGGCGTCGGCTGGGTCGACCTCATCGCTCATAGCTGAATTCTTCCTGAATACCGGCGTTCGGGTGTTGGTTCGACCATACCAACTATATAGTGGGACGGCACCAACTAAACGTCACCCGTCCCCCACCTCGAGCGCTGCGGAGAATACAGCCCATGGAAATCCCCGGATACGTCTGGCTGCTGACGATCGTCGGCATCCTGGCCCTCCTCGCCTTCGACTTCATCTTCCACGTACGCAAGGCCCACGAGCCGACGCTGCCGGAAGCCGCGAAGTGGTCGGCCCTCTACGTCGGTTTCGCCCTCATCTTCGGTGTCGGCGTCCTCATCTTCGGCGGCGGGACGCTCGGGTCCGAGTACTTCGCCGGCTACATCACGGAGAAGGCCCTGTCAGTCGACAACCTCTTCGTCTTCCTCATCATCATGTCGAGCTTCCGCGTGCCGCGTGCCGACCAGCAGAAGGTGCTGCTCTTCGGCATCGTCTTCGCGCTCATCGCCCGCACCGGGTTCATCTTCCTCGGCGCCGCCGCGGTCAACGCGTGGTCCTGGCTGTTCTACATCTTCGGCGCGTTCCTCATCTTCACCGCCGTCAAGCTGCTCCGTCCGGAGGAGGAGAACGAGGACGAGGCGAACAACTTCGTCA
Source organism: Plantibacter sp. MMLR14_011 (assembly GCF_001865025.1). Taxonomy (NCBI): domain Bacteria; kingdom Bacillati; phylum Actinomycetota; class Actinomycetes; order Micrococcales; family Microbacteriaceae; genus Plantibacter; species Plantibacter sp. MMLR14_011. Next base: position 94,329 of record NZ_MJGW01000028.1, read on the forward strand.
TCCGACTCGCCAAGCGCCTCTTCAAGACGACCGACCGCTACGACGGCGACAAGCTCGTCACCATCGAGAACGGCAAGAAGGTCCTCACCCCGATGCTGCTCGTCATGGTCGCCATCGGCGGCACCGACCTGCTCTTCGCGCTCGACTCGATCCCCGCGATCTTCGGCCTCACGCAGAACGCGTACATCGTCTTCACGGCGACCGCGTTCTCGCTCCTCGGCCTCCGTCAGCTCTACTTCCTCATCGACGGCCTGCTCGACCGCCTCATCTTCCTCAGCTACGGCCTGGCGGCGATCCTCGGTTTCATCGGTGTGAAGCTCGTCCTGCACGCGCTGCACGAGAACACCCTGCCGTTCATCAACGGCGGTGAGCACGTCCCGGTCTTCGAGATCGAGACGGGCCTCTCGCTCGCGGTCATCGTCGGCATCCTCCTCGTGACGGTCCTGCTGTCGCTCCTCAGCCCGGCGGGCCGTGCCCACACGATCATCAGCGACGCCCGCAGCCAGGCCAAGAAGATCGTGCTCCACGCGGACTCCCCCGAGGACATCCCGGTCGGCCACCACGTGGACGAGGTCGAGCTCGAGACGAGCTACACCCGCATGGTCGAGCGCCAGAAGTCCTTCGCCAACCTGAAGCCCAAGCACCAGGCGAAGGCGGCCGACGACGAGGAGCTCCAGCGGCTGCTCGCCCGAGCCCACGAGCTGCAGGCCAAGGGCTCCGACTCACGCGGCCTGCTCTGAACGGACCGGGAATCCGGGCGCTCGCCCGGCTGAACCGATAACGTGGGACGTGCGCTCCCGGCTTCGGCCGGGGCGCACGTCCCACACCTCACCACCAGCTACACGATGAAGCATCAAGGAGACGGAACCATGGGTCTGAGTCTGGAAAAGGGCCAGTCGCTCTCACTGACGAAGCAGGACGGTGGCTCGCTCACGCGGATCCGTCTCGGCCTCGGCTGGGACGGCGTCGCACCGGTGAAGCGCGGCTTCTTCGGTCGTGCAGCCTCCGCGCCCGACATCGACCTGGACGCCTCGGCGATCTTCTTCGACGCCACCGGCAAGGTCCTCGACACCATCTGGTTCCAGCAGCTCGCGAGCAAGGACGGCTCGGCCACCCACACCGGCGACAACCTCACCGGCGCCGGCGACGGTGACGACGAGACCATCCTGGTCGACCTCTCGAAGGTGGCGCCGTCGGTCCAGCAGATCGTGTTCGTGATCAGCAGCTACAGCCGGCAGACCTTCGACACGGTGCAGAACGCCTTCAGTCGCATCATCGACGACTCGACCCCCGGCTCGCCCGAGGTCGCCCGCTACCAGCTCACCGACTCCGGCCCGCACACGGCGATGATCATGTCGAAGGTCTCGCGCGAGGGCAACGGTTGGACCTTCAAGGCGATCGGCGAGCGCGCCAACGGGCGCTCCGTCATGGATCTGCTCGGTCCGGCCGCCCAGGCCCTCTGAGCACCACCCGCAGTAGTCCCCCGCGCGTCAGCGCAGTTCCGAAGGAGAAGCGATCACCATGGCAGGACTCACCCTCGAAAAGGGCAACAACCTCTCGCTCACCAAGACCAGCCCCGGCCTGACGGTCGCGACGGTCGGCCTCGGGTGGGACCCGCGCACCACGAGCGGTGAGGCCTTCGACCTCGACGCCTCGGCGCTGCTGATCGGCGCGAACGGCAAGGTGCGCTCCTCCGCCGACTTCATCTTCTACAACCAGCCCGCCTCGGCGGACGGTTCGGTCAAGCACCTCGGTGACAACCGCACCGGCGACGGCGAGGGCGACGACGAGCAGATCTCGGTCGACCTGAACGCGGTCGGCGCCGACGTCGAGCGCGTGGTCATCGCCGTGTCGATCGACAAGGCCGACGAGCGTCGCCAGAACTTCGGCCAGGTCCGCGGCGCGTACTGCCGCATCGTCGACCAGGACGGCACCGAGATCGTCCGCTTCGACCTCAGCGAGGACGCCGCTCCCGAGACCGCCATGCTGTTCTCGGAGCTCTACCGCAACGGATCCGAGTGGAAGTTCAAGGCCGTCGGCCAGGGCTACACCACCGGTCTCGCCGGCATCGCCGGCGACTTCGGCGTCCCGCTCGGCTGAGCACCGACGCCTCCACCACGAGCAAGCCACACACGAGAGCAAGGTCGACCGCATGAGCACGCCACTCACTCCGCCAGACGCCAACGAACAGGCCGCAGCCTCCCTCGTGCTGCACGCTCCGGACGCACCGGACGTCGTGCAGGCCGAAGAGGCGCCGGGCATGGTCCCGGTCCCGGCGGAGCGCCAGACGGAGATCCAGCAGCAGGCACGCTCGTTCGTGTCCGAGGTCGCGACGCTCGACCCGCGCTCCCCCGAGTTCACGCAGAAGATCGAGGGCATCTCCCAGATCGGCGGCAAGGAGATGGTGCAGTCGAGCGGGTACTCCTCGCGCATGCTCGACCGCTCGTCGACCTCGGTCGCCGGGGCGAAGCGTTCGGGTGACAGCGCGCAGATCAAGGTCGCGACCACACTCGGCGACCTCCGCAGCACCGTCGAGGACCTCACGCCCAACCAGGCGGACCTCGGCGTCGGCCGCAAGATCCTCGGGTTCATCCCAGGCGGCAACAAGCTCGCCAAGTACTTCCAGAAGTACGAGTCCGCGCAGACCCAGCTCGACAAGATCATCAAGTCGCTCATGGCCGGACAGGACGAACTCCTGAAGGACAACGCCTCGCTCGCGGGAGAGAAGGTCCAGCTCTGGGAGACCATGCAGGCGCTCAGTGAGTACGCCGTCTTCGCCAAGGCGCTCGACGCCGCGTGCGTCGCCAAGATCGACGAAGCCCGGTCCGCCGGACGCATCGAAGAGGCGCAGAAGCTCGAGGCCGACGTCCTCTTCCCCGTACGTCAGCGCCACCAGGACATCCTCACGCAGCTCGCCGTCTCGGTGCAGGGCTACCTGGCGATGGACCTCATCCGCAAGAACAACCTCGAGCTCATCAAGGGCGTCGACCGCGCTCGCACCACGACGATCGCCGCTCTTCGGACCGCCGTCGTCGTCGCGCAGGCCCTCGCGAACCAGAAGATGGTGCTCGACCAGATCGACGCGATCAACACCACGACGAACAACATGATCCTGCAGACCAGCGAGATGCTGAAGGACCAGACGACGCGCATCCACCAGCAGGCGTCCACCTCGGGCGTCAGCGTCGAGACCCTGCAGCGCGCGTTCGACAACGTCTTCCAGACCATGGACGCGATCGACACCTTCCGTGCCGAAGCCGCCAAGAACATGGAGGGCACCGTCAACGCGCTCGAGACGGGCCTCGAGAAGGCGAAGCCGTACCTCGAGCGCAGCCGTCAGGCCGAGCAGCGCGAACTGCGGTAGCCTCACGCTCGGGTGACCGGGCGCACGGGTCGCTGAGGACGAAGGGGACGAGGGATGGCATTCGGACGACTGCTGAACGCACTGCGGACCGGCGGGGCCGAGCCGCTCGGCGTCGTCGACGCCACGCCGGCGCCCGTCGGTGAGACGGAGGACGAGCAGACCGCTCGCCACCTCGACGAACTCCGCGACTCGGTGCGCTCCGTGGGGCGCGACCTCCCCACGCTGATCACCTCGCAGCTCCGACAGATCGACGACCAGTTGCGCCTCGTCGTCGCGACGATCGCCGACCAGGGTGCGTCGACCGAGCAGCGCGTGCTCCTCGCCGCGATGGTGACGGACTACCTCCCGAGCCCGCTGCGTTCCTTCCTCGCGCTGCCGGCCGCGGACCGCACCGACGACTCCCGCAGCACGATCGTCTTCGCCCGTCAGCTGGAGCTCATCGAGGAGACCATCCGCGACCTCCTCAACCAGATCCGCATCGGCGCGATCGCCGAACTCTCGACGCACGGCCGGTTCCTCTCCGACAAGTTCCAGGAGCCCGACGCCGGTCTCGTGCTGGGTGCGCACTGATGGCGTCACTGATCGCGGGCGCGAACGCCGCGCTCACCGCAGAGAACCCCGGTCTCGACGCGGTGCTCATCGGGTTCGGCTGGGACGTCATCGCGAGCCGTGGGCCGCAGAGCGAACCCGTGCCGCTGGCGATCATGTGCGGCGACGACGGCAAGGCGCTGTCCGACGACCACCTCGTGTTCTTCAACCAGGTCGAGAGCCAGGACGGCGCGGTCACCTTCTCGTCCGAGGCCGACGATGAGGAGATCGACGTCGAGCTGTCGCGCGTGCCGGACGCCGTGTCGAAGATCGCCTTCCTGCTCTACATCGACCCCGACGTCCGCGGCCCCGGCGACTTCTCCCCCGTGCGCTCGGCGTTCGTCCGCGTCGCCGCACCCGACGGTCGGGAGCTCGTGCGCTTCGACGTGCCGATCGCCGAGGTCCGCAGCAGCCAGGCGCTGCTGCTCGCCGAGCTGTACCGGCACCGCTCGGACTGGAAGTTCCGTGCTCTCGGGCAGGGGTACGCCGGTGGTCTCGCCGGCGTGGCGCGCGACTTCAGAATCGACCTCTGAGCCGTGCCGCTCAACACCTCCCCGGTGCGACGGGACATCGACTACCTCCGTCGTCGGGTGAAGCCGAGACCCGCGCCGGTCACGCAGGCGGAGCCCGTGGCGAGCGCCCCGGCGGCACCTCCTCCTGCAGCGCCGGCCGCATCGGCAGCACCGTCGACCGGACTCACGCTCGGTGGGCCGTCCACGTCCGCCGCCGCACCCCCTGCCCCGGTGGCATCGGCAGCGTCTGCACCGTCGACGGGACTCTCGCTCGGCGGATCCTCGTCGACCGCTCCCGCTGCGCCGTCGGCACGCCCGGCCACCACGCCCGCCGCAGCTCCGACGACCCCACAGCCCTTCCCCGCCCCGACGGCCGAGGAGGTCCGCGTCCTCGACGACGAGACCCCGCTGGTCCGGCTCGACCCGCGTCAGTCCGCGATCGGCAGCCTCATCGTCGGCGGAGCGACGGCGATCGTGTGGGAGACCGTCGAGCTCGTCACGGGTGTCGCGACGGCCGACGGTGTCGACGGCACGCCCGTGACGACGCCCGGCAACCGGCCGCTGCTCGGCTTCGACGGCGGCGACGCGATCCTCGCCCTCCGACACGTGCACCTCATCCGTCGAGCGCTGTTCGTCGGCACAGCCGGTCGTCCGCTGACGGTGCAGCTCTTCGACGGCGAGAGCTTCGCAGCCGCCGATGAGACCGGTGCCGCCCCGGTCGTCTCGCTGCTGCGCATCGGGTCGAGACTCGAACTCCGCCTCGAACCGCTTCCCGCCGAGATCCCCCTCCAGACGCTCCTGCAGCAGTTCGGCTTCGAGCCGACGCCGTACGTCGTCGCCCGCGAACCCCGGAGACGATGACCATGCGCCACTTCAGTTACGTCGACGACAAGCGCGCGTCGCGGTTGTTCCACAAGCTCCCGAGCCCCATCAGCATCGACTCCCCACCGGAACACGTGGCGGCGGCACTCGGCGCGACGCTCTACAGTCCCGGCACGCGCCCGACGCTCGCGAAGGACGTCGTGAAGCAGGCGAAGCACGGCTGCCTGAGCATGGTGCTGTGCCTCGAGGACTCGGTCCCCGACGACGCGGTCGAGTTCGCCGAGACGAACGTCGCGGAGGCCATGCAGCAGCTCGCCGCCAAGAGCTCAGGGTCCAAGCGCCCGGTGCTGCCGCTGCTCTTCATCCGCGTCCGCACGCCCGAGCAGCTCGAACGGGTCGCCGGGCTCCTCGGTCCGGGACTCGACCTCCTGAGCGGCTTCGTCATCCCCAAGTACGAGAACAGCGACGGGGTGGCGGACCGCTTCTTCGAAGCACTCGGTCGCGTGCAGCGCGACTACGGGCAGGACGGGTCGAACGGCGCGCGTCGGCTCCGGGTCATGCCGATCCTCGAGTCGCCGCGGATGATCCACCGCGAGACCCGCGACGACACCCTCTCCGGGATCGTCGACGTCACCAAGGCCCACCGCGAGGACGTCCTCGCCGTCCGCATCGGCGCCACCGACCTCTCGAGCGCCTTCTCGCTCCGGCGCTCGCGTGACCTCACCGTCTACGACGTCAAGCTCGTCTCCTCGGTCATCGCCGACGTCGTCAACGTCTTCGGTCGACCGGGCGACGACTTCGTCATCACCGGCACGGTCTGGGAGCACTTCCACAACGCGGAGCGGCTCATGCGCCCGCAGTTGCGCATGACGCCGTTCCAGGATGCGAACGAGGCGCAGCTGCGGCAGAAGCTCCTCCTCAAGGGACTCGACGGCCTCATCCGTGAGATCGCCCTCGACCAGGCGAACGGGCTGCTCGGCAAGACGGTCATCCACCCGAGCCACGTGCCGGTCGTCCACGCGATGTCGGTCGTGAGTCACGAGGAGTACGTCGACGCCCTCTCGGTCGTCGGCGACGTGGGCGGCGGCGCCAACGCCTCCCCGTACCGGAACAAGATGAACGAGATGAAGCCGCACCAGGCGTGGGCACGCAAGACCCTGCTCCGCGCGGAGGCCTTCGGGGTGGCCGCGGAGGAGACGACCTTCGTCGACCTCCTCGAGACGAGCATGCGGTGACGGTATCGATGGGCGGCTACTGGGCCGTGGCAGAGAACACGACCTTCGTCGACCTCCTCGAGACGAGCATGCGGTGACGGTATCGATGGGCGCATGGACAGGCGGTTTCGTGCGCGACGCCGTCGGCATCGGCCTGCGCTCGGACGCGTCCCGGAGCCTGATCCCGGTGGAGGACCTCGTCGGTCTGGCACTCCGCGACAACCCCAAACGCGCGCAGCTGCTCGTGTCGACGGTCCTCGCCAAACACGTGCCGACCGTGCCCGGCCTGGCACTCGCCGCCGGAGAACTGCTCGGACTGCTGGTGCGGAGCGCGCTCGACGGCAGCGATCCGGAGACGGCTCCGTTCGACACCGTGGCGCACCTCCTGGCCCGACGGGAACGGCCGGATGCTGACGGTCTCGCCGCCCTCACCGCCGTCCGTGAGCACCTCGCCGAGCTCCGCGATGCAGCCCCAGCGGCCGGCCCGGAGCTCGTCACCGTCGGTTATGCCGAGACGGCGACCGGGCTCGGCCACATCGTCGCCGACGCGCTCGGCTCGCCCTACCTCCACTCCACGAGGCACGAGGCGGACGTGCCCTTCACACCGTTCGAGGAAGAGCACTCGCACGCGAGCGACCATCGCCTGTATCCGAGCGACCCCGCGTGGGCCACGGCCGGCGGGACCACGGTGCTCGTCGACGACGAGTTGAGCACCGGCCGCACCGTCCGCAACACGATCACCGCGCTGCACGCCACCACGCCGCAGGCGCACTGGGTGGTCGCGGGACTCATCGATCTCCGTTCGGATGCGGACCGACAGCGCTTCGACGACCTCGCCGACCGGCTCGGCACCCGGATCACCGTCGTGGCGCTCGGCGTGGGTGCCGTCGACCTTCCGGAGGACGTCCTCGCCCGCGCGCGAGCGGTCATCGACGCCGCACCCGCCACGTCGGCCGCCGGATCGGCCGCAGCCGGCGACGTCGTCGTCGTGGACGCCTCCGACCTGCCGCCCGTGCGGAGCGCGCGCTTCGGTGCGCCTGGACGCCTGGACGACGCGGTGACCGCCGCGATCACCGACCGGGTCCTTCCGGAGCTGCCGGACGGCGAGGTCGTGGTGCTCGGCTCCGAGGAGTTCATCGCGGTACCGCTGGCCGTCGCCGCCCACCTCGACCGCACGCGCGGAGCGACGCGCTTCTCCACCACCACGCGGTCCCCCATCGCCGTCATCGGCCGTGACGACTACGCCATCGCGAGCGCGGTGTCCTTCACCAGCCACGACCGCACGATCGACGGCTTCGGACCCCGCTTCGCCTACAACCTCTCCCGCGGTGGTTCACGGTTCGCGGCGGTGGTCCTGTTCCCGGAGCCGGGCGCCGACCGCGAGCTCCTGCTCCGGCCCGACGGCGTCGTCGAGGCATTGCGGACCGTCACCGACCACGTCATCGTCGTCCTCCTCTCCGAATCCGTCCCGACCCCAGCCGAATGGAACCCCGCACCGTGACCATCGACGCCGCCGCCCTCCCCGAGCCGCTCACCGGACCGGACTTCGGGTCCTACGACGCCTCGGAGGTGCGCTGGCTGCTGACCGACCTCGGCGACACCCGCCTCGAGGCCGACGCCTCCGAACGCGAGGCCGCGATCCAGAGCGGGCGCGCGCATTACGCCGAGTCGCTGCCCATCGAGTACCTGCCCTCCCCCGAGTACGAGGAGCTCTATCGCGACGCCCTCGCGCGGTCGAGCCGGCGCCTCGCGGTGGCCGTCGGCGTCGTCACCGACCTCGTCCTGGCCTCCCGTGCGGACCGCCCCGTGTTGGTCTCCCTCGCCCGCGCCGGAACGCCCATCGGGATCCTCATGCGTCGCTGGGCGATGGAGGTCCGTGGGATCGATGTGCCGCACTACACGATGAGCATCGTGCGCGGGGTCGGCGTCGACGGGACCGCGCTGCGCTACCTCGCGGCGCATCACGACCCGGAGCAGATCGCGTTCGTCGACGGCTGGACCGGCAAGGGCGCCATCGCGCGCGAGCTGACGGCGGCGCTGGAACTCTTCGCCGAGACCGACGGCATCCGCTTCTCCGACGAGCTGGCTGTCCTCGCCGACCCCGGCCACTGCGTGCCCGTGTACGGCACCCGCGACGACTACCTCATCCCATCGGCGTGCCTCAACTCCACCGTCTCCGGCCTCGTGTCCCGCACGGTGTACAACCGCGAGCTGCTCTCCGACGACCAGTTCCACGGTGCCAAGTTCTACCGCGAGCTGAGCAGTCACGATGTCTCCGGCGCCTTCCTCGACGCGGTCTCGGGCCGCTTCGCCGAGGTGGTCGACGACGTCGCCGCGGGTGTGGAGGAGGCCTCGACGTCCGACCGCGAACCGAGCTGGATCGGCTGGGAGGCCGTCGAACGGATCCGGGAACAGTACGACATCCCGACCGTGAACCTCGTGAAGCCGGGTGTCGGCGAGACCACCCGCGTCCTGCTCCGCCGAGTTCCGTGGAAGGTGCTCGTGTCGCCGGACGCCCTCGACGACGTCGCGCACGTGCTCCTGCTCGCCGAGCAGCGCGGGGTGCCGGTCGAGGTCGTGCCCGGGTTGCCCTACAGCTGTGTCGGCCTCATCAACCCGTTGAGCGACGCCGCGGCGGGAGACGCCCAGTGAGCGCCCTCGTCGCCTGCGACCTGGATCGCACCCTCATCTACTCGCCGAAGGCGTTCTGGCTCGAGACGCCGGACCCCGAGGCGCCGTCGATCATCGTCTCGGAGCTCTGGAACGGCGTGCCGATCTCGTTCATGACGCGCGACTCGGAGCGCCTGCTGATCGAGCTGCGCTCGCAGGCCGTGTTCATGCCGGTCACGACGCGGACGGTGGCGCAGTATCAGCGGGTGCAGCTGCCGGGCGGCGCGCCCGCCTACGCGATCACGAGCAACGGCGGCGAGATCCTCGTCGACGGCGTCCCGGACGCCGATTGGCGCGACCGGGTGCGAGCGCACCTCACCGACCACACCGCTCCGCTCGACGAGGCGCTCGCGCGCTTCGAGGAGCTGGCTTCGCCGACCTGGATCCTCAAGACGAACGTCGCCGACGCGCTGTTCTTCTACTCGATCGTCGAGCGCGACGCGATCCCGGCGGGCTGGCTCGAGCAGGTCGAGCAGGAGTGCGAACGGCTCGGGTGGACCGTGTCCCTGCAGGGACGGAAGCTCTACTGCGTGCCGCGGACGCTCACGAAGCACGATGCGGTCAGTGAGGTCGCCCGCCGCCTCGACGGACCACTCGTCCTCGCGGCCGGTGACTCGCTCCTCGACCAGTCGATGCTGGAGACCGCCGACCTCGCGTTCCGGCCGGCGCACGGCGAGCTCGACGACGAGGGCTTCACGATCGACACGCTGACGGTCACCGAGCGGCGCGGCATCCTCGCCGGCGAGGAACTGCTGCAGCTGATGACGGCTGCGGCCGTCCGGGGCCGCTGACCCGAGGCCCGATCACCAGGGCAGGTCGAGACTCGGTACCAGGCCGCCCGCGGCCGCGCCGGAGCCCGGGCACACGAGCACGCCATCGGCGTCGGCGAGCCCGCGGAGCATGGCTGCTCCCTGCCATGGCGTCGGCTCCGCATGCGGCGTCGCCGAATCGGGATCGTGCACCGAGCGGTAGGGGCGCAGCACCGTCCCTGAGCGGGCCCCGTCGACGGGCGAGGCGAGCACTGCCGGTCGCAGGGCCGGGAGCTCGAGTCCCTGGAGGCCGGCGAGCACCGGGTGCACGAGCGTGAGGACGCTGAGCAGGGCGGCGAGCGGGTTGCCGGGCAGGCCGACGAACAGGCGACCGTCCGGCAGCCGCGCGAGCAGCGCAGGGCCACCCGGGCGGACGTCGACGCCGTCCACGAGGAACTCGGCACCCGCGTCGCGGAGCAACGCTCGGACGTGATCGGCTCGGGAGTCGCCGGTACCACCCGTGGTCACGACGAGGTCCCGCTGGTGGCGGGCGGAAGCGGTGACCGCACTCGTCAGCCCGAGGGCGTCGGCCGTGGTGGGCGCGTCATCGCCGACACGGACGCTGGATGTGACGACGCCTCCGAGCGAGGCGATCACTCCCGGGAGCGATGGGCCGAAACTGTCGCGGACGAACCCCGGGCCGGGAACACCGCTCGTGACGACCTCGTCACCCGTGAGGACCAGGCGGACCCGCGGTGTCGGCACGACGGGCACGCGGTCGAAGCCGGCGCCGGCGGCGACAGCGAGGTGGACGGGACTGAGACGCGTGCCGGCGTCGAGGACGGTCGACCCCGCGGGTGACTCGGTTCCGGCGGGTCGGATGTGCCGCCCCGGCCGCGGTTCCCCGCTCGGGGCGGACGGTGCGGGGTGGAGGCGCGCTGATCCCGAGCCATGCCCGATCACGCCGTGCTCCAGTTGGAGGACCGCATCGGCGCCCGACGGGATCAGCCCACCGGTCAGGACGTCGACCGCGACACCGTCGCTGAGTCCGACCGACCGCGCGCGCTCGGCGTCCTCACCGGTCAGCAGGGTCCACGGGCCGCTCCCGGCCACCACCCAGCCGTCCATCGCCGAGGAAGCATAGTGCGGGATCGCGATGGGCGAGACGAGCGGCGCCGCGAGCACGTGTCCGAGGGCCTCGGCGAGCGTCAGGGTGTCGACGACGTCGGACCGATGCGCCGCACCCGTCGCATGCGCGATGCTGCGAGCGTCCCACCAGGAGGCCCTCGTCATGCGGTCGTGTCCGAGGCGACCAGCCGTTCGACGGCCGCGGTCGCAGCCTCGGCGGCGGCGACCGGATCCGCACCGCTCGCGAGCGCCTTCCCGACCGCGATACCGACGAGGTAGGTGGTGAGCGGGGCGGCGGGACGCCGCACGGCGTGCGCGGCCGTGCCCGCGAGTCCGAGGACCGCGTCGATGTCGACCCCGACGTCGCCGAGCTCCAGCTCGGCGGACACTCGTTCGGTCCAGTCCGCGAGGACGGCGTGCAGGTCATCGGTCATGGGAGACGCTCCTCAGGGTCGGCGGTCGGCGTGGTGGACATGTCCGGCACCGGCGACTCGCCGGCGGTGTCGACCCCGAGGTCGGCGGCGTCGGCCCAGGTGTCGACGTCGGCCGAGCCGCCGTCGGGAACGGACACCTGGCGGAGGACGAGTCCGGCGAGCAGCTGGCGGACGGAGACACCCGCGAGGTCACCGCCGGGTTGTGACGTCCGCAGTGCGGCGACCCGGCGTTCCAGGGCCTCCCGGTGGTAGACGGCGAGCAGCGACTGCTCACGACCGGAGTCGTCGACCGCGACCCAGCCGTCGGCATCGGTCCCGGCCGCGGCGGCTGTGGCTGCTTCGAGCACCACGGTGAGCGCCGGCGCGGCATCCGGCATGTCGCAGGCGAGGACGGCGACCTGTGCGGGGCCCTCGGTCGCGACGCCATCACGCAGGGCGTCCAGGCCCGCGGCGATGGCCGCAGCGGGGCCGCCGAAGGCGGGGCGCTCGCGGACGAAGCGGACCGGAGCGGTCGTCTCGAGCTCGGGGCCGACCACGACGACACGGCCGCCGGCCGCCCGCGCAGCATCGATCGCGAGCTGGAGGAGCGTCCGCCCGTCGCGGAGCAACGACGCCTTCGCGACGCCGCCGAGGCGGGAGGACCGCCCTCCCGCGAGGATGATCGCATCGACGGACATGGCACCAGCCTAAGCCGCGATCCAGCCCCCGAGGCGGCTGCGGATCCGGTGAGGCACCTTGCCCTCGTCCGATGGTGGTGATAGCCATGAGCCATGACTCGCATCACGGCGCGCAGACGCGTCACCCGCATCACGGTGGGACAGCCCGCACGCACCCGCGAGGACGTCCTCGCCGTCGAGGAGCCGCTCGAGATCCGCGTCGGTGGTCGTTCGCTCGCCATCACGATGCGGACGCCCGGCCACGACGTCGACCTCGCGATCGGCTTCCTCGTCTCTGAGGGCGTCATCGGTCGGGGTGACGACGTCCGGACCGCGCGGTACTGCGCCGGCGCGACGGACGAAGGTGTCAACACGTACAACGTGCTCGACGTCGCCCTCTCGCCCGGCGTTCCCGCTCCGGATCCGAGCCTGGAACGGAACTTCTTCACCACCAGCTCGTGCGGCCTCTGCGGCAAGGCGAGCATCGACGCCGTCCGGACGAGTTCGCGGTACTCCGTCGCGGACGACGACTTTCGCCTCGATCCGGCGCTCCTGGTGACCTTCCCCGACCGCCTCCGGGCACAGCAGGCGGTCTTCGAGCGCACCGGCGGTCTGCACGCCGCAGGCCTGTTCGACGCCCGGACCGGCGAGATGCTCGTCCTCCGCGAGGACGTCGGCCGACACAACGCCGTCGACAAGGTCGTCGGATGGGCGGCGAAGGAGGGGTTGCTCCCGCTCCGCTCCATGGTCCTGATGGTGTCGGGGCGCGCGAGTTTCGAGCTCACGCAGAAGGCCTCGATGGCCGGCATCCCGATGCTCGCAGCAGTCTCCGCTCCGTCGTCGCTCGCCGCCGAACTGGCCACAGAACTCGGGATGACGCTCGTCGGCTTCCTCCGTGGCGACTCGATGGTCGTCTACAGCGGAGCACGTCGCCTCGCCGACCCGGCCGAAGGCTCGGCACCAGCAGCACTCCAGACCGGAGCGAACGCATGAGCGCCGAACCGCCCGTCGAGGACGTCACGGACGCCGACATCGAGGTCAGCCAACCGAAGCACGTCGCCGTCGGCCTGCCCGGCATCCTGCACTCGATGGAGCCCGCCCTCCGGCAACTCGGGCCGAAGCGGACCGCGGAGCTGTTCACCTCGATCAACCAGCGCGGCGGCTTCGACTGCATGAGCTGCGCCTGGCCCGACCCGGACGACCGCAAGAAGCTCGAGTTCTGCGAGAACGGCGCGAAGGCCGTCATCTGGGAGGCGACACCGGTCGTCATCCCGAGCGCCTTCTGGGCCGAACACTCGCTCACCGATCTCGCCGACAAATCGGAGTACTGGCTCGGCATGCAGGGGCGACTGTCGGAGCCCGTCTACAAGCCGGCCGGTTCGGACCACTACCGGCCGGTGAGTTGGGACGAGGCGTTCGCCATCGTCGGCGAGCAGCTGCGCGGTCAGGAGTCCCCCGACGAAGCCGTGTTCTACACGAGCGGCCGGGCGTCGAACGAGGCGGCGTTCGTCTATCAGCTCTTCGTTCGCGCCTTCGGGACCAACAACCTCCCCGACTGTTCGAACATGTGCCACGAGTCCACCGGCACGGCGCTCGGCGAGGTCATCGGCGTCGGGAAGTCGACCATCCGGTACGAGGACTTCGAGCAGGCCGACCTCATCATCGTGATGGGCCAGAACCCGGGCACGAACCATCCCCGCATGCTCACGGCGCTCGAGGACGCGAAGCAGGCGGGCGCGACGATCGTCTCGGTGAACCCGCTGCCAGAGGCGGCGCTCGAGCGGTACAAGAACCCGCAGACGGTCCGCGGCATGGTCGGGCGCGGCACGGTCATCTCCGACCAGTTCCTGCAGATCCGGCTCGGCGGCGACATGGCGCTGCTGCAGGCGGTCTCGAAGCGGGTCCTGGAGGCCGAGGCGGCGGCTCCGGGGACGATCCTCGACCACGCGTTCCTCGCCGAGCACTGCCTCGGACTCGAGGAGCTGACGGCCCACCTGGCCGACCTCGACGAGGCTGCGGTGCTCGAGGCGACCGGCCTCACGAGCGAGCAGATCGACGAACTCGCCGAGCGCTACATCGCGTCGAACGCGACGATCGTCACCTGGGCCATGGGTCTGACCCAGCACAAGGCGGCGGTCAACGGGATCAAGGAGATCATCAACCTGCTCCTCCTCCGCGGGAACATCGGCAAGCCCGGCGCCGGTGCGTCGCCGATCCGCGGGCACAGCAACGTGCAGGGCGACCGGACGATGGGTATCTGGGAGCAGATGCCCGAGTCCTTCCTCGCCGCCATGGAGCGTGAGTTCGCGGTCCCGATGCCGCGGGAGCACGGGGTCGACGCGGTGAACGCGATCCGAGCGATGCAGCGGGGCGAGGTCCGCACCTGGATCTCGCTCGGCGGCAACTTCGTCGCGGCGATCTCCGACACCGCCGCCGCCGAGGCCGCGATCCGTGGAACGCAGCTGTCCGTGCAGATCTCCACGAAGCTCAACCGCTCGCACGCGGTCACGGGCGAGGCGGCGATCATCCTGCCGACCCTCGGGCGCACCGAGATCGACCTGCAGGCGAGCGGGCCGCAGATGGTCAGCGTGGAGGACTCGGTGTGCGCTGTCCACGCCTCGCACGGCCGCATCCCGCCGGCAGCGCCCGGTCTGCTCTCCGAGGTCGCGATCATCACGCGGCTCGCGCGAGCGACGCTCGGCGAGGACTCGGGCATCGCCTGGCAAGCGTTCGAGGACGACTACGACACGATCCGCGATCACATCGGACGGGTCGTGCCGGGCTGCGAGGGCTACAACGAGCAGATCCGCCGCGAGGACGGCTTCGTCCTACCGAACGGGCCGCGGGACTCCCGCACGTTCACGAACCCCGAGGGTCGCGCCCTGCTGACGGTCAACAAGCTCGAACCGATCCACTGCCCGCCCGGTCGGCTGCTCCTGCAGACCCTGCGTTCACACGACCAGTTCAACACGACGATCTACAGCCTGAACGATCGGTACCGCGGCATCAAGAAGGGCCGGAACGTCGTCTTCGTCAACCCGGACGACCTCCGCGACCTCGGCCTGGAGGACGGGCAGACGGTGGACGTCTTCAGCGAGTGGGCCGGGCAGCCGGATCGGGAGCTCCGCGGCTTCCGCGTCGTCTCCTACCCGACCGCTCGCGGATGCGCCGCGGCGTACTTCCCCGAGGCGAACGTCCTCGTCCCGCTCGACTCGACGGCCGACCGCAGCAACACCCCGGTCTCGAAGGCGATCGTGGTGCGGTTGCAGCCGGCCGCCTGACAACCGGAGCGACGTCGGCCCGGGCGACGGTCTGAGCCGTTCATTCGTACGCTCGGAGAAGCTGCCAGCGTCCGCGCGCGGCATCGAGTCGGATGTCGAAGACGAAGGACCGGCCGTCTGCAGCGGTCGCCTGGAACCGCCAGGCGGGGGTCGCCGCGGGCGGATGGGTGACGAACGAGACGTTCGGCTCGAGCGGGGTCGGGGTGTCGGTGACGAGGTACCGGGCTCCATCCCAGAACAGTCGCTCCGGCACGCCTGCCGGCGTCGTCCAGACCGCGATCTCGGTGCTCGTGATCAACATGCGTGGCCTCCCGTCGTTCGAACATACGTTCGATAGAGAGTGAGCCTAACCCGACATCCGACGACACGCCAGCCCGTATCGGCCGGGGATTCAGTCTCCCGGCGTGTCGGCGAAGAACCGCTCGATGTCCTCGCCCATCACCGTCGCCTCGGTGTGGTGCAGGTAGTGGCCGCCGTCGAGTCGGACGAGCTCACCCCGCTCGACTCCGGCGAGCTGCTCCTCGTGAAGGGGCACCCAGTCGGAGAGTTCCGGGTCGTCGCCGACGACGAACATGAGGATCGGCAGGTCGGCCGGGAACGCTTGGGATCGGGCCGCCTGGAAGTTGCCGGGCGTGTGGGCGATCTCGTCGAGCAGCGTCGGCGACATCGCATTGCGGTTCGTCAGGATCGCGAGTTGGCGCTTCGTGGCGGCGTCGTACGGAAGGCCCTCGTACGGGTCGGGCGCGATGGCGGTGAGCAGGCGGAGGATGCCGAGCGCCTGCAGCGCCTCGACCCCGTCCGTCGGCGTCGACTCGTCGCTTCCGGGCTGGGTCGGGACGCTCGTGTCGATCCCGATGAACGCCGTCACCTCGGCGCGGAACCGCTCCAGATACTCGAGGGCGTAGACACCGGCGATCGAGTGTCCGGCGAGGACGTAGCGGTCGATGCCGAGGTGCTGCAGGGCGGCGTGCACCTCGCCGGCGATGTTGGCCGAGGTCCGGGGCACGTCCGTCTGATCACTGAGGCCGTAGCCGAACGGCTCGACGACCACCACCCGGTACTGGTCGCGAAGCTCGTCGACGAGCGGCTCGAAGTCGAGGCCGGGTGCCGCGGTGCCCTGACCGGGTAGCAGGACGATCGTCTCGGCGCCGGATCCACTGATGACGACGTTCATGTCCTTGCCGTCGACATCGACCGTCTGCCCGTAGGGCTGCAGTTCGCCCGCTTCCGACGAACTCGCGACGGCGTTCACGATGCTCGTCGTCGCGAGGCCCGCCGCGACGAGGCCGGCGATCGTGGCGATCGAGATCAGTGGAACCTTCAGGAGCTTGCGCATCGTCACCCATCGTGTGGAGCCAGCGGCGGGCGGTCGCACCGCGCCGATTCCATACTCATGGGGCGAGCGCATCACCACATCCGCCGCTGGGCGAAGACGTGCCAGGTGTGGCTACGCAGTTGTACGCAAGCAGAACCCGACTCCGAATGCGACCGACGACGGAGCCGGCTGGAAGCGGTCGGCTGCCAGCCGGCTCCGGGTCGGTTCGCCTACTCGGCGGGCGGCGGGCTCTGCGGCTGCGCCGGCTGCTGTGACTCCGCCGGCTGCTTCGGCTCCTGCGGAGGGCGGGACTCCTGCGGACGCTCCTGGTCCTGCTGCGGAGGCGCGGGCGGAACCGGCGACGACGGAACCTGCGGCTGCGGAGGGCCCCACTGTTGCGGCGCGGGCTGTGCCGGAGCAGGCTGGCCGGGCGCGGAGCCCTGCCAGGACGGCGTGGGCCACTGCTGGCCCGGCTGCGGCGGGGTGGGCTGCTGCGGTGCGGGCTGCCCCTGGTACGGCTGCCCCTGGTAGCCCTGCCCGGGGTGCCCCTGCCCGTACTGGCCGGGGTTCGGCTGGGCGGGGTTCGGCTGGCCGCCGTACGGCTGCTGCTGCCCCTGGCGCGGCGGCTGCGGGTACGGCTGGGCCTGATACGACTGCTGCGGCTGCTGTCCCGGGTAGAACTGCTGGCCCTGGTATCCCTGCTGCCCCGGATAGCTCTGAACCGGGTAGCCGGGTGCGGCCTGCTGGTACACCTCCGGACGGTACGGCTGCTGCCCGTAGGTCACCCGCTCACCCTCCGGCTTCGGAGAGAACGCCCGCACGATCACGGGGATCACGGCGGAGATCGCCGCAGCGAGCGTCGTGGCCGCGGCGATGCGCCACCACCAGTCCGCCCAGGTGCCCTCGGGGAACGCCATGGGCAGCACGAGCACGAGGACCGTGGCGATGATCAGCGCGATCGTCACGATGCCGGTGGCCCTGACCACGGTGGACGTGGCGCGGGTGACGAAGTGGAGGAAGTACACCTGGATGATGATGAGCGCCAGACGCACGATGATGAGGATGCCGAGGAACAGCATGATCTGCGTGGACCAGACGAACCCGTCGGAGGTGTTCGGCGGCTGGAGCCACCCGTTCCACAGCTTCAGGAGGCCGACGGTGACGAGGAAGATGTTCACCAACGTCGACACCGCGAGGTACCACTTGTTGGGCCCGTGTCCGGCTGCGGCGTCGAGCGACACGGCACCGACGAAGGCCGCGAGCAGCAGCAGTGTGAGCCAGACCCGCCCGGCGATGTCGGCCTGATCGCCGACGATGATGAAGTATCCGCCGATGATCGCCGCCGCGACGAGCGTTCCGATCGTCAAGGTCAGCGCGAGCACGGCCGACCGTGAGCGGCGCGGTGTGGTCTCGACCATTCGAAATCCCCAATCTGTCGTGAGTGCCAACAGTACCGGGGCACGATCCGAGCGGAAGGGAGCGGTCCCTACCCTGTGGAGTGCGCCGGTCTGGGAACGCCTGTGATGCACGCTCCAGCAGAGGTTGCCACCCCACCCCCACCCCCTCGATCCGCACTACTGTGGACTCCGTCCCTGCCGAGCCCGCGGCGGCGTGACCCCCGAGCCAAGGAGAAGCACATGTCGGTCGGCCTGCTCGCCGTTGTCGATGACATCCTCAGCGCAGCCCTCAAGGCGAGTGCGAAGACCGCCGGCGTCGTCATCGACGATGCGGCCGTCACCCCGCAGTACGTGCAGGGGCTCACCCCCGCGCGGGAACTGCCGGTCGTGTGGCGGATCGCCCGCGGCAGCCTCATCAACAAGTTCGTCATCATCATCCCGATCGCCCTGCTGCTCACGGCGTTCGCCCCGTGGGTCCTGCCGTTCCTCCTCATCATCGGAGGCACGTACCTCTGCTTCGAGGGTGCGGAGAAGGTCATGGAGTGGTTCGGCATGCACCACGCGGAAGCGGAGGAGGACGTCCGCGACGAGAAGAAGCTCGTCTCCGGCGCCGTCCGCACCGATCTCATCCTCAGCACGGAGATCATGCTCATCTCCCTCGCCAGCCTCGACTCGGGGCTCGGCATCTGGATGACGCTGGGGGCCCTCCTCGTCATCGGCCTCGTCATGACGGCGGTCGTCTACGGCGCGGTCGCCCTGCTCGTGAAGATCGACGACATCGGACTCCGGCTCATGAAGAACCCGTCACGCGGCGTCCGCCGCACCGGTGCACGGATCGTCGCGTCGATGCCCGCGGTCTTCCGCGTCATCAGCATCGTCGGCACGGTCGCGATGCTCTGGGTCGGCGGCCACCTCGTGATCGCGAACCTCGCCGAGACCCTCTGGCACGGCCCGTACGACCTCCTGCACGTCGTCACCCACGCGATCGAGGCCGCAGGACCGGTCGTCGTCTGGATCGCCGACACCGCGATGTCCGCCGTGTTCGGACTCGT
Source organism: Plantibacter sp. MMLR14_011 (assembly GCF_001865025.1). Taxonomy (NCBI): domain Bacteria; kingdom Bacillati; phylum Actinomycetota; class Actinomycetes; order Micrococcales; family Microbacteriaceae; genus Plantibacter; species Plantibacter sp. MMLR14_011. Next base: position 113,511 of record NZ_MJGW01000028.1, read on the forward strand.
CCTCGGCCTGATCGTCGTCGCGATCGTGACCGGGATCTCACGCCTGCGCTCACGGAACCAGCCCGCGAAAGCTGCTCACTAGCGACGACAGCCGCGCTGCCGACCGTCAGCGGAGCGGGCGGGCGTAGCAGAGCGACATCGGGATGACCTCGTACGGCGAGTAGATCGGGATGGGTTCGTACCCGAGCCACTCATAGAGCCGCACGGCTTCGGGCTGGCGGTCGCCGGTCTGCAGGATGAGGCGGGAAGCCCCCTCGGCACGAGCGGTGTCCTCGACGGCTGCGATCAGGCGCTTCGAGACGCCCCGGCCGCGGTGGTTCGGGAGGGTGACGACGCGCTTGAGCTCCCATTCGCCGTGCAGACGGCGCAGGGCGGCGTGGCCGACCGGCTCGCCGTCGATGAGGGCCAGGAAGGTGGCGCTGATGTCGGCAGGATCGACGGTGAACGCGGTCTGGGCGCGCTCTGCGGCCTCGGGGTCCCAGTCCTCCCAGGCCGATGCGTACCGCGCACCCATCTCCTCGTCCATCGCGGCGCGGAGCCGCACGGCCCGCTCGTCGTCCCAGGCGACTCGCTCGATGACGACGGGGTTCAGCTCGGGCATGCGGTTCCTTCGGGACGGGCTGCTGCGGCGCGATCGGCACGTCGACGCCGTCTGCCAGTGTCCCACGCGAAATCCGCACCGGCCCCACCAAGGGCGATCCGGCCCCGCAGCGACCGAGCAGAGCGGCGATGGGGACTCCTGCCCAACCTGCGCTGCTAGCGTGGCGATCCCCAGAGAACCCGTCAACCGCGGAGGCACCGTGCTCACCATCCCAGGCGTCGTCGTCGGCCCCGCCCTCCGACTCATCCGGGCGAACCGGGCCTTCGTCAGCGAGGCCGGAGCGCGCCGCCGGATCCGGGAGCGCACCCTCAGGCCGGCGTCATACGGTCCGCCCGGCACCCTCCGAAGCGATGTCCGGGTCGACGTCGAACGTGTCGGTGACTGGCCGGTGTACACCGTGTCCCCCACGCGGCGACCGACGATCGGCGGGGTCGTGTACGCGCACGGCGGCGGCTGGGTCGGCGAGATCGCACCGCAGCACTGGACGCTGGCCGCCACCATCGCCGCGGAGACCGGCGCCGTGGTCACACTCCCGATCTACCCGCTCGTGCCCTACGGCACCGCGGCCGAGGCACAGACCGGCGTCGTCGAGCTCGTCCGGCGCAGCATCGAGCGGCACGGGCCGACCGTCCTCGCGGGCGACTCGGCCGGCGGTCAGATCGCCTTGTCGGCTGCGCTCCGACTCCGGGACGAGGGCGTCGTCCTGCCGATGACCACCCTGTTGTCACCGGCGCTCGACCTCACCTGGAGCAACCCGCGGATCCCCCTCGTGCAGCCGAGTGACCCCTGGCTGGCGACGCCCGGCGGACGCGTGTTCGCGGAGCACTGGCGCGGCGATCTGGACATCACCGATCCGACCGTGAGTCCGCTCTTCGGCGACCTCGCCGGGCTCGGGCCACTCACGGTCTTGAGCGGGACCCGCGACGTCCTCAACCCCGATGCCGAGGTGCTCGTCGAACGAGCCGAAGCGGCCGGCGTCACGATCGACTACCACGAGGGCGCCGGACAGTTCCACGTCTGGGCACTGCTGCCGACCCGTGCCGGACAGGCCGCCACGCAGACGATCGTCCACAGCGTCACGCGCGGGCTGCGCTGAGTCGCCCGAAACGGCTCGAGATCGCGGCGGAATCGAACACCTTCGGGCGACTCAGGGCCGGATCGAGACCAGGCTACGCGGTGCGCCGTTTTCGGACCTCACGCAGGACCATCTGCTCCGGGCACACGGTGGACAGGAAGTCGCCAACCGACAGCGCGAGGCGCTCACCGACGAGTGAGTAGAGGATGCGGTTCGCGTCGCGGCGCTCGGAGACGAGGCCCGCCTGGCGCAGGACGCTCAGGTGCCGGGAGATGGTCGGACCGGTGGCGTCGAAGCGTGCGGCGATCTCCCCCGCGGCGAGCTCGCCGTCCTTGAGGTCCTGCAGGATCTGCCGTCGCGTCGGGTGAGCGAGCGCGGCGAAGATGTCCGACGCTGTATCTGCCATGTTTGCAATCTAGCACAATTGCGATATAGAGTTTCGCTATATTGCTAACAAGCGAAGGAGACAGCATGCGAGTGGCCATCACCGGCGGGACCGGGTTCGTCGGACGGCACCTCGTCGAGCGGCTGCGGCACGACGGGCACGAGATCGTCGTCGTCTCCCGACGCACCGGCGTGGAGATCGACGACGTCGAGGCGTTGACCGCCGCGTTCGCCGACTGCGACGCGGTCGCGCACTGCGCCGGGATCAACCGCGAGCTCGGTGATCAGACCTTCCAGCGCGTGCACGTCGACGGCACCCGGGCGGTCGTGGATGCGGCCCGTCGCGTCGGCGTCGGTCGCATCGTGCTGGTCAGCTTCCTCCGCGCGCGCCCCGACTGCGGCTCCGGGTACCACGAGACGAAGTGGGCTGCCGAGGAGATCGTGCGGGGCTCGGGTATCGCGCACACCGTCCTCAAGTTCGGCATGATCTACGGCGCAGGCGACCACATGGTCGATCACGTCACCAAGGCCGTCCGCACCTTCCCGGTGTTCGCGACCGTCGGCTACCGCGAGCGCCGCGTGCGTCCGGTGCCGGTCGCGGACGCCGTCGACGTCCTCGTCGCAGCGCTCGAGGGCCGGGTGCCGGAGCCGACCGTCGCGGTCATGGGCGCCGAGGAACTCGAGCTGGGTGCGGCCGTGCGCCGGATCGCGCACGTGGCCGGACGCCGCCCGCTCTACGTCCCGGTCCCCGTCTGGACGATCCGCTTGCTCGCACGCGCGACGGAACGCCTCATGAAGACGCCGCTCGTGGCGAAGGCGCAGGCGCAGATGCTGGCCGAAGGGGTGAGCGAGGCGGCTCCACCGGCACCGGAACTCCCTGCGGACCTCCGTCCCTCACGCCGCTTCGACGAGTCCCGGATCCGCGCCGCGCTCCCGGTCGGCCGGTTCACCGTCCGCGACCTCCGCCTGTCGCGCTGAGCCCACTGAGTCGCCCGGAACTGCTCCGAATCCGCGCAGGATCGCGCAGATTCGGGCAGTTCAGGGCATCGACGACGGGGCCGGAGCCGTCGACTCGCGTTCGATGAGCGTGGTCGCGAGCTCGAGGTGGTGGGAGAACGGCTTCTCCCCGGCATGCAGGCGGAGCAGGGTGTCGACCGCTGCACGTCCGATGTCGTGCATGGACGTGTGGACCGTGGTGAGGAGCGGGACGGTCAGCATGGCCGAGTAGGTGTCGTCGTAACCGACCACACTCACGTCCTCGGGCACCCGAAGTCCGGCCCGCAAGACGGCGCGCACGACCGCGAAGGCGTCGGCGTCGTTGGTCGCGAACACGGCGGTCGGCGGATCCGAGCTGGCCAGCATGCGCGCGACGGCGTCCCCGGCGGTCCCCATGCCCTCCTCGGAGACGAGGTCGGGATCGAGCGGGATGCCGGCCCCGCGAAGTGCTTCGCGGTACCCGACGGCGCGCGCCCGCAGGCCTGGATTCGCCGGGTTCCCTCCGGCGAAGGCGATCCGCCGGTGGCCGAGGTCGAGCAGGTGCTCGACCGCCTGCTGCCCGCCGGCGGCGTGGCTCGAGCCGATACTCGCGACCGAGCGGTCGAGCGGATCAGGCGAGTCGACCGCGACGAGCGCGATGCCCGCGTCGAGGCACGCGTCGACGACGTCGGCGGCGATGGGGGTCGTGACGACGATCATGCCGATCGCACCTCGCGCCGCGACGCCGTCGATGAAGCCGCGGTCGAGCGCCACCTCGTCTCCGGTCGCATCCGTGGAACCGAATCCGGAACCGGGCGACAGCACCCGCGTCACGAGGTCGATGTCCGACCGCTGTGCCGCGGCGACCATGCCGTCGAGGACACGGAGGGAGTAGACGCTGTGCAGGGTGTCGAACACGACGTGGATGCTTCGTGGAGCACCGAGGATCGACCGGGGTGTCGGGCGGTATCCGAGCTCGCGCACCGCCGCCTCGACCCGGGCACGGGTCGCCTCGGACATGCCCGACCGACCGTTGATCACCTTCGAGACGGTCGCGATCGAGACCCCGGAACGCTCTGCGATCGATGCCAGCGTCGGACCCGTCATCGGCGTTCGTGCCATGGAGTCCCCTCCCTCGTCCCGCAGCGGGCAGCCGTCGGTCGCGCCCAGCCTAGCGAAACTGTTTCGAGTCGACGCGTTGACGATGTCACTCGGCCTCACTTACCGTCGAAATCAGGGCGCGCGACGCCGAAAGACTTTCGTCACCCCGATCTGCACTGGAGCACGTCATGACCACCATCCCGTTCACCGCCGACTGGATCGTCCGCGCACCCCGAGGCCCGTTCGCCGCCGTCCAGGGCGGTGCGGACGACTCGCGAGCCGTGACCCTCCCGCACGACGCCCTGCGCGACGCCGAGCGCTCGCCGGACGTACCCGCCAAGGGAGGGGCCGCCTACTTCCCCGCCGGCGCCTTCAGCCAGGTCAAGACCTTCGAGGTCCCCGCCGAGTGGTCCGGTCGCATCGTCCGGCTCGAGGTCCAGGGCGCGTTCCGACACGCGATGGTGTATCTCAACGACGAGTTCGCCGGCAATCGTGCCGACGGCTTCGCGCGCTTCTTCGTCGAGCTCACCCCATTTCTCCGCTTCGGCGAGACGAACACGCTGCGCATCGAGACCCGCGCAGGACAGGACTCCCGCTGGTACGCGGGCGCTGGCCTCCACCGCCCGGTCCTCCTCCATGTCGACGAACCCACGCACGTCGAGCCCGACGGCGTCCGCATCACGACGGTCCGGATCGAGGACGACCAGGCGGTGCTCGAGGTGGCGACGACCGTCGTCAACCGGGGTCTCACCAGGAGTGCGCGCGTCCTCGCGACGGAACTCGCCGGCCCCGACGGGAGCGTGGTCGACGGCGAGCGCACGCCGGTCACCGTGGCGCCAGGCGGTAGCGCGCTCATCCGCCAGCGGCTCTACGTGCCGGAGCCGGCCCTGTGGAGCGTCGACTCGCCGGCGCTGTACTCGGCGCAGACCTCACTCGCGGTCGACGACCGACCCGCCGACGACGCGACCGTCGTCCACACGGTCCACGGCATCCGCACGGTCACGGTCGACCCGCGGAAAGGTCTCCGCATCAACGGCGAGCCGGTGCTCCTCCGCGGCGCCTGCATCCACAGCGACAACGGTCCGCTCGGTGCAGCGTCGATCGCGCGCGCCGAGGAACGGCGTGTCCAGCTCCTCAAGGACGCCGGCTTCAACGCGATCCGGGCGGCCCACAATCCGGCGTCGCCCGCCATGCTCGACGCCTGCGACCGCATCGGCATGCTCGTCATGGACGAGGCCTTCGACATGTGGGGTCGGGGCAAGACGGACAACGACTACTCCCTCGACTTCGCGCAGTGGTGGCGGGCCGATCTGGAGTCGATGGTGGCGAAGGACATGAACCATCCGAGCGTGATCATGTACTCGATCGGCAACGAGATCGTCGAGGTCGGCACCCCGCACGGCGCGATCCAGGCGCGGGAACTCGCCGAGCACGTGCGCTCGTTGGATCCGACACGACTCGTGACGAACGGCGTGAACGCGACCCTGGCCGTGCTCGACGATCTGGACGGCATCATGGCGTCGGACCAGGGGTTGAACGAGCTGATGGGCGAAGCGGGCGCGAACATGATGAGCCTCATCGGTTCCTCCGACGCCGTCACGACGCGCACCGAAGAGTCCAGTGCAGCCCTCGACATCCTCGGCCTCAACTACGCGGACGGCCGCTACGCGAGCGATGCCGAGCGGTTCCCGCATCGCGTGATCGTCGGCTCGGAGACCTTCCCGACCCAGATCGGCGACCTCTGGCCGCTCGTCGAGGCGAACCCGAACGTCATCGGCGACTTCACCTGGACCGGCTGGGACTACCTCGGCGAGGTCGGCATCGGTGCAACCTCCTATGCCGAGGACCCCGAGTCGAACGGTGCACTCGAGCGCGAGTTCCCCTACCTCACCGCGTGGTGCGGCGACTTCGACATCACCGGCTGGCGGCGGCCGGTGTCGCACTACCGGGAGATCGTCTTCGGTCTGCGGGCCGAGCCGGCCATCGCGGTGCTCCGACCGGAACGGCACGGGCAGACGATCACGATGCAGTCCCCGTGGGCGTGGAGCGACTCGGTCGACTCGTGGACGTGGCCCGGTTTCGAGGGCGCGCCGGTGACGGTCGAGGTCGCCGCCGACGCCGACGAGGTGGCCCTGCTGCTCGACGGTGTCGAGGTGGCGCGGGGCCCGGTGGGTGGACGCCGGCCGAAGCTCGCCGAGCTCGAGACCGTCTACCGGCCGGGCATGCTCGAGGCAGTCGCGTTCCGCTCGGGCGCGGAGGTCGGCCGCACTGCGCTCGTCTCCGCCACCGGCCCCACCAGACTCGTGGCGACCGCAGACCGGACGACACTCCGCGCCGACGACACCGATCTCGCCTTCATCGCGATCGAGCTGTGTGACGCGGCCGGCGTCCTGGTGACCGGCGCCGACCGCGAGATCTCGGTCAGCGTCACGGGCGCGGGTCGGCTCGCGGGCTTCGGAACCGGTGCCCCGAAGACGACCGAGCGCTTCGACGCGACCACGCGCACCACGTTCGACGGCCGGGCGCTGGCGATCGTCCGGCCGAGCCGGGCCGGCGCCATCACCGTGACGGTGAGCGGTGCCGGCCTGGCGGACGTCGTCCTGGATCTGGAGGCGGCGGCTTACTGAGTCGCCCGATTCTGCACGGATGTCGCCGGATTCCGTGCAGAACCGGGCGACTCAACGCCCCATGGATCTGAGCAACAGCGAGGCGAGTTCGTAGCGCGCCCGTCCGACTGGCTCGCGAGGGTCGTATCCCAGGATCCGGGCGAAGTGCTCGTGCTTACCCTGCAACGTCGAGTGGTGGATGCCGAGTTCCTGCGCAGCGGACCGCACGCTGTCGCCTCGCACCAGCGCGTCGAGTACCCGTGCGGCACGGTTGTCGAGTGCGGCGAGCGCCGAGACGTCCGGAGACCGAGCGGCGGTGGCGGCCAACTCCCGGACGGCGTCGGCGAGAACGCCGAGGTCGGCGATGTCGACGACCCGGTGGGCGGCGTCCGTCAGGGTGATCGCCTGCTGCGCCTCCGCCCATGATCGCACCAGCTGGGTCGCGACGCCCGCGCGTCCGATCCCGGCGACGCCGTCGACATCCGACAGACCTGCCGCCCCGTCCGGCCCACTGACGATCGTCGCCCGCAGCATCCCACCAGCGCCGACCACGAGGGCCGACGGACCACCCGGTGGGTGCACCGACGGCGCCGTCGCGACCGCCCGCAGGGCGGAGCCGGAGAGGGACAGTCGTTCGGCGGCCTGCGATCGTTCCGATTCGGAACGGTCGGCATCGAGCAGGATCTGCACCGACGAGTCCGCCTGCGGGTGACGCCGCGACCGCAGCAGGGCCACGGCGAGCGCGAACCGCTCGAGCACGATCGCGTCGTTGGCGTGGGCGGCTCCGACGCGTTCCAACCAGACGGACCCGTCACCGGCGACCGTGCGCGTCGGCCAGTCCGAGGGGCCGACGGGCAGGCGGTGGCCGGCAGGATCGACGCGGACGGCGGCCTCCGGGCTACGCACTCCTGCGGGTACCCCGGTCAGAACGGCTGCGCCGCGGGCAAGCGCTTCGGTGTTCACCCCGCCCGCGACGAGCGCGTCGAAATAGGCGATGACCTTCAGGCCTTCACTCGCCTCGGGATCCAAAGCGGTGAGGCGGCCGACGAGTTCCTGCATGGCGTCACTCCGATGTGCCTGTGACGACCCAGCATAGGGAACCGGGCCGTCACAGGCGATGACCTCAGGGCGCGAGCAGGCGAGCGACCCAGGCGTTCCGAGCCGCGGTCATGGCCCGAGCGAGTTCGGCGTGCGGCGCGAGCATGTCGAACCCGTGGAACCCACCCGGCCACACGTGGAGCTCGGCTTGGACACCGGCCTGCCAGAGCGACGTCGCATAGGTGACGTCCTCGTCACGGAAGACCTCTGCACTGCCGCAGTCGATGAAGGCGGGTGGCAGGCCGGTCAGATCGGTTGCGCGTGCCGGGGCGGCATAGATGGAGACGTCCTCGCCACCGACACGGTCGCCGAGCAGTGCGGTCCAGCCGGTGATGTTGCTGCCCCGGTCCCAGACGCCGACGCCGTCGATCTGGGCGGTCGAGACGGTGGCGTCGCGGTCGTCGAGCATCGGGTAGATGAGGACCTGGCCGGCGAGCTCCGGGCCGCTCCGGTCGCGGGCCAGAAGCGCGACACCAGCGGCGAGCCCTCCACCGGCACTCGCTCCGGCGATGATGAACCGAGCTGGATCGATGCCGAGTTCCTGCGCATGCTCCGCCGTCCAGACGAGTGCGGCGTAGCAGTCCTCGACGGGATACGGATCGGGGAACTCGGGCGCGAGTCGGTACTCGACGGTCACGACGGTGGCGTCGAGTTCGACGATCCACGGCAGGAACTGGCCGAGTCCCACGAAACGGTCGCCCATGACCATCCCGCCACCGTGGGTGTGGAACACGCCTGGCCCGGTGCCGGTCTTGCCCGCTCGCGCGAGCACGGACACGGAGATCTCGGCACCCTCGTACCCGGCGATGGTCACATCGCGGCGCACGACCCCGGCGTCGGCGAGCATCTCGTCTACGGGGAGTGAGACCGGCGACGCCTGGCGCAGCATCGGGATCATGTCGGCGGTGAGGGTCGAGGGCATCAGATCACCGACGGCGGCGAGGACCGCGGCGAGCTCGGGATCGAAGGGTGGGTGGTTGACGGTCGCGGTCATGATGAACTCCTCTGTCCACAGCGGATGACGGTGTCCCCAGTCTGCTGCTCGCGGCGACCCACCTCACCCGCCGAACGTGCCCGAATTCCGCACATCACACCGCCATCTGGCGGGCTCCGGGCGCGCGGAGTCGCCCGGATCTGCACGGAATCAGGCGGAGATCGTGCAGATCCGGGCGACTGAGTCCGCCTAGTGCGGGTCGAGGCGGTTGAGCATCGCGACCGTCTGGTCGTACTCGCCGCGCACCTCGGCGTAGCGGAGGAACTTGACGTTCTCGACCTGGATCTCGGTGGCGTCGGGCTGCGACTCGATGAGGCCCATGACCTCGTCGACGAACGCGTCGAGGGGCATCGCGAAGTCACTCTCCTCCTGGCCGGGCATGAGCGAGGTGCGGACGGCCGGCGGGACGAGCTCGACGACGCGGACGCCCATGTCCGCCAGCTGGAGGCGGATGGACTCGCTCAGCATGTGGATAGCAGCCTTGCTCGCGTTGTAGGTCGGCGTCACCCGCAGCGGGGTGAAGGCGAGCCCGGACGAGACGGTCATGATCGTCGCGTCCGGTCGACTGCAGAGCTGCTCGATGAACGCACCGATGAGCCGGATGGGCCCGAGGACGTTCGTCGTGATGATCTCCTCAGCGGTCGCGACGAAGTCGGAACCGGTCCAGTCCTCCCCGCGCATGACGCCGGCCATCGTGATGAGCACGTTCAGCTCCGGGTGCTCCGCGATGACCTGCGTCGCCGCGGCTTCGATGCTCGCGGGGTCGGCCGTGTCGATCCGCACGGTGTGGAGGCCGGGCTCGTCGGCTGCGATCGACTCGAGGAGTTCGGTGCGTCGCCCGCCGATGATGACGGTGTTGCCGGCTGCGTGGAGGCGTCGTGCGAGAACGAGGCCGATGCCGCTCGTCGCGCCGGGGATGAAGACGGTGTTTCCGGTGATCTGCATGCATCGAGTCTCCGTCGGCGACGACGGCCGCACCAGGGTCCGGCCATCCATGGATCCGCGATCCCTGGATCGCCTGGCCGCGGAGGCGGATACTGGCGGGATGGATCGCCAAGCGCTCGCCGACTTCCTCCTCCGACACCGGTCGACGTTGCAGCCCGCGGACGTCGGTCTGAGCAGCGGATCTCGGCGACGGACGGCGGGGCTCCGACGCGAGGAGGTCGCGCAGCTCGCAGCGATGTCGACCGACTACTACGCGCGGCTCGAGCAGCAGCGGGGTCCACAGCCGAGCACCCAGATGCTGGGTTCACTCGCCCGCGCCCTCCGGCTGAGTGCCGAGGAACGCGACTACCTGTACCGGATCGCCGGACACAACGCACCGACCCGTCTCGCAGCGACCGACTACGTCGCGCCGGCACTCCTGCGCGTCCTCGACCGACTCACCGACGCACCAGCGCTCATCCTGTCGGCGCTCGGCGAGACGCTCGTCCAGAACGATCCTGCCCGGGCGCTATTCGGGGATGCGAGCCGGTACCGGGGCCTGGAGCGCAGCGCGATCTACCGCTGGTTCGTGTGCCAGGAGGAACGCGAGCGATACCCCGCCGATGACCGGGACAGGCAGAGCCGAGCGCAGGTCGCGTCGCTGCGTGCGGCCTACGGCTCGCTGGGGGCGCAGTCACCGGCGGGCGAGATCGTCGAGGCACTCACCGGGCACAGTGAGGAGTTCCGGCGGCTGTGGGCGACGCACGAGGTCGGGCGGCGCTTCGAGGACCACAAGGTGCTCATCCACCCAGAGATCGGCCCCATCGAGCTGGACTGTCAGGCCCTGTTCACTGAGGACCAGTCGCAGGCACTCCTCGTCCTCACGGCCGCACCGCACACCGAGGCCGCAGGCAAGCTCAAGCTCCTCGCCGTCCTCGGCACCCAGACCTTCGAGGGTGCGCGGTAGCGGAGGCGCCGGCCGAGCGGTTCAGGCCGTCGGCGCTGTCCGCAGCTTCCGACGGCGGACCGCCCCGCCGATCGCGACGCCGACGACCCCGACGATCACCGGGACGACGAGCCCGAGGACGACGACCGCGAGGAGCGCCAGGACGAAGCTCGGCATCAGGCCGCCGCCGATCAGGTCGACCACGAGCAGCGGGACGAACGCCAGCAGGACGAGCCAGGCGAGCCCCGGCTGACGCGACACCGCGAGGATGCCGACCGCAAGCCAGACACCCGCACCCCACAGCAGGAGGCCGAGGGTGAAGCGCCAGGAGTCGTACGCCTGGTACGGCAGGAGCTGAGGACCGGGTGCGGCCAGATCCGGGTTGCCGATCACGACCAGCGAGGCGACCACGAGGCCGACGGCGGCGAGCACGAGGGCAAAGACTCCGAAGACACGCACGGCTACCTCCTAGGGTGACGCATTCAATCAGGTGTGGCCCAGCCAACCACACCGAGGGGAGATGTCCCCATTCCCCGGCCGTCGCCCACCGCGTACGTTCGAGGGATGAACGACGACGGACGCACCGAGACCGGCGAGCAACCACACGCACCGGAGCAGGACAAGCTGCTGATCGAGTGGCTGGAGATCATGCACCCGCGCCTCGCACGATTCGAGGACTTCCTCACACCGCGCGAGGTCGTCACCGATTACTCGCGGGACTCGCTCGTCTCCCTCGAGCGGCTCATCCTCCACCGTTGGCCGGACCGCCACGCCTTCGCGCAGGAGCAGGACACCGATTTCAACGACGGTGCCACGCGATACATCGGCGAGACCTACCTGCGGATCGCCGGGGGCGGGTGGTTCGTGAACCACGATCCAAAGTTCTTGTACTCGGGTCGGCTCTGCATCCTGCTCGACGTCGAGATGCCCGTCCCGATCTCGCCGCTCAACCTGATCATCACGATGTTGAGCCGGCGCACCGGCAATGTCCTCACAAGGATCTGGGACGGGCAGACGACGAACGTCACCGAGCGTCGTCTCGCCGAACCGGGCTGGGAGCCGAAGCGCGAGCCGTTCCCCGGCGCGATCCCGATGTCCCGCTTGAGCTCAGCCCTCACGCCTTCCGTCCGCTGACCCCTTGGGTCTCAGCCACCCACGCGGTCGAACGGCCAGGCGAGATGTGCTGGACTTGCCTGATGACCACACCGCTCGAACGCGCGCTCGCCCTGCAGGCGATGCACGTCCCCGGAGACCCGCTGATCCTGCCGAACGCCTGGGACGTCGCCTCCGCCCGCGCCGTCCTGGCGTCCGGCGCCCGCGCCATCGCGACGACGAGTGCCGGGGTCGCCTGGTCACTCGGGCACCGCGACGGGAACGAGCTGACCCGCGACGTCGCACTCGATACCGTGCGACGGATCGCATCGTCGGTGTCCGTCCCGGTCACCGCGGACATCGAGGGCGGCTACGGGGAGACACCGGACGAGGTCGCCACCACGATCGCCTCCTGCATCGACGCGGGCGTCTCCGGGGTGAACCTCGAGGACTCGTTGCGCCCGATCGAGGAACAGGAACGACGGATCGCGGCAGCGCGGTCCGCCGCTGCCGACGCGGGGGTCCCGCTCTTCATCAACGCCCGCATCGACACGCATCGACTCGGCGACATCGGAAGCGACCGCTGGTTCGACGAGACGGTCACGCGAGCCGCCGCGTATGCACGGGCCGGCGCGAGCGGGATCTTCGTGCTCGGCGCCCTCCGAGCCGACACGATCGAGCGGCTCGCCGATGCGACGACCCTGCCGCTCAACGTCGCCTTCGGCCCGGGCACACTGTCGATCAGCGAGCTCGCGAGAGCCGGAGCGAGTCGTATCAGCGCGGGTTCGTCGATCGCGGAAGCCGCCTACAGCCTCGCGCAGCAGTGGGCGACGGCGATGCTCGAGGCGCCCGATGCGGCTCCCGCATCACCGCCCACGCTCGGCTGGGCCGCACTGAACCAGCTCATCCGGGACTGAACCCCCGGCGGGATCAGCGGGACACCGACCACACGCCGCGGATCGCCTCGAGCTGTCGGTCGATCGTGAAGCCGGAGACGTCCAGGACGACGTCGACCTCCGGCGGCGACGCGAGCAGGTCGTGCAGCAGATCGAACTCGGCGTCCGTCAGATACGCGGGGCGCGTCGCGGCACGTGCTCGCGCCTCCTCCACCGGGAGTGCGAGCTGGACCACGAGGCAGTCGGGGAGTTCGGAACGATAGGCCGCGAGCGCGTCGGCCGGCACGACATCCGCGATGACCACGTCGAAGCCGGCGTCACCGAGATTGCGAGCGAGCGCCGCGGCGTTCCGGACCGCGAGCAGGTGCTGTGCTCGCCCCTCAGGACCGCTCCAGAGCGTCGCGTCACCGGCGACGATCAGCTGTCGAACGTCGTCGGCATCGATGAACGCCGCTCGTTCACGCTCGTCGGCCAGGCGCCTGCCGCAGGTCGACTTCCCGACCGCAGGACCGCCCGAGAGCACCAATGGACGCTTACTCATCTGCTCGATGCGATCACAGGCCTGCGAGAAGGTCAACTCGCAAGGGTGACGCTGCGATCCCCGAAGTCGGCGACAACCCGGACCTGACCGCCCAACGCGGCGACGTACTTCCTGATGGTGTCGAGTTCGAACGACTCAAGCTGCCCGTGTTCGATGGCCGACACGCGACGCTGCGATACGCCCATCGTCTTACTGAGCTCCGTCTGCGTCAGATCAGCTTCCTTCCGCAGCGTGACCAGTTGATAAGCGAGCACTTCTGCCTCGGCGGCGTGGCAAGCGGCTGCGACGCGCTCCGGATCTCGGCCCAACTTCGCGCGCGCGCTCCCCCAACTCACTGGCTTCTCACTCATCGTCATCACCCTTCTGCCATTCACGAAATCGCTGTTCTGCGGTCTTGATCGCCGGCGGATACCAGCCTCTCCAGTCGCCGCGCTTGAAGCTCCTCCATCTTGTGGATCGTGCTGCCTGTGATCCGATCCACGATGGGACGTCCCAGCGACGGGCCATATTCGGACAGCATGTCGATACGGGCGGTGATCTGGTCGCAGAGATCAGGATCGAGCTCGGCTAAAGCAAGGATCTGCTTCTCGACATCGGGCCAGAGTCGAATGTCCCAGGTGTACTCCACCACGTCATTTTAGAATGCTTGAGTTCTCAAGACAACCCGATCGAGCATCCCGATCCGACGCCGCGCGATACCCTCACGGACTCGACGGGATCACCGTCGCCGTCGCGCCGTCGATCAGCAGGGCCTGATCGTCGCGGAGCGGGACCAGCGGGTAGTCGTCGGCATACTGCTCCAGCGTCCGGCTGATGAGCTCCGGCGGGTACGGCGGCAACTGGCCGTCGGCGTGCGGGATCACCGTTCGGTCGACCAGCGCGAGCCCGGCGAAGCCGGTGAGTGTCGGGCCGTCGGCAGGGTCGTCCAGGAGCGAGGCTGGGGTGGCGTCCGGTCCGGCGATGATCGATCCGGCGCTGGCACCGATGTACGGCAGGCCCGCCCGCACGTGCCTGGTGATCACCGTGTCGTTCCCGGAGCTCCGCAACGCCTCGAGCAGGGCGAAGGTGCTTCCACTCGCGACGTAGACCGCGTCCAGGTCCGCCAGCGTGCGGTCGAGGTCGGCAGGCGCGGTCTCGCGGACGGTGACCCGGACGACCTCGTGGCCGAGGGCCTCCACCGACTCGCGCTCGGCGCGGACGAAGGGAGCCTCGGCGAACGCCACCTGCGCGTCGTCGACGTACCCGAGTCGCAGCCGACGACCCGCCGCATCGGTCGACTCGGCGAGGAACGGCGCCATGGCGCCCGGTTGGCGGGACAGCAGGAGGATCTTCACGGAGACACGCTAGAAGGTACCGCCGACACGGCCGCTCCGGGCCTGTACCACCATCACCGCGAATGCGCGGGATTGGACCGGCTCCCGTGGCTGTGCTGGAGTGGACGTATGACATCACCGCAGGTCCTGGACCGGGAACAGGTCCGCGCCGCTGTGGACGTCGAGCAGCTCACCGAGGAACTCGGTGCAGCACTCCGCTCGTACACGGGCGAGGGTGCGCCGCAACGCATCCGCGTCCCGATCAACGACAACCTCACGGCCATGGTCCTCGTGCCCGGTCGCCACGAGGGCATCCCGGCCTACACGGTGAAGGTCCATGCGAAGAACCCGACCGCACGCGAGGCCGTGCACGGGACCATCCTGCTCCACCGCCTGCCCGACGGCGCCCTGTTGTCGATCATGGACAGCGGCTGGCTCACGGCACAACGAACCGCGCTCAGTGCCGCGTACGTCCACGACCACCTGACCGCAGCCGCGACACCGGGACCGGTGGCGATCATCGGAGCCGGCGTCCAAGGGGCGACCTTCGCGCGAGCCCTGCAGCGTCGACGCCCCTCGGTCGGATTCCGGATCCACGACCCGGATGCCGCCCGAGCCGAGTCACTGCGGGCCGAGCTGGGCGAGGGCTCGACGGTCGCGGCGACGGTCGAGCAGGCGTTGACGACGGCGACCTCGGCGATGACCGCGACCTGGGGACGCCGGCCGGTCGCCGAAGCCGCGGCGCTCGCGGCCTGCGAGCACATCACGGTGCTCGGCATGGACGAACCCGGCAAACGCGAGCTTCCCGAGGAGACCCTGGCGGGTGCGACCCGCTACGCCGACGACCCAGCCCTCGTCGAGCCGATCCTGCAGCGACCGACCACACCGATCAGCCTGGTGCTCCGGGGTGAGCGGATCGCCCGGTCCGCGCACGATCGCACCGTCTACCTCGCCGTCGGCCTGCCGATGCAGGACTGCGTCGCAGCCTGGCACGTGCACAACCGGGCGGGGTAGCCTGAGAGCAGTGAACCGTTCTTCCGCTCTGTGACCCAGAGGCCTTTCAGCGACACCCGTTCGCTCCTCCCACGAGGGGCGGTGATTTCGTGCGCCCGGAACGGGAGCTCCCTGCGGAGTTCCCCTGCACCCCGGCCTCCACTCGAAACCACTCCGGAAAGAACACCCACGCATGACCTCCATCGACGCTTCTTCCACCCCCTCCGACGGCCGCTCGGCGCTTCGCGCGAACTGCGCTGACTGCTTCGCGCTCTGCTGCACCGCCTTCGGGTTCCAACGATCGACCGACTTCCCGATCGACAAACCGGCAGGCACGCCCTGCCACAATCTGGCGGACGACTTCTCCTGCACCATCCACGAATCCCTGCGTCCGAGAGGATTCCGCGGGTGCACCGTCTTCGACTGCTTCGGCGCGGGCCAACTCGTCTCGCAGGAGCTCTTCGGCGGCACGAGCTGGCGGGAACGCCCCGACACGAGCGCCGAGATGTTCGCCACGTTCTCCGTGGTGCGCCAGCTGCAGGAGATGCGCTGGTACCTCGTCGGAGCCGCCGAGCGGACGACCGCGTCAGACCTGATGGCGCACATCAGCCGGCTCCGTACCGGGATCCAGCGGACGCTCGACGGTGGCACCTCCGAGGTGCTCGCCTGCGACGTCGATTCCCTCCGCGCCGAGGTCCGGCACCTGCTGATCGACGTCAGCGAGGAGGCGCGGGGCGGGTACCTGGCCGACACCGCGCCGGACGACGACCTCCGCTCCTCGGCGGACCTCGCCGGCCGCGACCTGCGCGCTCGGCGGCTGTGCGGAGCCGACCTGCGCGGTGCGGTCCTGATCGGCGCAGACCTCCGCGGAGCGGACCTGGCGGGCGTGGACCTGCTCGGTGCCGATCTCCGCGGTGCACGACTCGACGGGGCCGACCTCTCGGACGCCCTGTTCCTCACCCAGATGCAGCTCAACGCGGCCCGAGGTGACGAAGTGGCTCTGCTCCCCACCACCCTCGACCGACCGGGTCACTGGACTGGCCCCTTGCCCGCCTTCCCGACGGATGGGGAGTTGTCCCCGTGGGCCTCGAGCACCCATCCCCGATACCGTCGATGACATGATCCGGAAGAACCGCACCCTCGCACTCGCCGCACTCGTCTCCGCAACCGTCGGGATCGCCCTGACGGGCTGCTCGAGTCTGCAGCAGGCACCCGACGACGCCCTGGCTCTCGGCACGGGCGTGGCGGTCGAGGTCGGGACCGGCGTCGAGATGTCGTTCGCCATCGACGACGTCCGGGAGGGGAAGCTCAGCGACCTCGCCGACATGGGTGTCCAGTCGAGCCCGTCGGATGAGGGGAAGACTCCGTACTTCGTCACCTATTCGGTCACGCTGACGGACGGCGACATCAAGGACGCCGACCGATCCGCCCTCCCGGTGCCGACGACGGACGAGTGGAAGCTCAGCGGCACGGGCAGCTACCAGCCCATCAAGGTCCTGGGCCAGTTCGACTGCACCCCGGACGGTAATGCCACGGCGGGGGTGTCCCCCGACGCCCCGCTCGTCGCCTGCCAAGCCTTCCTCGGCGACAAGGACGCCCTGCCCACGGTCATCGAGGTCAAGGACCTCGGCACCTGGGCGACGAAGGACTGAGCTCCCGCGACTCGAGCTGCACCTGCACCGGCGAACGGTCTTCCACCGTGCGCCGGTGCAGGGTAGTGTCTGCCGTGCGATAAGCGAACAGCCTGTTCCATTATCGAATTCTTGACGATGAAGTGAGGAATCGATGCAGTTCCACCACCACGGCTATGTCTCCGGGGATCCGCGGGTGCTGCCTGCAGCGGGCGTCGGGGTCGATCGACCCGACGAGCTCCCGGACGAGATGGACGTCCTCATCGTCGGCAGCGGGCCGGCGGGCATGATCGCGGCCGCCCAGCTGTCCCAATTCCCCTCCATCACCACCCGTATCGTCGAGCGCCGACCGGGACGCCTCGCCATCGGCCAGGCGGACGGCATCCAGGCCCGCAGTGTCGAGACCTTCGACGCCTTCGGCTTCGCCGAGCGCATCACCGCCGAGGCCTATCGCATCACCGAGATGGCGTTCTGGCAGCCCGACGCCGACGACCCGGGTCGGATCGTCCGCGGCGCCCGACCACTCGACGACACCACCGGCGTCAGCGAGTACCCGCACCTCATCGTGAACCAGGCCCGCGTGCTCGACTACTTCGCCGAGTACATGACGAACGCCCCCACCCGGATGCGCCCCGACTACGGGTGGGCGTTCCAGGGACTCGAGATCGACGACGATGCGGAGTACCCCGTCGCGGTCACGCTGCTGGACACGAGCGACGAGTCCTCCGGCGCGACCAGGACCGTCCGCGCGAAGTACGTCATCGGAGCCGACGGCGCCCGGAGTGCCGTCCGCCAGGCGATCGGGTGCACCTTGGCCGGTGACCAGGCGAACCACGCGTGGGGGGTCATGGACGCCCTCGCCGTCACCGACTTCCCCGACATCCGCACGAAGTGCGCCATCCAGTCGGGTTCCGGCGGCAGCATCCTGCTCATCCCCCGGGAGGGTGGACACCTCTTCCGCATGTACGTCGATCTCGGCGAGGTGCCGTCCGGCGGCAGCGAAGCCGTGCGGTCGACCTCGATCGAGCAGATCATCGACCACGCGAACACGATCCTGAGTCCCTACCGGCTCGACGTGAAGCATGTCGCCTGGCACAGCGTCTACGAGGTCGGCCATCGCCTGACGGACCGCTTCGACGACGTCCCGATCGACGAACTCGGCTCGCGCACGCCGCGTGTCTTCATCACCGGCGACGCCTGCCACACCCACAGCGCGAAGGCCGGGCAGGGGATGAACGTGTCGATGCAGGACGGCTTCAACCTGGCATGGAAGCTCGGTCACGTGCTCGAGGACCGGAGCCCGGAGAGCCTGCTGGCGACGTACTCGGCCGAGCGTCAGGTCGTCGCCCGGGAGCTCATCGACTTCGACCGCGAGTGGTCGAGCCTCATGGCCAAGCGGCCGGAGGAGTTCGACGACCCCTCCGAGCTCGCCGACTTCTATGTGCGGACGGCGGAGTTCCCGGCCGGCTTCATGACCGAGTACGGCCCGTCGGCGATCGTCGGCGAGGCGACCCACCAGCACCTCGCGAGCGGCTTCCCGATCGGCAAGCGGTTCAAGTCCGCCCTCACCTCCCGTGTCGCGGACGCGAACCACGTCCATCTCGGACACCACGCGACGGCCGACGGACGCTGGCGGATCTACGTCTTCGCGGATGCCCCTTCGCCAGCGTCTGGCCGATCGGCGGAGCTCGCCGCCTGGCTGCAGGACGCACCGGAGTCACCGCTCCGCGCGGTGCCCGACGGCGTGCGGGCCGACGACTGGTTCGACGTGAAGATCGTCTACCAGCAGCGCCACACCGACATCGACCTCGGCACCGTTCCGCCGGTGTTCCTGCCGCGCGTCGGCCCCTTCGACCTCGTCGACTACGAGAAGGTCTACGCCTGCCATCCCGACGTCGACATCTTCGCCGAGCGCGGCGTCGACCGAGCGGGTGCCGTCGTCGTCGTGCGGCCGGACCAGTACGTCGCCCATGTGCTCCCGCTCACGGCCACCGCGGAGCTCGCGGCGTTCTTCGACGGCGTGATGGGACGACAGACGACGCACTCCTGATCGTCAGGCGAGCTCGGCATCGATGTCGGCGAGGTCCAGCACGAAACGGTACCGGACGTCGTTGCGGGCCAGGCGATCGAGCGCGACGTCCACGTCGGCTGCCGGGACCACCTCGACGTCCGCCGTCACGCCGTGGGTGCCGCAGAAGTCGAGGAGGTCCTGCGTCCACCGGCGACCACCGCTCCCGGCCGACGTCAGACGCTTCCGGCCGAGGAGCAGGTCCATGGTCTGGATGTCGATCGGGCCGAGGTAGCCGAGCGAGCAGAGCGTCCCGTCGAGGTCGAGGACATGGAGGTACGGCGCGAGGTCGTGCCTAACCGAGGCCGTGTCGATGACGAGGTCGAGGCTGCCGGCCGCCGCAGCCATGGCGTCGGCATCGGTCGAGACCACCACTCGGGACGCCCCGAGCCGCAGCGCGTCGGTCGCCTTGCCCTCTGACGTGGTGAAGACGGTGACTTCGGCACCGAGCGCATGACCGAGCCGGACGGCGAGGTGTCCGAGGCCGCCGAGGCCGACGACGCCGAGTCGCGTCCCCTCCCCGACGTCGTTGGTGCGGAGTGGCTCCCAGACGGTGATGCCGGCACACATCAGGGGTGCGACGCCGGCCGGGTCGAGGGAGGTCGGGCGGTGGTAGACGAAGCTGTCGCGCACGACGTAGCGCCCGGAGTACCCGCCGAGCGTCGTACTGCCGTCGACGCGGTCACGGCCGGCGTACGTGAGCGTCGGGAACTCCACGCAGAAGTTCTCCTGGTCGCGCAGACACATCGTGCAGGTTCCGCACGAGTCCACGATGTTGCCGACAGCGACGGCGTCGCCGGGCGCGAAGGACGTCACGTCCGAACCGACGGCGACGACTTCGCCGACGAACTCATGACCGGGCACGAGTCCCGCCTCCGGACCCGCGGACGCGAGCGCGTGCAGGTCGCTGTGACAGACACCGCAGTGCGTGACGCGGACATCGACGTCGTCCGGTCGGAGCTCGCGACGTTCGATGACGGTCTGCTGGAGCGACCGGGGGGCGGCGGTGGACATGAGGGCGATTGTGCGCATGCCGTCGATACTACCTACTAGTTGGTAGCATCGATACACTCGAGCGATGAACACCGCAGAACAGACTCGTCAACGCATCCTCGACGCCGCGACCGAGGAGTTCGCCACCCACGGCATCGCCGGTGCACGGGTGGATCGAATCGCCCAGCGCTCAGGCATGAGCAAGCCGATGATCTACGCCTATTACGGCGCCAAGGACCGACTGTTCGACGCCGTCTTCGACGCGCATGTCATCGCCAACGGCGATCGCGTGCCGTTCACGGCGGCCGAGCTCCCCGAGTACGCGGCGCGACTGTACGACGACTACCTCGCCGATCCCGCGCTCGCCCGCCTCGTCATGTGGAAGCGGCTCGAGCGCGAGACCACCGGGTACCTCTACAGCGGCCTCGAGGACCACGACCTCCGCCACCTCCGGGACATCGAGGCCGAGCAGCGAGCGGGATCGATCCGCGCCGACCTCGACGCCGCCGACGTCTGGGCGCTGCTCATCTCGACCGCGGCGACATGGGCGCAGGCGTCCATGACGGTCGTCGCCACGTCCACAGACGCACCCGATGTCCACGACCGTCGGCGCTCGGCGCTGGCCGCGACGATCCGCGCCGGCCTCTGCGGTCAGTGAAGCGACGCCGCCGCCGTCACCAGCTGTCGGGCGTCTGCTGGTGGTTCGTCGAGCCCGGCTTGGAGACGCGATCGCGCTGCGACCGACGTCCGCCGGCGTGCCGCGCTGCCGCGTCACCGTGCTGTTCCTGTCGGCGACGGGCGTCACGTTGCTGCCGAAGATGGTTCAGCACGAGCGCGAGCACGGACAGCACCACGAATGCGACACCGACGACGAGCGCCACGGTCCAGAACTCCATGGGCCCACCCTATGCGCCGGACGCTCCGACGACCTCCGCACCTGTCGCATCGGAGCGCAGCAGACGGATCGTCGGTCGCTCCGATCGCGAGGACGACCGCGATACGCGCAGCGCGGCGAGGATCGACAGTACGGCGAGCGTCGCGCTGGTCACCGAGGCGCCGGCCACGAGGAGGAGCACCACAGCAGCCAGCCCGAGGAGGACGGCGACCGTGATCCGGCCGCGCGAGTGCGTCGCCATCGGCGTCGGAACCGCCTCGACGCGGGCGAACACCGTCGCGACCAGCGCGGTCAGTGTCAGTGCCACCCCCAGCCAGAGAGGTCTCCCGAGCCACCACCCGAGGCTGTCCGGCGCGGGGAGGGCGACGCCGGTCGTCAGCGCGAACACGGCGGACGCACCGGCCATGGCGAGGAGCACCGGCATGTGCCAGAGGTAGATCGTCATGGCGCGACGGGTGACGAAGTCGGTGACGAACGCGACCCGGCGATGCGCGCTCAGCCGAGCGAGTCGCTCGCGGACGAGCGACAGCAGTGCCGTGTGGGCGACGCCGACGAGGAGCAGCGCCGCGGTGGGCGGGTTGATGTTCGCGATGAGGTCACTCGAGTAGACGCCGGTCCACCAGGTGACGACGAGGACGACGACCGCCCCGACACCGGCGAGCGACCGGACACGTCGACTGAGCGCGCTGATCGAGCCGTCGGCCAGGAAGAACCCGAGTTGCTGGAGCGCGGTCCAGACGAGGACGAGGTTGATGCATCCGAGGGCGTCGACACCAGTGGCCGCACGCAGGACGTCGACCAGCACGGCCGCAGAGGCGAGCGACGCGATCGACCGGAGCGGTGCGCGCTCGCGGGCGGCGGCGAGCGCAGGCAGCAGTGCCTGGCAAAGCAGGAAGACGCCGAGGAACCAGAGTGGCTGGCCGAACCGGAAGCCGGCCATGGCGACGAGGTCGGCGGGGACACCGGCCAGGGTCAGCATCGCGAGGGCTACTCCCACACAGCCGATGGTGACGACCGCGGGGAGCAACAGGCGATGGAGTCGCGCGGCGACGAACGCCGAGGCCGGTGCACCGTGTGACCGGTGGCGTCGGTACGCAAGCAGGCCGGCGAACCCGCCGATGACGAAGAAGAGCGGCATGACCTGCAGAGCCCAACTGAGCGGGGCGATCCAGGCGGTGCCGTCACTCGCGTTCTCGAACACGGGACCGGTGGCGGTCACCGTCACGCCGACCATCATCGCGTGCAGGACGACGACCCCGACGATGCAGCAGGCACGCACGAGGTCGATGCCGCGGTCGCGTTCGCCCCGGGTGCGATCGGTCGTGTTGCGATCCGTTCCGGCGTCGATCCGTACTGCGTGGGTGATGGCCATGTCGGTCCTCCTCGGTGGTGTCCGAGGAGGTTACGAACGCGGTACCCGAGGGCACATCACCCGGCGGTGTCGTCGCGCCCCGTACCCAGGGGTGAGGTGTCGACGCGCGGAGTCCGGGTCAGGACGGGGCGACGAGTCCGGTGTCGTAGGCGAAGATCACGGCCTGCACGCGGTCGCGCGCGCCGACCTTGGCGAGCACTTTGCCGACGTGGGTCTTCACGGTCTGCTCCGCGATGAACAGGGTCGCGGCGATCTCGCTGTTCGACCGCCCCTGGCCGATGAGGACGAGCACCTCGCGCTCGCGCTCGGTGAGCTCCGCCAGCCGCGCGGCACCATGCGAGGCACGGGGCTTCTGCGCGGCGAACTGGGCGATCATCCGCCGGGTGACGCTGGGTGCCAGCAGTGCATCACCGGCCGCCACCACCCGGACGGCGTGCACGAGGTCCTCGGGCAGCGCGTCCTTGAGGAGGAAGCCGCTCGCCCCGGCCTGTAGGGCGTCGTAGACGTAGTCGTCGATGTCGAAGGTGGTGAGCATGATGATGCGAGGCACCTTCGCCGCCGGGTAGCCCGGGCCGAGGATGCGCTTCGCCGCCTCGATGCCGTCGAGCTCGGGCATGCGGACGTCCATGAGGATGACGTCAGGGTCGAGTCGCGCCGACAGCGTGACCGCTTCGGCACCGTTCGCGGCCTGCCCTGTCACCCGGATCCCGTCGTGGGCGTCGAGGAGCGCGGCGAACCCGGCTCGGACCATGGCCTGGTCGTCGGCGATGAGGACGTCGATGGTCACTGGCGGTCCTTCGTCGAGCTGGATCGGGGGCGGGATGGCGTCGAGGTCGGTTCCCCGGTGGGCAGCACGGCCGTCACGAGCCAACCGCCTGCGCCGTCGGGGCCGGCGTCGAGGGTGCCGTCGAGGAGGGCGGCGCGTTCGAGCATGCCGCGGAGGCCGTGTCCGGCGCCGTGCTCCCCCGTACTCTGCGCAGGACCGTTGTGGACGCGCAGCTGTACCGCGGTCGTATCGACTCGGACATCGACGACGATGGGCGCGCCCGGCGCGTGTCGGACGGCGTTGCTCATCGCCTCCTGCACGATGCGGAACGCGGCGATCTGCACGGTCGGAGGGACGGGCAGCGCGCCCTCGTCGCCGCGGTCCATCGAGAGGGTGATGTCGGCACCCACGCGGCGCAGGCCGTCGGCGAGTGCCGGAAGGTCGTCCAGGCCCTGTTGCGGCGCGAGTTCCGCGATCTGGTCCTCGGTGCGCAGCACCCCGAGCAGACGCCGCATCTCGACGAGCGAGCCCCGAGCGGTGGCGGCGATGTCGTCGAACTCCGCTGCGGCATCCTCGGCGAGGCCGGGCACGCGGTACTTCGCCGTCGAGGCCTGCACCTGGATCACGGACATGCTGTGCGCGACCACGTCGTGGAGCTCGCGGGCGATCCGGGTGCGCTCCTCGACGAGCACGCGCCGGGACTGCTCAGCGGCCGAGGTCTCGCGCTCACGAGTCAGCTCCTCTCCCAACCGCACCCGCCCGGAGATGAGCAGAGCCACGAGGTACGCCACCCCCGCAACGGAGGACGCGACGATGAGGTCCGCGGCCATGGCGGTCGCGTCGGCGGCGGACGGGAGGATGAGTGCCGCGACGAGCGAGCCCGCGATGCCGACGAGCAGCGGGATGAGTCCCAGCAGCCAGCCGTGGAGGAAGGTGACGACGCCGACGAACACGGCGAAGGCGATGAGCGCGGGCACCGACCACGGCCAGGGCCAGACCGGGCCGTGGTCGGGCGAGGCGACCAGCGGGAGCACGAAGGCAGCAGCGGAGAACAGCACGATCGCGACGCGCGGGAGCACGACGGCCAGGAGCGGCGCGCCGCAGACCGCGGCTCCGAGGAGGAACGACGCCGGGAGCACGGTGCCGTAGAGGAGGCTCTGGATCGGAACGAGGACGCTCAGCAGGACGACGCCGACGCCCGCGAGGACGAAGCGTCCGACGGTGCGGCGGGAGGTGCCGCGCGCCGTCCGATCCATGAGGGTCATTGTCCCATCAGCGCCAGGGCCGGCGGGTGTTCCTCGGTGTCTGACCCGGCCGGCGTCCCGTCGCTGGCCGCATCGGACCGCTCACGGCGACGACGACGGACGGCTGCGACCCGGTCGACGACCAGACCGAGGACGAGCGCGACGCCCACACCGAGCACGGAGCTGAGGAACGGCTGGTCCTCGAAGAGCTTGCCGGCGACGACGCCGATGATCGCGCTGTAGGCGGCCCAGGTCACTCCCCCGATGACACTGAGCGGCAGGAACCGTCGCCACGGGTATCGGAGGGCACCGGCGGACATGTTGACGACGACGCGGCCGACCGGGATGTACCGCGCCCCGAGGATCAGCGGGGCGCCTCGACGCCCGAGCGTCCGCCCTACCCGATCGAAAGCCGCCGCGATCCGGGGACGCCGCATCCACGCGAAGCGCGTCGTGCCGACCCCGCGGCCGATGAAGTAGGCGATGTTGTCGCCGATCGCCGCGCCCACGGCCGCGACGGCGCAGAGGAGCAGGAGGTTCGATCCGCCGGTCGAGACCGCGACGGCCGCCGCGGCGACGAGCACCGTCTCGCTCGGGATCGGCGGGAAGAACCCGTCGATGACGGCGGTCGCGAACATCACCACGTACAGCCACGGTGAGGTCACTGCGTTGAGGATGAGCTCGTTGATGACGTCCATGCTCCGACGCTACGAAGCGGACGGCGCCGCAGCATCACCCTGGGGTATCGCGGACCCCCTACCCCGGTGGTGTTCTGCGGCGCCGTCAGCGCCGTTCCCCCTCGGTGCCGGTCCTAGTCGACGACGGCCGGGACCGTCGGTTCGGCGTGCCCACGCGGGGCGAGCGCTTCGTGCGTGCTGATCTCGTAGGCGTTCTCGGCGTGGAGGACGACGTCGAGGCCCTGCGCCTCCGTCTCGGCCGGGACACGGATGCCCATCGTCTTGTCGAGCACCTTCGCGAGCACCCAGGTGATGGAGAACGTGTAGACGAAGACGGCTACGATCGCGAGCGCCTGCTTGCCCAGGAGCAGGAAGCCGCCACCAGCGAGGAGCCCCTCTCCACCGCTCGGCGCGAGCGGGACGGCGAGGACACCGATGAGGAGGCCACCGACGACACCGCCGACGAAGTGCAGTGCGGTGACGTCGAGGGCGTCGTCGAAGCCGAGACGGACCTTGAGGCTCACCGCGAAGTAGCAGACGACCGCCGCGGCGGCACCGATCGCGAGGGAGCCGAGCGGGGTGACCGCACCGCAGGAGGGCGTGATGGCGACGAGTGCGGCGATCGCGCCCGAGCAGGCACCGAGGGTGGTGGGGTGACCGTCGCGCAGCTTCTCGACGACGAGCCAGACGATGACGCCCGCGCAGGTCGCGGCGACGGTGTTGAACACGGCGACGGCGGCGTTGTTGTCGGCGGCACCGAGGGCGCTGCCGTCGAAGCCGATCCAGCCGACGAAGAGCAGGCCGGCGCCGAGGAGCGTGAGCGGGAGGCTGTGCGCTTTGGGCTGCGACGGGAAGCCGTTCCGCTTGCCCAGGACGATGGCGAGGGCGAGGGCGGCGACCCCGGAGTTGACGTGGATCGCGGTGCTGCCGGCGTAGTCGATCGAGCCGATCGTGTTGGCGAGCCACCCGCCCTGCACGCTGCCGTCGGCGGAGTCGAAGGCGAAGACCCAGTGCGCGACCGGGAAGTAGACGAGCGTCGACCAGACACCGGCGAAGACCATCCACGCGCTGAACTTCATCCGACCGGCGGCCGCTCCGGCGACGATCCCGATCGTGAGACCGGCGAACATCAGGTGGAGCGCGGCGAGCGCCAGCGGCGGCAGCGCGCTCCCCTCAGGGGCGGCGAGCAACTGACCGAGGCCCGGGTACTCGGTGGGGTCGCCGACGAGCCCGAGGCCGCCGAGGCTGTCGCCGAAGACCATCGAGTAGCCGAACGCGACCCAGAGGATCCCGACGAGACAGAACGACGCGAAGATCATCATCATCATGTTCATGGTGATGCGACGACTGACCATGCCGCCATAGAACATCGCCAGGCCGGGCAGCATGAGCGCCACGGCCACCACCGCCGTCAGGAGCCATGCCGTGTTGCCCGCGATTGCAGCCGTGTCCATCCGGACCTCCAGGGTTCGCGCGGGATCCGAAACGGACGACCGCATTTTCAATAGGTCATCTAATTGTCGTGACGGTCGGTTTCAATGCAGTATCGAATCCGTTTCGTGTTCGTTACGTCGCTTCCCCATAGACTTCCGAACACATTCCGAATACCATGAGTGGATGAGCGCTTCGACCTACCTCCCGACACTCAGCCGCCGTTCTTCCGATCTGAGCAAGCACTCGGCCGAGGTCTTCGCCGAGGCCGACGATCACCCAGTCACGGTGACCCGACGTGACGGCGAGCCACTGGTCCTCATGTCACAGCGTGAGGCCGAAGCCCGCGCGCACCTCCTGGACTTCGCTGCACAGCTCATCACCGTGACCCTCGACGACACCGGCACACTCGCTGAGCGGATGTCCCGGGCGTTCCCCTGGATGCTCGCGCTCTCGAACGCGGACCGGGCTACGTGCGCGCAAGACCTGGTCGACGCAGCCCGCGCGTCGATCGCGACCGATCAGCCGCACCTGGCGATCACCCGGCTGACCTCCTGGAAGGAGACGGCCACGGCCTTGGCTGCGGGCCTCGGCGCGGTCGATCTCGTGTGGCTCGAGACCGACGAGGTCGGGCCGGTGGAGCGCCCCTGACCGTGGCGGCATCCAAGAGAGGAGCGCTGGTTCCGCGCCCGCCGAAGAAGATCCAGTACGAGATACGCTTCGCGACCGCCGAGGCCAGCCGCGGGTGGCAAGACCTCGTCGCCACCATTCGGAACTCCATGGCCGACACCTGGGACTTCCTCACCTCGACACCGTTGGACACCACGCTCACGAATTACCGACTCATGGGCGATCTCGGCGTCATCACCCGAGCTGGGCAGACGCACGAACGCTGGCAACACAAGCCGACCGCGAAGGGGACGGCGCGTATCTGGTACTACGTCGACGGACGCACCGTCTATCTGGAGCAGGTGCACACGAGCCACCCGAACGAGACGAAGTAGCGGCTCACTCCCCGGCGAGGTCGAGGTGGAGCGCAGCCCGCTCGACGTCGGCGAGCGCTGCGCGGTCGACCAACAGGCTGTGGAGGGTGGCGGAGGCGGTGCGCCGCGCGAAGGCCCTGATGCGGTCCGCCTCGCTCGCACCCTCGGCGGCCTCGACCGGCGGGTACTGGGCGGCGATGTCGCCGGAGCCGTAGCGGAAGGCCTTCTGCATGCCCTCGTTGGCGTGGAGCGCGGCGGCCGCAGCCCACTCCGGCGTCTCGCTTCCTCCGAGCACGAGGGTACCCTGCTCGACGCCGTCTCGGATGAGTCCGGCGATGAACGTGAACAGCGTGCGGTAGTCGTCCCAGAACGACGCGAGGTCGTCGGGATGCTCCGCCGCGAGCCGCTCGATCTCGTTGTAGTCGAAGGGCGCCTCGCAGATCGCGACACCGTCCTCGTAGAGGACGCGGTAGAGCTTCGCGGGGACGTCGGCCTCGATCGGACCGAGGGCCTCCGCGGCGCCGACCGACTGGCGGTTCGAGGCGGCGGTCGCCCGCAGCACCTCGCGCTTGTTCGCGAACCAGTAGTAGAGCGAGGACTGCTTCATCCCGCACGCCTCGGCCAGCATCGTCATGCTCGTGCGCTCGTACCCGCGCTCCGCGAACAGTCTGGTCGCGACCTGGATGATCTCCTCACGAGGATCCTCGGCGGCGACCCCGCTGGCGCGGGGACGACCGGGCGATGCTCCTGTGCGGCCGGCCATCGATCACCACTCCCTGCTCGCGGACACCTCCGCCAATCCTACGGGCGGGCACAGCGCCTCAGCCCTCGGCCAGCAGCTCCCGCATGGCCGCCTCGATCACGGCCGTCTCGGCGGCACGCACGCCAGGCCGCCCCGCGACATGGCCGAGATCGGACTCGATGATTCGCACCTCGCTCCGACGCATCATCGCCGACTCCAGGGCGTTGTCCTCGACGGTGAAGTAGAGGTCGGTCGACGACGGCATGACGATGCTCCGCGCACGCACTCCCCCGAGAGCCGCGGCCAACCCGCCCTCGACCCCTCGCCCGGGATCCGCCCGCTGCCAGGTGCGCAGCATCGCAAGCAGGTCGTTCGCGTCCCACCGCTCGTGGTCGGCCGCCCAGTCCTCGAGGAGGTCTGCGACGTCGGTGTACCCGAGCTCCCGGTAGCTGCCGTCGCGGAAGAACGCCTGCGAGTAGGCCCACCCCGCGTACACCGTTCCGAATGCGCGGAGTCCGGCCCGCGGCGGCGTCGTGTAGCGGCCGCCGTCGAAGACCGGATCCGCCCGGAGCGCCGCCTCGACACCCGCCAGGAAGACGGCGTTGTGGGGCGAACACCGCGCGGCACCGGCGACGGGGAGGAATGCCTCGACGAGCTCCGGGTACCGCACCGCCCACTCGTACGCCTGCAGCGCACCCATCGACCAGCCGGCGATCAGCCGCCAGCGGCGGACACCGAGGTGTTCGGCGAGCTGCCGTTGCGCACGGACGTCATCGCCGATCGAGACCTCGGGGAACGCCGGACCGCGCACCTCCTCAGCCGCGTTCGACGGCGACGTCGAGACGCCGTTGCCGAACAGGTTCACCGAGACGATGAACCAGCGGTCGGGGTCGAGCGCCAGGCCCGGCCCGATCCACGGCTCGTAGCTCGCGTGCGTCCCGGTGTAGTAGCTCGGGAGCAGGACGGCGTTGTCACCGTCGGCGTTCAGCGCGCCCTGCGTCGTGTACGCGAGCCGCGCCTCCGGGAGGTCCGCGCCGGACTCCAGCGCGAACCTCCCGAGGTCGAGGACCTGGTGCATCGGGATCAGAAGAACTTCAGGTAGCGGGCGGTCTCCCAGTCCGACACGTGCGCCTGGTACTCGTTCCACTCCTGACGCTTGTAGTCGATGAACGCGTCGTACATCGCCTCGCCGAACACGGCACGCGACAACGAGTCGGTGGCGAACTCGTCGACCGCCTCACCGAGGCTGCGCGGCAGCATGCCGATGCCGAGCTGCGCGACCTGCGCCTCGGTGTAGTCGTACATGTTCTCGGTGTGCGGAGCTCCCGGGTCGAGGTCCTCGCGGATGCCCTCGAGGCCCGCGGCGAGGATGAGCGCCGCCCCGAGGTACGGGTTGCAGCTGATGTCCGCCGCCCGGCACTCCACGCGCCCGCCCTGGAGCGGCACGCGGAGCATGTTCGTCCGGTTGTTGTTGCCGTAGCTCACGAAGACCGGAGCCCAGGTGGAGCCCGACATGCTCCCCTGACGCACGAGCCGCTTGTAGCTGTTGACCGTCGGCGCGATGACCGCCGAGAGCGCGGGCGCGTGCTTGAGGACACCGGCGATGAACTTGTAGCCGAGCTCCGAGATGCCGCAACCACGTGGGTCGTCGTCGGTCTCGAACAGGTTCTCTCCGGTCTCGATGTCGGCGAGCGACATGTTGAAGTGCGCACCCGACCCGCTGCGGTCGGCGAACGGCTTCGGCATGAAGGTCGCGAAGTAACCGTGCTTGCGGACGATCTCGTTGGCCATGAGCCGGAAGAAGACGGCGCGGTCGGCCATGGTGAGGGCGTCGGAGTAGTTGAAGTCGATCTCGAACTGCCCCGGGGCGTCCTCGTGGTCGAACGAGTACACGCCCCAGCCCATCTCGGTCATCGCCTCGACCAGCTCGGTGAGCCAATCGAGGTTGTCGAGCGCCGCGGTCGCCGTGTAGCAGGGCTTCGCGAGGTCGTCGCGGTCGCTGACCTCGGTCACACCCTCCGGGGTGTCCTTGAGGACGAAGAACTCGGTCTCGATCCCGAGGTTGAAGGTGAAGCCCATCTCGGCAGCCGCATCGAGCTGGCGCTTGAGGATGTTGCGCGACGCCGCCTCGAACGGCTCGCCCTTCGTGTAGAGGTCGCTCGCGAAGAAGGCGACGTCCTTCCGCCACGGCAACTGCACGGCGCTGTCGAGGTCGGGACGGGCGGAGAGCTCCTCGTCACTGATCGCCTGCGGGAGGCCGTCGAGCGCGGCCCCCGTGAAGAGCTCCGATCCCCCGGCCATGCGCTCGAGGTGCGACAGCGGGACGAACTTGGTCTTGATGCTGCCGTGCATGTCCACGAAGCTCGCCATCGCGTACTTGACGCCGGCCTCCTGCAGGCGGGCGCGGACGGACTCCACGGTGGTAACGGTCTCGACGACGGTCATGGGATGCTCCTCCGGTTGCGTCGCCACCCTCGCAGCGACTCATTTCGATACTGTATTGAAAGTATGCGTGCTCGCAATTTCAATAGAGTGTCGAAAGTGTTTCCGGGATGTGAACCCTGTTCGATGGACTTTCGCTCACCACCCGACGCACCACGACTCGCCAAAATGGTCCGGTCCTCCGGCCCGCGATCGTGTTGACTTTCGTTGGGGGACGATGGCTGCGGCTCCGAGCGAGCCACACCTGAATGACCGGTCGGTGCCCGACAAGAACGAGCGCGAGCCGGGAACTGCTCTCCGCCCCGATGATGTCCTCGTGAACGGAAGGCCCACCATGCGTGTCATTCCTCGTATTCGGATCGGCTTGGCAATCTGGGCCGGCTACGTGCTGGTCATCTTCATCGTGTCGATCCTGAGCGGGGTGCCCTTCCCCGAGATCGGCACGTCCGCCGAATCGACCTGGCGAGGGGCCGTACTCGATCTCGCCGTCGGCGCCGTCGGACTCGTCGTCGTCACGACGCTGCTCGGGTGGTGGCGCCCTGCCCTGTTCGAGCGCCGCCGGTCACGGCACAAATGGCCGATGTTCGTGCCGATCATCATGCTGGTCGCCTCCGTGCTCAACCTGATCAACACGGATTGGTCGCAATTCGACCTGTCGTTCGTGCTCGCACTGGTGGCACTCGGCGTCCTCGTCGGGTTCAACGAGGAACTGATGGCGCGCGGCCTGCTGTTGACCGCGCTCCGATCACGGCTCGGCGAGGGCTGGGTCTGGTTCCTCTCCAGCGCGCTATTCGGGGTGATGCACCTCGTCAACGCGGCCCTCGGCGCACCGCTGGCGAACTCGCTGCTGCAGGCGGCACTGGCGTTCGCGTCGGGAACGGCGTTCTACATCGTGCGTCGCGTCACCGGCTCGCTGATCTGGGCGATGCTGCTGCACGGCCTCTGGGACGTGTCGGTGTTCTCCGTCGGGCACGCCCCCATCTCCACCGCCTTCGGGGCCATCCTCGCCCCGCTCATCGGACTCCTCTCCCTTGCCGTCGTCCACTGGGTCATCAAAAGAACCGACGAACGGACGCACGCGGCCGACGCGCACCCCCGGAACGAGCGTGTCCGATGACCAGCGCGCCAGGTGATCCCGGCACTGCGACGCGGGTGACGCAACGATTCTGGATCGGGCTCGCCGCGGCGGTGCTGTACGTGCTGGTCGCGGCGGGGCTCGCCAGGCTCCTCACCGAATGGTTCCCTCCGCAGAACGAGGTGGAGGACTTCGTTCTCGGCCACCTCCCCGTCCTGATCCCACTGATCATCCTCGGGGTGCTGTTCGTCAGGAAGGCCGGATGGACGAGGGATGTCTGGCGAACACCGGCCGCCTTCGAGACCAGACCTCGTCGGTGGTGGATGCTCGCGTTTCCGGTGCTGATGCTCGTCCAGGTCGTCGCCCTCCTGTCGATCACGCCCTGGGGAGACAGGAAGCCGGAGCTGGTGTTCCTCGTCTTGGGCGTGAACATCCTCGTCGGCGTCGGCGAGGAGCTGTACTTCCGGGGCATCCTGAGAGCCAGTCTTCGCGCACACCACGGTGAGACGGTGACCCTCGTGGCGACCTCGCTCCTCTTCGGTGCCGGACACGCACTCGGCAGCGTGTTGGCGGGCCTGCCGGTCGCCTTCATCGCCATCCAGGTCGGCGGAACCGTACTCATGGGCGCGGCCTTCTACGGGGTGTTCCTGGCGACGGGCCGGTTGTGGATCGTGATCGCCTTCCACGCCATGAACGACTTCGCGCTCCGCATCTCCAGCGGCGACCTCACTTCGGCGTCAGCCAGCGATCTCGACCCTCCCGCAATCACAGGCGTGATCCAAGTCGTGCTGTGGGTGCTCACCCTGGTGCTGCTGATCAGCTGCATCCGCCACGACCTGCACGCCCGTCGCGAGGGACGATCGACACCTCCCACGGTGGCTCGCTGAGGGATCGGCCTCCGGGAACGAGCAACCGGCGCCCACCGCGAGTGCGACGGACGCCGGTTCTGGGAATCGTGGTTACGGAACGATGACCGCACGCCCGCGGATCGTGCCCGCGTGCAGGTCCTCGTAGGCCTTCGGGGCGTCGTCGAGCGAGTACGGCTGCACCTCGACGTCGACCTTGCCCGCCTTCGCGAGCTCGAAGACCTCGATGAGCTCGCTCCGCGAACCCCAGTACGGCACGCGCACGGCGGCGTCGTAGGCGATCGACCCGAAGCCGACGGTCGCCGAACCGCCGCCGATGCCCACGATCGTTACGTCGGCCTCCATGGCGGCGACCGCGGTGGCCGTGGCGATGGTCGGGCCTGCGCCGACGAAGTCGAACACCGCGTCGACCCCGATGCCACCGGTCAGCTCGCGGATCTTGTCCGCGGCCGATTCGTCACTGATGAGCGTGACGTCGGCACCGACGTGCTTGGCCAGCTCGAGCTTCTCGTCGCTCACGTCGAGGACGATGACCGTCGCGCCGGAGAGCGCCTTGAGCATCTGGATGCCGACGTGACCGAGGCCACCGGATCCGATGACGACGGCGAAGGTGCCTGCACCGAGCTTCGGCAGGCTGCGCTTGATCGCGTGATACGGCGTGAGGCCCGCGTCGGTGAGCGACACGTTCCTCACGGGGTCGAGGTCGCCGATCGGCACCAGGTGACGCACGTCGTCGACGATCATGTACTCGGCCATCGAGCCCTGGCTGCCGAGCCCGGGAGGACGGATCCCCTCGGCGACGGCGTTCGTGCAGTAGTTCTCCTTGCCCTGCGAACAGTTCAGGCAGTGGCCGCAGCCCCACGGCCCGTAGACGGCGACCGCGTCACCGATCTGCAGGCCCGTCTCGACACCCTCACCGAACGACTCGATGACACCGGCACCCTCGTGTCCGAGCGTGAGCGGCAGCGGGTACTGCTGCGCGAGGTAATCCTCCTCGGGGAGGCTCATGACGTAGTCGTCGGAGTGGCAGACACCGGCGGCGGTGACCTTCAGCAGGATCTCACCCGGCCCCGGTGTCGGCTTCTCGATCTCGACGACCTCGGGGGCCGAGCCGATCTTCGTGTACCGCAGTGCCTTCATGGTGAGACATCCTCCTCGAGCGTCGGAACCGCACGCCGCAGTCGCTCACTAAGCGACGTGTGTCAGATAAGTCTGACCGTTCCAGTATGCGCCTCGATCCGTCGGCCGGCACCCCGTTGACAGCGCCGAATGACGAGCCGACGGCAGGCCCCCGAGCGAGCTCAGGCGCGGTCGTGGAGGGTCAGCTGGTAGCCGTCCGGGTCGGCGAAGGTGAAGGTGCGACCGAACGGGCCGTCGATCGGCGCCGAGACGATCGTGTGCCCGTCGGCGACGAGGGCGTCGTGGATCTCCTGGACGTCGGTGGCGTGCAGCCAGATCGCCGCGCCGATCCCGGGCTGGGACACCGAAGCGAGGTCGGTTCCGGGGACGATGTCGCGCAGCGCGAAGGCGGTCGGCGTCGTCTCGAAGACGACCGCGTGCGGTGGGCCGGCCTGCGAGCGGACGAGCCCGAGGTACTGCTCGTAGAAGGCCTGCGAGGCGTCGAGGTCGGTGACCTGAAGGGAGATGAAGTCCGGTCCGGTGACGGGCATGATGTGCATCCAATCGTATTGTGTCAGTTATCTGACACGCATCACTCTATGTCAGAATACTGACATGGGTCAAGATCGGATCGAACTGGACACGTCGCTCGGCTACCTCCTGAAGGAGGCGGCGAGCGCGCTCCGCTCAGCGATGGAGGCGGTCTTGCGGCCACTCGGCATGACGATCACGCACTACTCCTGCCTCGAACTCCTCGCCCAGCGACCTGGGCTGTCGAACTCCGAGCTCGCCCGCGGGGCCTTCGTGACCCGCCAGTCGATGAACGTCCTCTTGCAGGCCCTCGAGCGCGACGGCTTCGTCAGCCGCCCCGAACAGGCCCCCGTCGGCAAGGCGCTACCGACGCGACTCACCCCGCTCGGCCGCGAGCAGCTCGCGCAGGCGTCCGCCGCCGTGCGATCGGTCGAAGTCCGGATGCTGAGTGGCATGACCCCCGATCAGCAGCGGGAGGCGCTCGTCGTCCTGCGCAGCATGATCCGATCACTTCGCGACGACGAGGACTGAGGAGCCGATCAGTCGGTGACGGGAAGCGTCTCGACGAAGGCCTGGATCCGGTCCGCCACAGCGACCGGCACCTGCCAGGCCGTGAAGTGCGCCCCGCGATCCAGTTCCGTCCAGCTCCGGATGTCGCTGTACGCCCGCGCCGCGTAGGAGCGCGGGAGTCCGCGTTCGCCCGTCTGCACGGCGACGGTCACGGGCACCTCGATCAGCGGGAGTTCGGGCTGCTTCGGGTGGTCGCGATACGGCCGGAACGATGATCCGATGCTCTGCGTGAACCAGTACAGCGAGACCGTGGTCAGCAGCTCGTCGTCGGTCCACCAGGTGCCGTCACCCGCCCACGCGAGGAGCTTCTCCGCGATCCATGCGGCGAGGCCCACCGGTGAGTCGTTCAGGGCCGTCGCGAGGATCTCGGGCCTGGTGGCCTGCACCCGGGCGTAGGCGAGACCACGAGCCCACTCCTGGTCGTGTCGATCGAGCCAGTCCTGCTCCTCGGCGGTGAGGTCGCGGGCTCGGGACGCAGACGGGAAGGCGGCGTGCGTCGCGAACTGGCCGATGACCGATTCGGGATACAGCGCCGCGAGCCAGTCGCTCGTCGTCGAACCGACGTCCTCGCCGTAGGTGAGGTAGCTCACGTGCCCCAACACCTCGGTCATGAGCGCGTGCATCAGTTCGGCGACCACCGGACCGGTGAACGGCCGGTCCGAGAGCGGCTCCGAGAACCCGTACCCGGGCAGGGAGGGGACGACGACCTCGAAGCCGAGTGTCCGGCCGCCTCCGAGGTCGACCGTGCGTCCTGCGAGTTCCCTCGCCAGCGGCAGCATCTCGACGAAGGAGTACGGCCAACCGTGGAACGCGATCACCGGGACCGTCACCGTGACACCGCCCGGTGCCGGTAGCCGCGCGACATGCAGCCGCTGCCCGTCGACCTCCACCTCGAACTGCGGCACATCCTGAAGCTCGCGCTCGATGCGCCGCCAGTCGAAGCCGTCCTGCCAGCGGGCGACGAGTGCCCGCAACCGGTCGAGCGAGAGGGCGCTCTCCTCGCCGGCGTCACCGATCGCGGCGGGGAGGCGAACCGCGTCGAGTCGCCGCCGCAGGTCTTCGAGGTCGGCATCGGGCACCTGGATCCGGAACGAACGCATGCGCTCGACGCTAGAGCAGACGTCCGACAGGAAGGGACCATGCGCAGCGCAGGCGATTGATCAGCATGCCTTGATAGAATTTAGCTGTAGCTAACGATAGGGGGAGTCGGTGAGTACGCTGATTCGGGACACGATGAGCGCTGCGGGGACGAGCGGGGCCGAACTGGCTCGGCGCCTGCACGTCACCCCTGGGGCGATCTCACAGCTCCTGAAGTCCGAGGAGGACGCGACGATCAAGCTCGCATCGCTCGAGCGGGCACTGCGCGCACTGGGCAAGGACATCGTCATCGATGCGGTCGACTCGTCATCACCCGCCGCTCGGTTCTCGCCCGCCGGCGTCTCGAAGGCCATGAGCGACGCACTCATCGAGGGAGATCGCACGTTCGCCCTCCGTCTGCTGACGCAAGCGGTGCAGAAGGTCACGGTCGAGCCCGGCCTTGCGGCTGACCCGCTGTTCGGCAGGCCTCCACAGGAACTCCCGGACACCGGGTGGGACACCCTGTTCAGAGCCCATTACGGTCGAGCACTGCCTGATGCGCTCACATCACGATGGCCCGAGCCGACGCCGCTGCCCGAGCCATGGTTCGTCTCCCAGTTCGACAGCCTGCGGGAGCGTGCGCGCACCCGCTCGCCGGAGCACTTGCGGCGCCTCAACATCTTCATCGACGAACAGAGCCTGAGCCGCGCGTGAGCCATGAACAGCAGTTGGATCCAGGTTTCATCCGCCAGCTGATGGGGGAGCTCGAGGGCGCTTTGACCGAGCGGGAGGTGAACGGACGTATGTACGTGGTCGGAGGGGCGGCACTGGCTTTGCAGTACCCGGACGATCACGACATACGTGTGACGACCGATGTCGACGCGGTCTTCTGGCCGGACACTGAAGTACGGGAAGAAGCAGCGAGGCTGGCGGAGCGTCATTCGCTTTCGCCGACATGGTTGAACTCGAATGCGAGGCCGTTCATCCCCGACGGCCGAGGAGACGTCAGAGCACACGCTGAAGGCTTCGTCGTCGCTCTTGCAGATCCGAAGGTGCTCGTCGCGATGAAGCTCATGACCGCGGCAACGCGTGCGGCAGGCAGATCGACGCCGCCAGACCGGACCTCCTAACGAATCGGAAGAAGCAGATCGCCGTCAGGCGCCGGGTCCGTCGCCAAGCGGGCGTGCAGCTCGACATCGAAACGATCGGCGCCGTACGCGAGCTTCTGCCGTTCGATGCCCTCAGGGAGGAAGCCGGCCCGTGTCGCGACCCCGCAGGACGCAGGGTTGTTGACCCGATGGCCCAGTTCCAAGCGGAACAGCCCCTCGCGGAATGCGTGATCGGCGACCGTCCTGACCGCTCGCGTCGCGAGACCGCCGCCCCGCGCACCCGTGATCAGCCAGTAGGACAGCCACGCGGTGCCGTGTCGCCGGTCGATCGCGGAGACACCGACGTTGCCGACCACCGAACCGTCGCGGACGATCGCCCAGTTGAGCCGGGACTCGGAGGGGATCAGCGCACGCTCGATGAAGTGGACGGCGTCTTCGACGGTCGACAAGTCCGTGTCGCCGAATTGCGGAGCCAGGTCGGCGTTCTCGACGTAGGCGGCTTGGAGGGACTGCGCGTCGTCGGCGTCCCACGGGCGCAAGAACGTGTCGACCATGCGTCCAGTCTGGCAGCAGCCACACCGCCGGGAGTCGACGCGGATCCACTGATGACACCGCCCGGCCTGGCGCGTACCATCGTCCACACCGGGATTCCCTTCCCGGTCGTGGCCCAGACCCCGCCGCCGCTCGAGCCGGCACCCGAATGTCTGGATCGCCGCGGCGGGGCTGGGTCGACGCACCGGGAGCGGGATGGCCATCTTGCGAACGGATGGGCCCTTCCGACGACACAGACCAGGCCCAGCACGTACCATGATGCGTACCGGGCTCCCTCGCCCGGGTGTGGCCCAGACCCCGCCGCCGCTTGAGCCGGCACTCGGGTGCCTGGACCGCGGCGGCGGGGCTGGGACTGCGCATCGGTGACCGCCCCCAGGCCGCACCGGCCGGCCGGAGTCAGGCGCGGTAGTGCGTGGCCAGGCGTTCGAGGCCCTCGTCGATCGAGACCGTCGGCTTCCAGTGCAAGGCCGCGCGGGTCTGTCGCTGGTCGAACCAGTGCGCGGTCGACAGCTGCTCCGCGAGGAAGCGCGTCATCGGCGGCTCATCGGCGCCGGGGCGGATGCTCCACAGGCGCTCGACGAGCCCACCGGCAGCTCGGGCGACGCCGGCGGGGACACTGAAGGCGGGCGGCTTCACGCCGGCAGCACGGCAGATACCCGCGAGCAGCTCGCCGACCGGACGCGGCTCACCGTTCGTCACCACGAACGCACGACCGTGTGCCGTCTCCGCGTGTTCGAGCGCCGCCGCGATGGCCGAGGCCGCGTTCGCGACGTACGTGCTGTCGATGAGCGCGGTGCCGTCGTCGAGCAGGGGCAGGCGGCCGCGGCGCGCGCGATCCACGATGCGCTCGACGAGCTGCGGGTCACCCGGACCCCAGACGAGGTGCGGCCGCACGACGACGACCGCGAAGCCGCGGCGGTCCCGCGCGAGGGCGAGCAGCTCGCCCTGCGCCTTCGTGCGCGCGTACTCACCGCGAGCCGCGCCCGGATCGGCCGGTTCCGCACCGACACCAACGAGCGCCGAGCCACCGTGCGCGACGGACGGCGAGGAGATGTGGACGAACCGCGAGACGCCTGCGGTCTCGGCCGCGTCGAGGACGACCTCGGCCCCGGCGACGTTGACGCGTTCGAACTCCGCCGGGTCACCCGCCAACGAGACCTTCGCGGCCAGATGCACGACCGCGTCGACACCGTCCATCGCCGACTCGACGACGGCTGCGTCGGTGATGGATCCGCGCACCTCCTCGACGTCGGTGAGTGCCGACGGTCCACGCTGCAACACCCGGACGCGATGTCCGCCACGGAGCAGCTCGAGGGCGACCTCGCGGCCGAGCATGCCGCTCGCACCGGTGACGAGGACGGTCACGGGGTGCTCAGCCGTTCACCGGCCAGGATGCCTTCCGCCCACACCGACAGGCGGGTGCGGTCGATCTTGGAGTTGTGTCGGATGTCGGTCGGCAGCTCGGGGACCACGAAGACGGCGACGAGCGGCTGCGGTGAGGCGTCGCGCACCTGCCCTGCGAGCTGGGCCTCGGCGAGCTGGACCCGCTTCGTACCCGTGGTGGTCTCGACGATCGCGACGCACTGGCGGAGACCCTCGGGACCGACGCCCACGACGGCGGCGCGGCGGACGAGCGTCACCGTCTCGATCGCCTGCTCAGGTCCGACCGGGGCGATCGGTCCGTCCTGGGTCGCGATCACGTGCGGCAGACGGCCCTCGATCCAGAGGCGGCCATCGGCGTCGAGATGCCCGACGTCGCCGGTGCGGTGCCAGCGCCCGCCGTCGGCGACGTCGCGGACGGCGGCCCGGTCGGTCAGCCAGAGCCGGTCGTACTGCGACTTGAGGTGCTCGGCCGAGATGATGACCTCGCCGAGGCGGTCCGCGTCCTGCGTCGGCGCACCGGTGGCGCGTCCGGCCTCGTCGAGCGGGCTGATGCGCACGTCGACCCCGCCGATGGGCGTCCCGACGCACACCCCCGTGTGCTCGGTGTCCTCGTCGGGCAGCGTGTCGAGGGTGATGTCAGAGACGAGCAGACACTCGGTCATGCCGTACACCGCGTGTGCGGACGCGTTGGGCAGGACACCCACGAGTGCCGTGAGGAGCTGGCGGCTGACGGGTGCGCCCGTCGAGAGCACGGTCCTGACACCCTGGAGCGCCTGTCGGTCCCCTGCGTCGAGCGCATCGGCGGTCGCGACCACGTTCAGGATGGCGGCCGGCGAGAGGAAGACGATGTCGGCGTCCGTCTCGGCCACGGCGGCAGCGACCGCTCGAGCGGTGAGTGTCCGGGGCGCCGAGATGTCCATCTCCGGCGTCGAGGAACGGGCTCCGAGCGCCGGGCCGAGCAGCGCGAACGGCGCGAACCCGGTGACGAGCCCCGAGTCGGCGGTGATCGAGAAGTGCTCCGAGAGGACGTCGCGCAACGACGACAGCTGAGCATGGGTGTACTTCACGCCCTTCGCCGGGCCGGTCGATCCCGAGGTGTAGAGGATCGCCGCGAGGTCGGTCGGGCCGGGTTCGCCGGGCAGCTCAGGCGTTGCACGGGCGTCGAGCAGGTCCTTGAGACTGTGCGAGACGCCGAGGGCCGTCGCGGTCGCGCCAGGAAGGCGGGCCGCGGAGATCTTCACACCCGGCCAGCCGAGCGCACGAGCGGCGGCGAGGCCCTTGGTCTCGCCGATGACGTAGGCGGGCCACGCGCCTCGGACCGCACGGTGGAGGCCCTTGACGCCGAGACCGGCGTCGGCGACGACCACGACCGCGCCGATGCGCAGGCAGGCGTAGATCACGGCGGTGAGCGTTGCGCCGGGCGTGACGAGCAGGGACACGCGGTCGCCGCGCCGGACGCCGATGCGGTGCAAGCCGGCGGCCAATCGCGTCACGCGGTCGTCGAGCTGCTTCCAGCTGACGCGACGGGCCGCACCCGAACCGCGCTGTTCGACGATCGCATCGCTGTCGTCGGTGCGTCGCTCGTCCAACCGCCGCCAGAGCGGTTCGAAGTCGGGCTGCTCGGTCGCAGCGGCAGCGGACTCCACAGGCGTCGCTTCGACCGGCGCGCCCTGCGGCAGCCGGTCGTCGAGCCAGGCGAGCAACGACTCGGCGACCGGGGCGTCCTCGATGACGAGGTGACCCGCGCCGGCGAAACGGTGGACCTCGGCGTGCGGGAGGCGGTCGGCGAGGTCGTCGAGGTAGCGGTCGCTGAAGATCGGGTCTCGCGGACCCCACAGCATGAGCGCAGGGACGCGGAGCTGGGCGACGTCGTCGGCGAGGCGCTCGAGGCGCGGGAAGCTGACATGCTCCGGGGTCGCCGGGATGTCGGCGACGAACGCACCGATGCCGCGGCGTCGCGCAGGAGCGGAGTAGGGGCTGCGGTACGCGTCGCGGACGTCGCGATCGAGCGGCGGGGACGCGAGCGACAGCGTCGTGTCGAGGAAGGCGGTCGTCTGCACCGAACCTGCGCCGAGCATGCCGCGAGCGCCGGCGAGCCGCAGTGGCGCGGGGATCGGGGTGCCCTCCGGGTGGTGCACGGCCGTGTTGAGCAGCATCGACCCGACGAGGAGCTCAGGATGCTCGGTGGCCCAGCCGAGGGAGATGACGCCGCCCCAGTCGTGGCCGAGGGTGACGACGGGACCGGTGAGGCCGAGCGCGTCGGAGAAGGCTGCGAGGTCGGCGATCCGCTGTTCGAGGGTGCGGGTGATCTCGGTCCGCTCGGACCAGCCCATCTCGAGCTGGTCGACGGCGACGACGCGCCAGGCGGTACCGCCGGCGTCGGCCTGCTCGACGGACCGGGTGATGAGCGAGCGCCAGAGGTACGACCAGGTCGGGTTGCCGTGGACGGCGAGGACGGTGCCGGCCGGCTCGACACCGGCTTCGCTGAGCGCCTCGGCGGTGTCGAGGTAGTGCCAGTTCCTCGTCACGCCGTCGTCCGCCAGCCGACCGGGGACGTCGATGCGGCGCGAGTACCGCGCGGGGAGGCCGGGCAGACCGGCGGCGCGCACACCCATGGTCCGCAGGCCGACGTTCGCGGCGACCGTACCCGCTACCACGCGAGTTCCATGAGACCGGTGTTCAACCCCGAGCCGACGCCCATGAGGAGGACGCGGTCGCCCTTGTTCAGTGTCGACTGCTGGTCGGCGAGGGTGATCGGGATGGAGGCCGGTCCGACGTTGCCGAGGTAGGGATAGGTGACCGGTACGCGACTGCGGTCGAGCGAGGCGGCCTTCACCATGGAGTCCGTGTGGATGGACGACACCTGGTGGGTGATGTAGCGGTCCATCTTCGACCACCGCCACGAGTCGCCGGCGGCTTCCTTCCACGCGGAGACGACGAGGTCGAGCCCGCCCTTGAGGAGTGCTCGGGCATCGGTGAACATGCCGTCGACGCTGCCGACGCAGAGGTGGTTGAACTCCGTCGCCGCGCGGGTGACGCCGCCGAGGATGCGGTGCCCCTCGGGGTGGCGGTCGGCCGGCCCGATGACGGCGGCGGCGGCCCCGGAGCCGAGGGTGAGGGAGGCGAACTCGCTCATGAAGTCGTCGCGGTCGATGGTGCTGCCACTGAGCCGCTCGATCGTGTTGGCGTGCACCTCGCTCGCGTCCTCGCCGTTGACGATGAGCGCGTACTCGATCTGGCCGGACTCGATCATCGCGGCCGCCATGGTCATGCCGGTGACGAAGCCGAGACAGGCGTTGGCGATGTCGAAGTTGATGGCCGAGCTCGGCAGGCCGAGGCCGTCGTGGATGCGGACGGCGACGGAGGGCTCGAGGTGCTGCCGCGTCACCGAGGTGTTGATCATGAGCCCGATCTGCGAGGGCGAGATGCCGGCCTCGGCGAGCGCGCGGCGACCGGCCGACACCGTGGCGTCGTCCGAGTTCTCGCCGGGTCCCCAGTGGCGTCGCTCGACGACACCGGCGACGCGTCGCAGGATGCCCTTCGGGAGGCGGGCGCGTTTCATCGCACCCGCGAGACCTTCTTCGATCTCGACCGAGGTCACCACTGCGGACGGCAGCGTGCTCGCCACCGACAACATGGCCACATTGTCGAATCGGGTAGTTGCGTTTCCGGTCACGATTCCTCCGTGCCTCTGACCAGGCAGTCTTGACCGCCAGCGTCTGACGGTACTCCTTTACCCTGAACGTGGACGAATCGTGTCCCCGTTGTTGACAGCGGGTACCCAGCCCGACAGCGTGACTCGGGCTCGCCGAAGCGCCGGCGCAGCCAGGAGCCGCGATCCTGCAATCGGCACTGCCACGCGCGCAGGTCGCCGCAGTAGCCTGTGGGGATGACCACCCGCCGCACCCTCGACCAGTCCTCCAAGCTGAAAAGCGTCCTCTATGAGATCCGGGGGAAGGCCCTCGTCGAGGCCGTGCGTCTCGAGGCCGACGGGCACCGCATCCTGAAGCTCAACACCGGCAACCCCGCCATCTTCGACTTCGAGGCACCGCACCAGATCGTGCGCGACATGATCGCCGCGCTCCCCCACTCGCACGGGTACAGCGACAGCCGCGGCATCCTCTCCGCGCGCCAGGCCGTCTCCTACCGCTACGAGGAGATGGAGGGGTTCCCCCGCGTCGACCCGGAGTGGGTGTTCCTCGGCAACGGCGTCTCCGAGCTCATCACGATGACGATGCAGGCCCTCCTCGACGACGGCGACGAGGTCCTCATCCCCGCGCCCGACTACCCGCTGTGGACCGCGATGACGAGCCTCGCGGGTGGCACGCCGGTGCACTACCGCTGCGACGAGGAGGCGGACTGGGCGCCCGACATCGAGGACATCCGCTCCAAGATCACGCCGAACACCAAGGCGATCGTCGTCATCAACCCGAACAACCCCACGGGTGCGGTGTACTCCCGCGAGGTGCTGGAGCAGATCGCCGGGGTCGCACGCGAGCACGGGCTGCTGCTGCTCGCCGACGAGATCTACGACCGCATCCTGTACGACGACGCCGTCCACATCCCGATGGCGACCGTCGCCCCCGACCTCCTCTGCCTCACGTTCAACGGCCTGTCGAAGACCTACCGGGTCGCTGGCTACCGGTCCGGCTGGCTCGTCATCACGGGGCCGCGTGACCACGCGCGCGGCTTCCTCGAGGGCATCACCCTCCTGGCGTCCACGCGTCTGTGCCCCAACGTGCCGGCACAGCACGCCGTGCAGGCGGCGCTCTCCGGCGTGCAGTCGATCGACGCCCTCATCGCGCCGAGCGGTCGCCTGCTCGAGCAGCGCGACGCCACCTGGGCCGGTCTCAACTCGATCCCGGGCGTCTCCTGCACC
This sequence comes from Plantibacter sp. MMLR14_011, assembly GCF_001865025.1. NCBI lineage: Bacteria > Bacillati > Actinomycetota > Actinomycetes > Micrococcales > Microbacteriaceae > Plantibacter > Plantibacter sp. MMLR14_011. The sequence goes on from NZ_MJGW01000028.1 coordinate 157,455, forward strand.
AAGCCGATGGGTGCGCTCTACGCCTTCCCGCGCCTCGACCCGGAGGTCCACGAGATCCACGACGACGAGCTGCTCGTCCACGATCTGCTCGTGGCGGAGCACATCCTGCTCGTCCAGGGCACGGGCTTCAACTGGCCGGATCCCGACCACCTGCGGGTCGTCACACTGCCGGAGGAGCGCGTCCTCACCGACGCGATCGAGCGGCTCGGCAACTTCCTGTCGTCCTACAAGCAGTAGGCGCAGCGGGCACGCACTCGGCGTCCGGCCTGCTACACCCCGAGGTACCGGCCCGGCCGGTGGTTCAGCGCGAGGATGAGGTTCAGCAGGACCGCGCCGAGCGCCGAGACGAGCACGTTGAGCGGCGGCACGGCCACGAGTGACACGAGCACCACCACGGTGTCGACGGCCATGAGCACGTAGCCCGCGCGGACACCGAACCGGTCCTGGAGGATCAGCGCGACGATGTTAAACCCACCGAGACTGGCTCGGTGTCGGAACAGGATGAGGATGCCGACGCCGCAGAGCACGTTGCCGACCACGGCCGCGTAGAACGGGTCGATGTGCCCGACCGGCAGGAACAGCGGGTGCACCCCGGACAGGACGGACACGAGCACGATCGCGCCGCCGCTCCGCAGCGTGAACACCCAGCCCTTGCCGCGGATCGCGAGCAGGAAGAACGGCAGGTTGATCGCGATGAACAGCACCGGGAACGGCACGGGTGCGAGGTAGCTGACGAGGAGCGACAGGCCGGCCGTCCCGCCGGTCACGGCCGATCCCGCCTTCAGGATGAACAGCCCGAACGACACCACGGTGACGCCGACGAGCAGCCCGAGGATGTCCTCGACCACCCCGTGTCGGAGCGGAGACGGCGCCGGGGCAGGTGTGGAAGGAGCCGGCTGCGCGCTCGACGTCGCGGTGCTCGGCTGCTGGGTGCTCATTCCGCCAACGATGCGTCAGCTCATCGTGTTGCGCAACACGAGTAGAGTGCAGTGGTCATCGTGCTCGATTCCCAGCCTGAGAGTGAGCAATATGCCTCATCCCGCGACCATCGACCACCTCGACGCGCGCATCCTGACCGCGCTCGACGACGACCCGTCCATGACAGCGCTCGCCCTTGCACGCTCCCTCGGCATCGCGAGGAACACCGTCCACGCTCGCCTGCGCCGACTCGAGACGAGCGGCGCACTTGGCGCTCCGAGTCGCCGGGTGCGACTGTCGGCGCTGGGCTACCCGCTCACCGCGTTCATCGAGATCTCCATCCGGCAGGACCTCGCGAACGAGGCCTACGCGGCCCTCGAGTCGATCCCGGAGATCGTCGAGGTGCACGCGACCACCGGAGACGCCGACCTCTTCGCGAAGGTCGTCGCGCACGACACGGAGGACCTGCACCGCATCGCCGGCGTGCTACTCGCGGCTCCGGGCGTGGTCCGGACGAACACGAAGGTCTCGCTCATCGAGGTCATCCCCTACCGAGCGTCGACCCTCCTCGATCGCCTCGCCGAGGGGCCGTCAGCGGGCTGAACGAGCACGCACCACGGCGGCCGTGCCCGCGGCGATCGCGACGACCGTGCCGTAGCCGAGGACCGTGGCGTGGAGCCCGATGGCCGAGGCGAGGAGACCCGCGATGACGGCCGGGACCCCGAAGGACAGGTAGGCGACGATGTACAGCGCGGCGAACAGCTCCGCGCGTTCGTCGGCGGGCGCGAGCGGGACGAGTGAGGCGATCGTGCCCATGAACGCCGTGCCGAACCCGGTTCCGGCGATCACGACGGCGACCACCGCGATCGGGAGCGACCCGAGGATCAGGGCGACGAGCAGGAGCACGGTCCCGGCGGACAGTGCGGAGGCGCCGTAGACGGCCGCGACGACGGGTCGGCGACGGTGCAGCACCGCGGCGGCGACGGCCCCCGCGGCCGGCAGCAGCCCGATGAGCAGTGCCCCGCCGAGCTGGCCGTCCACGCCGAGCTCCGTGTGCATGATGCTCGGCCCGAGGGAGAGGAACAGGCCGCCGGTCGCCCACCCGCCGAGGACGATCGGGATGCTCACGACGAACAACCGTCGGGCGTCGACGGGGACGGCTGCGCGTGGTCGGATGGCACGGGCCCATCCGGGAGCGCGGGCGGAGGTCTCCGGCACGATCCAGATGGACACCGCGATGAGCAGGTAGGCGACCGCCAGCGGCAGGAACGTCCAGCTCGACGGATCGGCGACCGTCTGCAGGAGGACGCCCGCGAGGATCGTGCCGGAGGCGAGACCGATCATCGGCGCGATGGCGTTCAGGAGGGTCGCCGCCCGTGGTCGCTCGGGCGGGGCCAGATCGATGATGGTCGCCGACAGAGTCGAGAGCAGCGCCCCGCTGGCAAGACCTTGGAGCACGCGCGCGAGGTACAGCAGCGCGCCGGAGTCGACGTGCCACAGCAGCAGCATGCTCGCGGCGAGCACGACGAACCCTGCGGTGATCACCGGGCGGCGTCCGAGATGGTCCGAGACCGAACCGATCGTGAGGAGTGCGACCAGCAGGGCGAGCGCGTAGGCCGAGAAGGCGATGGTGACGCCGATCGGGCCGATGCCGAGCCGCTCCTGGAGCTCCGGGTAGAACGGTGACGGAGCGCTGGCGCCGGCGAGCATGAGCGTGCTGCCGAGCCCCGCGAGGACGAAGCCGAAGCGACGGCGAGGCAGCACCGCCGCGCCGGCGGCCGCGGAGGGCACGGGTCGGGTCGGGGGTGACGGGGTCGTCGTCTGCACGGGTGGGCATCCTTTGGTTCCAAAAATGTCGAACGATTGGACGATACGCGCTTTCCGCGGATTGTTCAACTATTATCGAACCATGCCTGCACCCGCCGATCTCACGCACCCCGACCGCGAGGCGATCGAGCTGCCGGCCGTGCTCTTCGCGCTCAGCGATCCCGACCGGCTCGAGATGGTGCGGCAGCTGCGGGACGGCCCGATGGACGCTGCGAACTGCACCGCCCTCGACCCCACGATCCCGAAGTCGACGAAGTCCCACCTCATGAAGGTGCTCCGCGAGGCCGGCGTCATCAGGAACGAGCCGAACGGTCGCCACCGCACACTCACCCTGCGGCGCGACGACCTCGACACCCGGTTCCCGGGCCTCCTCGACGCCGTCCTCGACGCCGACTGACCGGCACTCCCACCCCTCGGGTTCGCAGCCCGTGGACGGGAACTGCCAGAATTGTCGGCGCGGTGATCCACCGCACACAGGGACAGGGGGCTGGGGAACATGGGAACGCTGCGATACGGGAACGAAGCACTCGAACTCGAGGACCGGACCCTCGCCCACGTGCAGATGGTCGTCGTCTCCAAGCTCCGCAAGGGTGAGGCGTTCCTCCTCTCGTGGACCATCGACCCCGCACACGGCTCGGGCCGCTACGCGATCTGGATCGAGACCGGCGTCCCCATCGTCTTCCGGTTCACCGGTTCCCGCCCGGTCTCGCTCAACCGCGCCTGGTTGCAGGCCATGCTCGACCGCACCTACACGCCGGCGGGGCTCGAACTCATGCCGGAGACCGACTACCCGGAGCTGGCCGCCGACAACTGAGGCGCGGCAACCGGAACGACCGCGAGTAGCACAAGCGATCCGACCGTTCAAGCATCGGCCGTCCGACACGTGCTCGATTACCATCGGATCATCGAAGGTCGGGGACTTCTGAGAGTCGGCTCGAGCGGTGCCTGGAGGGCCCGCAGCGCGCGGTCGAAATCGTCGAAGACATTCGGAGGCGGGTCACACGGATCAGACCGTGCGGCCCGCCTCGCTGTTTCACATGAGGCCAGGTGGAGCCGGCCGAGTGGCCTGCCGGCTCATCGACGGCTCGGCGCCACCGTTCAGTGCTGCGGCTGCCCCTCGGGCTCGGTGCGATCGATCGAGTCGACGGCCTCGCGCATGCGGTCGAGGAAGTCGACGATGCCGGCCGCCATCTCGGGGTCGATCCCGGTGGTGGCCTCCATCATGCGGTGGTGCATGTGACTGAGCGTCTTGCGGACCTCGGCGTCGGCGAAGTCGGTGGTCGAGACCGTGACGCGACGGCGGTCGGTCTCACTCGGCTGCCGGACGACGTGACCCGCCGCTTCCAGGCGGTCGAGCATGACCGTGACCGACGAGGTCTTGATGCCGAGGTAGGCACCCAGATCGGTCGGACTGACCAACCGGTGCTCCTGCTTGGCCCGCAACATGAAGCGCAGGGCCAGCAGATCGTTCTCGCCCATGTGCATCTCGTCGCGCGTGCGACGACGCATGGCGGCCTCCGCCGCGCGGTACAGCCGCATGGCTTCGAGGATGTGGCGGCCGCGCTCGTGCTCGTCCTGCTCGTACCAGTAATGCTGCGCTTCAACGGCTTGGGCGGTCATGAAGTTCAACAGTAGTGGTTCTCGTAACGAGTTTGTCTAGCGGAGTCCGAATCGCAATGTCAAGTGGGGTACATGCAGACGCATGAATCGCTAGATTCTCTAACAACACGACAGTTGAGCAAGGAGAAGTCATGAGCACGGTGTTGGAGCGAGGCACGACGACCACGGTCGCCTGGGCTGAGCCGGACGCGACCCTCTGGGTCGCCTCGATCGACGGCGAGTACGCCGGCATGGTCGAGTTCCGGGACGGCCGCTTCGTCGCCGCCTCGAGCACCGGTAAGGACCTCGGGGTCTTCGTCTCCCTGCTCCGTGCCAAGGAGGCGGTGGAGAACGGCCCGGCGAAGACGCTCCAGTTTCCGTACGTCGCCACGGTCGCCGCGTCCGCGATCGTGTCCGCGACCGCCGTCGCCTTCACCGCGTTCGCCGTCCTCTAGCCACACCGTGAAGCGCTCGCTCGAGGTCCTCTCGGACGGCATCCTCGCCGAGCGCGCGGCCGACGGAGACGTCACCGCCTTCGAAGTCCTCGTCTTCCGGCACGGTTCCCTCATGCGCGCCTACGCCGTCCGCGTGCTGGGCAACCAGTCGGAGGCGGAGGACGTCGTACAGGACGTCCTCATCCAGGCTTGGGGTCAGCTGGACCGGCTGAACGACCCGAACGCGGTGAAGTCCTGGCTGATGCGCATGGTCTCGAACCGGGCGATCGACCGCATCAGGCGCCGCCGCGAGCACAGCGAGATCGAGGATTGGAATGCACCCGCCCCGTCCCATCAATCCCCGGAACGGGTCGTCGAGGTGCGCATGCAGATGAGCGCCCTCGCTTCGGTCCTGGACCGACTCCCCGCCATGCAGCGTGAGTGCTGGATGCTCAAGGAGACGGGCGGGCTGTCGTACGTCGAGATCGCCGAGTCGCTCGGGGTCCCGGCGTCGACGGTGCGCGGTCAGCTCGCGCGGGCCAGACAGACCGTCCTGCGGGAGATGGAGGTGTGGCGATGAACGACGACGACGAGTCCATGCTCGACGGCCTGGCCGGCGCCGACCTCGACGGGCACACCATCGACGAGCTCTCCGACTACCTCGACAGCGGCCGCGAGCCCCTCGACCCCGACATCGAAGCCTCCCCCGGCTGCCAACTCGCCCTCGACGCCCTCCTCCGGCTGCGCACCCAGACCTGGGCGCTGCTCAAGTCGGAGGCCGCGACGCACTCCGAGCAGGACCGCTCCTGGATGCACGCGGTGCTCCAGAACATCTCGCTCGAGGCGCACGCCGGTCGGGACATCCCGCTCAGGCATCCGGACCCCGAGGTGCACCTGCGCATCACGGAAGGTTCGGTCCGCACCCTGATCCGCGGGGTGGGTGACAGCGTCGGCGGGGTCATCGTCGGTCGCGTCCGCCTCGACGGCGATGTGACGACCCTGGACGCGCCCATCACGGTGGCGATCACCGCCTCGGCCGCGTTCGGCAACAACCTCGAACGACTGTCGCAGCTCATCCGGGATTGCGTCGTCGCGGAACTCTCCACGCACACCGAACTCAACGTGGTCGCCGTCGACGTCACGATCATCGACATCCACACGCAGCGCGTCGCCCGGCCGGAGGACTCCTGATGGACACCGATGCCGCACTCTCGCAGCAGCTCACCGCCGTCGTCGCAGCGACACCGGGGGTCACCACGGTCTACGCGACCGGGTCGCCGATCCGTGTGGTCCTGCGGACCGTCGCCGATGCGGTCGGTCCTGACGACGAGGAACCCGCGAAGGTGGCCGTCGGTCGCGAAGCAGACGGTGCGCTGACGATCGGCGTGACCATCGGCGTGACCGACGGCGCTCCGGTGCCGGCGACCCTCCGCCTCGTCGGCGATGCGATCCGCGGGGTGCTCGCGACGTCGAGGGAGGGGACACCGATCCATGAGATCGACGTCCGCGCCTGCCGGATCGAGGACACAGCACCGCTGGGAACGCCGTTCACCGGCTCGGCGACCACGCTGTAGACCCCGTCAGACGGGCGCCGGCTCCTGCTGCGCCGTGGGTGCCGTGCCGGTCGTCCGCGCACGGTGGCGACGTTCGATCGCCTGGCCGACATAGCTCGCCACGATGATCAGCGCCGCACCGAGCACACCGAGCGGGCCGATCACCTCCCCCGCGATGAGCACGCCGACGAGGAGCGCCCAGACGGGTTCCGTCCCCATGAGGATGCTCGCGCGCGAGGCCGAGGTCCGCCGCACCGCCCACAGCTGGACGACGAAGGCGAACACGGAGCACAGGAGGCCGAGGAACAGCACGTCCAGCCATCCGCGCACGTCGAGCCGGGTGACGGCCGCGGCGAGCCCGTCACCGGCGATGAGGCTGAACGCGCCGGCGCACACGAGCATCTGGACGAAGACCACGCCGAGCGTGCTGTCGGTGCGGCCTCGGGTCAGGTGCGCGCTCGACGTCACGTGCACCGCGCGGACGACGGCGGCGGCGATCACGAGCGCGTCACCCGCGGTGGGTGCGCGGAGGCCGCCGTCCGACACGAGCAGCGCGACACCGACCACGGCTGCGACCGCGGCGACGAAGTAGGACCTCGGGAGCCAGGACCGCGAGGCGACACCGTCGAGCACCGGCGTCATGACGAGCGCGAGGCTGATGAGCAGCCCGGCGTTCGTCGCCGAGGTCAGGTGTACGCCCCACGTCTCGAGGCCGATGATCGCGGCCTGCGAGCAGCCGAGTGCCGCCGCGATCAGCAGGCCCCGTCCGCGCGGCAGGCGCTCCCGCCGCACGAGGCAGATGAGCCCGATGGCGATCACCGCCGCCAGGAAGCGCAGGGCGACCGCGGCCGGCACACCGGTGACGGCCGCGAGGTCCTTCGCCGCGAGGAAGCTGGCGCCCCAGACCGCTGCGACCCCGACGAGCAACACGTCGACGATGAGTTCGGAGGGTGCGCGGCGAGCCATGCCGCTACTCTCCAGGAGACGGACACGACAGAACAACGGCCAGTGTCTGGATCGACGATGAAGGAATCACTTATGGATCCTGCCCGCCTCCGGCTCCTCCGCGAACTCGGCGACCGCGGGAGCGTCGCTGCGGTCGCCGCGGCCATGCACGTCAGCGCCTCGGCCGTGTCGCAACAGCTCGCCGCGCTGCAGGCCACCATGCCGGTGCCCCTCACCGAGAAGCACGGGCGTCGACTCGTCCTCACCGAGGCCGGCGAAGCCCTCGCCATCGCCGCCGCGCGCGTGGAGGAGGCACTCGCCGAGGCCAGGGACGCCGTGGACTCCTTCCTCCAGCACGAGCAGCGCCCCGTGAGCGTCTCCGCGTTCCACAGCGCTGGGCTGGCGTTCTTGGGACCGCTGCTCGCGGGCGGTCCCGTCCCCGGAGTCGATGCGACCGGTCCGGTTCCGCGGCTCCTCCTCGCCGACGCCGACGTCGCGCAGGACCGCTTCGCCGGTCTCACCGCCGACTACGACCTCGTCATCGCCCACCGCCTCCCGCACGAGCCGGCGTGGCCGCTCGACCGCCTCGTCGTGACGCCGCTGCTCGTCGAGCCCCTGGACATCGCGATGCACGAGACGCATCCGCTGGCCGCACAATCGGAGGTACGGCCGGAAGATCTGCGGGACGAACGCTGGATCTCGACGCACGAAGGGTTCCCGCTCGCCGGCGTCCTCCACCATTTGGGCGCTCTGAGCGGACGGGCGCCGCGGATCGACCACCGCATCAACGAGTTCTCGGTCGCCGCCCAGGTGGTCCGCACCGGAGCTGCGATCGCCGTCATGCCGCGCACCACGGCGGCGCCGTTGGCCGTCGACGGCATGATCCTCCGACCGGTCGCCGGCGCGGTCCTCGCCCGGCACGTCGACGTCCTGGCCAGACCGGAGGCGATGGCGCGGTCCGCGGTCCGGTCGGTGCTCGCCAGTCTCCAGCGCGTGGCCGCCGACGCGGCACGCTGAGCTCGTATCAGCCCTCCGACGAGACGTCCACCCCCAGTCGCCCGACGCCAGGGAGGCGCAGGGTGGACGGACAACGACGAAGGAGCATCCATGCGCGCACTCACGTACCAGGGTCGCCGGTCGGTGTCGGTCGAGACCGTCCCGGACCCCGCGATCACCGCCCCCACCGATGCGATCATCCGTGTCACCTCGGCGGCCATCTGCGGCTCCGACCTCCACCTCTACGAACTGTTCGGCCCGTTCCTCGACCGCGGTGACGTCCTCGGCCACGAGACGATGGGTGTCGTCGAGGCCGTCGGCTCCGAGGTCACCCGCGTCGCGGTCGGCGACCGGGTCGTCATCCCCTTCACCATCGCGTGCGGCGAGTGCTTCATGTGTCGCAACGGGCTGCAGTCGCAGTGCGAGACGACCCAGGTGAAGGAGCACGGCAGCGGCGCCTCCCTGTACGGCTACACGAAGCTCTACGGCCAGGTGCCGGGCGGACAGGCCGAGTTCCTGCAGGTCCGGCTCGCAGACGCGAACTGCATCGTCGTCGGTCGCGACCTGCCCGACGAGTCCTACCTCTACCTGAGTGACATCCTCCCGACCGCCTGGCAGGGCGTCGAATACGCCGGGGTGCCGGACGGCGGCTCGATCACCGTGCTCGGCCTGGGCCCGGTCGGCCAGCTCGCGGCTCGCATCGCCAAGCACCGCGGTCTCGAGGTCTTCGCCGTGGACCCGGTGCCGGAGCGCCGTGCCCTCGCCGAGCGCCACGGCATCCGTGCCCTCGACCTCTCGGACGACCTGGTCGCGGAGCTCCGCGACGCCACCGGTGGACGCGGCCCGGACGGGGTCGTCGACGCCGTCGGCATGGAGGCCCATGGGTCACCGATCGCGGCTGCGGCACAGACGGCCGTCGGCGTGCTGCCCGACGCGCTCGCGCGACCGGCCATGGAGCACGCCGGCATCGACCGGCTCGCCGCCCTGCACACCGCGCTCGAGCTCGTCCGCCGTGGCGGCGTCGTGTCCCTGAGCGGCGTCTACGCCGGTGAGGCGGACATCATGCCGATGAAGTCGATGTTCGACAAGCAGGTGTCGCTCCGGATGGGTCAGTGCAACGTCGCCCGCTGGATCCCGACGCTGCTCCCCCTCGTCGAGGACAGCACCGACCCGCTCGGCGTGCTCGACCTCGCGACCCACCGCGTGCCGCTCGCCGAGGCTCCGGCGATGTACGAGACCTTCCAGAAGAAGGAGGACGGCTGCATCAAGGTCGTCCTGAAGCCGTCGGCGTAACCGCCCACTGTACGAAACGACCCGCGCCGATCATTCGGCGCGGGTCGTTTCGTGTCAGGCGGTCAGCAGTGCGTCAGAGCCCGGTCACCAGTCCGTCGGACCGGCGCTCCCCGCCTCGTACTCCTCGAGCGGCGTCTCGCCGGCGGCCCAGGCGGTGACGACCGGGGTGACGATGCGCCAGCACTGCTCGGCGATGTCGCCGCGCACCGACAGCAGCGTGTTCTCCTGCAGGAGGCCGGCGAGCACCTGCGCGTAGGCGCTCAGGGTCGCGGCACCAGGGTCCGCCTCGAGCTCGACCCGGCGCAGGCCGTCGACGTCATCGGCCCCGGTCACGATGAGGTCGAGGTGCACCGCACCGCCCTTGAGTGACATCCGGAGGACGGTGTCGGCGTGTCCGTCGGGAGCGTCGAGCCCCGTCGGCGCGGCCGAGCGGCGGAAGTGGACGGCGACCTCGCGGCGCGGGCCGCCGATCCCCTTGCCGGAGCGCAGGACGAACGGCACCCCCTGCCAGCGCGGGGTGTCGACCTGGAGCAGGAGCTGTGCGAGCGTCTCCGTCTCACGGGAGGCGTCGACGTCGGGCTCGTCCACATAGGAGGGGAAGAGCCGGTCGCCGACCCGACCCTCGGTGTACCGGGCGCGACGGGCGGTCGACGGGTCGTCCTTCCACAGCCGGACGGCGCCGAGGACCTCGGCGATGCGGTCGTGGACGTCGGTCGGCGTCACCGCGTCCGGCCGCTCCATCGCGGTGAGCGCGAGGACCATCAGCAGGTGGCTCTGCAGCATGTCGCGGAGCGCGCCGGTCTGGTCGTAGAACGCCGCACGACCCTCGAGCCCCAGCTCCTCGTCGTAGAGGATCTCCACCTTCTCGATCTGTTCCGCGTTCCAGCCCGCCTCGAGGAGTCGGTTGCCGAAGCGGAGGCCGAGCATCCCGAGGACGGTCGCGTTGCCGAGGAAGTGGTCGATGCGCCACAGACGCTCCTCCGGCACGACGTCGGCGAGCGCCGCGTTGAGCGCCTGGGCGTCGGCGAGGTCGTCGCCGAAGGGCTTCTCGATGGCGATGAGGAGGTCGTCGGGCAGGTCGATCTGCGCGAGCGCCTCGGCGACCTTGCGCCCGGCGGACGGCGGGAGCGCGATGTAGAGGATCGGTGAGCCGGTGCAGGCGTCGAGCAGTGCACGCAGTTCGTCGGGGTCGGAGGCGTCGGTCGGGATGAACTCCGTCGTCGACACCAGCGCGTCGACGGTCCGGGCCCCGATCCCGGCGTCCTCGAGGCTGGCGCGGACGGTCGCACGCCACTCCTCGTTCGGCTGCGGCGTGCGGGCGGCACCGATGATCTGTAGCGAGATGTCGCGTGCGGCGTCGACGACCTCGCCGAGGCCGGGGATCAGGAGCCGCTTGGCCAGGTCGCCATTGGCACCCAGGATCGCGATGGTGCGCTTCGTCGGTTCCAGCGACTCCGCGTCCGGGATGCCGGGTACGGTGTCGGGATCGGGCTGGGTGGTGGTGTCGGACTGGTCGCTCATGGTTCCATCCTGACCGAGCGCCGGAGGATCGTCGTGGGGTTGCGCACGCCCGCACCCCGGTCACCGAGCCCCACTCGGTCACCGAGCCCCACTCGGTCACTGAGCTTGTCGAAGTGCAGGGACCGGAACGCCGCCCGCGCTACGCCGAGTCGCGGACCACGAGTTCCGTCGGGAGCGTGATCGCCGCGGGCCGCTCGCCCTCGATGACCTGGAGGAGCAGTCGCACCATCTCGGCGCTGATCCGCTCGAACGGCTGACGCATCGTCGTGAGGGCCGGGTCGGTGCCGACCGCGATGCTCGAGTCGTCGAAGCCGCCGACGGCGACGTCCTCCGGCACGCGTCGGCCGGCGGTTCGCAGAGCGTCGATGGCGCCGGCGGCCATGCGGTCGTTGGCCACGAAGACGGCGTCGATCGTCGGGTCGGCCTCGAGTAGCTCGCGCATCGCCGCCTCACCACTCGCGCGGCCGTAGTCGCCGTGCCGGACGAGCCGGTCGTCGTACGCCTCGCCGAGTTCGAGCCGGTAGCCCTCGAGCCGTGTGACGCCGCCCGGGGTGTCCTCGGGTCCGGCGATCGTCGCGATCCGCGTCCGGCCGAGCCCACGCAGGTGCGCGACCATCTCTCGGGCGCCCTCGAGGTCGTCCGCGGCCACGTACCCGAGGCGCTTCTGGAACCCGAGCGGGATGCCGCACGCGATGGCCGGGACCTTCGAGTCCACGATGTCGCTGATGAGCCGCTGTCCGCTGTGCGCCGAGACGAGCAGCACGCCGTCGACGTGACCCGCCTCGATGTAGGCGAGAGCCCGCTCCTGCTCGGCAGCACTGCCCGCCATGATGAGCACGAGCGACAGCTGCCGTTCGGCGAGCGCCTGCGCGGCCCCCGTCAGCAGCATCGAGAAGTTCGGGTCCTCGAAGAGCAGCTGGTGGTCCTCGGTGAGGAGGAACGCGACCGATCCGGTGCGGTTCGTCGCGAGGCTCCGCGCGTGCGGGTTCACGCGGTAGCCGGTCTTCCGGATCGCCGCGTCCACCGCCGCCTTCGCGTCCTGGCTGACCCAACGCCCGCCGTTCAGCACCCGCGACACCGTGCCGCGGGAGACACCGGCGGCCTCCGCGACGTCGTCGATCGTCGGGCGCCGACGGGACGGGACGGTGGTCATCCCGTCAGCCTAGTGCTGAGGCTTCGCGCACGACGGCGGCACGTTCTGCTGCCACCGCGCGGGCCACGGCGGCTCACGCCTTCACGGCACCGGCCGCGAGGTCCACCCGCCAGAAGCGCTGCAGGATGAGGAAGATCAGGATGAGCGGCACGATGGCGAGCAGGGCACCCGTGATCACGAGGGTGTACAGCGCGGGGGCGGAGGCGCCCTGGTTGAGCAGCCCGTTGAGGCCGACGGTGATCGGGAACAGCGAGTCGTCGCCGAGCATGATGTACGGCAGCATGAAGTTGTTCCAGATGGCGACGAACTGGAACAGGAAGATCGTCACGAGTCCGGGCAACATCATCGGCATCGCGATGCGTCCGAAGATGCGGAACTCGCCCGCGCCCTCCGTCCTGGCCGCCTCGATGACGTCGGTCGGCACCGCTGCGGCCGCGTAGATGCGGGCGAGGTAGATGCCGTACGGGCTGATGATCTGCGGCAGGAGCACACCCCAGAAGGTGTTCGTCAGCCCGACGTTCGCCAGCAGGAAGTACTGCGGGATCGCGAGGATGACCCCCGGCACGAGCACGCCCATGAGCAGGATGCTGAAGACGGTGCGCTTGCCCGGGAAGTCGAACTTGGCGAGCACGTAGCCCGAGATCGCGGAGACCCAGGTGGAGGCGATGGCGCCGATGCCCGCGTAGAGCGCGGTGTTCACCATCCAGCGCCAGAAGAGTCCGTCGCGGTACTGGGTCAGCTCGACGATGTTGTCGAACAGATGGGTGCTCGGCACGAGGGTGAAGGTGGAGAACAGTTCGCCGCTGCTCTTCGTGGAGGCCATGAGCACCCAGAAGACGGGGAAGAGGCAGTAGATCGCGCCGAGGATGAGGATGCCCGTCGAGATGCCGCTGGGCCGGTCGGAGCGCATGGTCGTGCTGCCGGCGCGTTCGCGGCGTCGCGCACCGGCGGGTCGGTCGAGTCGAAGCGTGGTCATGGTGTCAGTCCTCCTGACCGAAGGCTCGCTTCTGCACGACCCGGAGGAAGAGGAAGGAGACGATGAAGGTGGCGACGGCGATGATGATCGAGGTCGCGGCGGCCGAGTAGATGTCGTCACGGGTGAACGCGTCGCGGTAGACGAGCATGAGCGGCGACCAGCTCGTGGAGAGGCTGTTCGTGAGTGGCCGCAACGTCGTCGGCTCGGCGAACACCTGCAGGGTGGCGACCATCGAGAACAGGGCCGTCATGACGAGCGCTGGGGCGACGATCGGGATCTTGATCCGCAGTGCGATCTGGATCTCGCTCGCGCCGTCGATGCGGGCGGCCTCGTAGATCTCACTCGGCACGGCCTTCAGCGAGGTGTAGATGACGATCATGTTGAAGCCGACGCCACCCCAGAGCGCGATGTTCGCGATGCCGAAGATGATGGTCCCCGAGGACAGGATCTCCGGGGCGTCCCAGCCGAGGCTGTCGAAGATCGCGTAGAAGGGGCTCACAGCCGGGAGGTAGAGGAAGCCCCAGAGCAGCGAGCTGATCACCGCGGGCACCGCGTATGGCAGGAAGATCGAGATGCGCGAGAACGAGACCGCCCGGGTACGACGGGAGTCGAGCAGCAGGGCGAAGAGCAGGGCGAGTCCGAGCATGCACGGGATGAGGATGAGGCCGTACAGCAGCACTCGTCCGACACTCGCCGCGAACTCCGGGTCGTTGAAAGCGCCGAGGTAGTTCTCGAAGCCCGCGAAGGCGGTCGTGCGCGCGCCGGAGCCGAGGCCGAGCCCCGTGACCTGCTTCTTCTGGAAGCTCAGGAACAGCGTGTAGACGATGGGCGCCGCCATGAACACCAGGAACAGGATGATGCCGGGGGCGAGCATCGCGTACGGGATGAGCACCCGACTCTTCAGGTTCTTGCGCGATCGGGCCGGCGGGCGCGAGCCCGTCGGTGGATCCTGGGTGGGCCGGATCGTGTCCAGCGCGGATGGTGCAGCCATGCCGATTCCTTGGGTCGAGGGCGGGGAGCGGGGCCGGCTCGATGAGCCGGCCCCGTGGGACTACTTGACCGAGAAGCCGCTCTTCTTCAGGTCGTCGATGGTGATGGACTGCATCGCGGCGACGGCGTCGGAGAACGCCTGCGCGGTCTTCGCCTCGGCCGCCTTCGCGAACTCGTCGTTGTAGGCGCTGAAGGCGACGTTGACGTTCGGGCCGTAGGTGAACGGCGCGACGGTCTCGGAGGCCTTCGACGCGATGTCGTAGAAGTCGCTCTGCTGGCTGAAGAACTCGGGCGACGTCTTCAGGGCGTCGGCGGCGACCTTCGTCGCGGCCGGGTAGACCCCGGACACGTCGGCGAGCGCGGCGACGGCCTTCGGGTCGGTGTTCAACCAGGTGGCGAATTCGACCGCGGCTTCGGCGTGCTTCGACTGAGTCGTCACCGCGGTGGACGACCCACCCCAGTTGCCGTTGGAGGGCTTCGAGGCGTCCCACTGCGGCAGCTCGGCCGCGGTCCACTTGCCGGCCGTGTCGGGGGCGTTGCCGCCGAGGACGCCGGGTGCCCAGACGGAGGAGATCCAACCGACCTGCGAACCGTCGTTCAGCCCGGCGTTCCACTCGGGCGTGTACATCGGCTTGTTGTCGATCGCGCCCTCCTCGACGAGTCCGCCCCAGTACGAGGCGACCTGCTCGGTCGGGCCGGCGTCGATGTCGACTCCCCAGCTGTCGCCGTCGATCGACCACCACGAAGCACCCGCCTGCTGCGCGAGTCCGGCGAACCAGCCGGCGTCGTTCGCGGAGAAGGTGCCGAGGTACTTCGTCGGGTCGGCCTGGTGGACGGCCCGGGCGACCTGTGCGTACTCGTCCCACGTCGTCGGCACGCTGAGGCCGAGGCTGTCGAGGATGTCGGTGCGGTAGTAGGCCATCATGGGGCCGGAGTCCTGCGGGACGGCGTAGACCGCATCGCCACCGAGCGTGACCGAGTTCCACACGCCGTCGGAGAAGTCGTCCTTGAGATCGGCTGCGCCCTGCTTCGAGATGTCGGCGAGCGCGTCGGACGCCACGAGCGTCGGGATCTTCTGGTACTCGGCCTGGATGAGGTCGGGAGCGCCACTGCCGGCCTTGATGGCCGTGAGCAGCTTGGTGATGGCGGGGTCGCCGCCGTCCTGCTTCTGCACGACCACCTGGATGTCGGGGTGGTCCTCGTTCCACAGCTCCACGACCTGCTCGAGGTTGGGCGCCCAGGCCCAGTAGGTGAGTTTGACGGGGCCGGACTCCGTGCCGCCCGAGGATGCCGAGCATCCGGAGAGCAGTAGGGCCGTCGTGGCGACCGTGGCGATGCCGATGTGGCGAAGCGTGCTGCGCATTCGTCCTCCTTGTCGAAAGCTGGGGCGCTCTGGTGCGGGGCAGCGACGCTTCGATGGAGAACGTCGTTGTACCTGTGAGCGGTTACAGTTATTCACAACCGTTTCACGTTGTCAACATCGAAAATCCTTCGAAATGTGTCGCACGAGTCTGTGATAGAACTGGGAGCGCACACAGCCAGGCGATCGAATGGATTCGCTCTCGGCCCACTGAGTCACAGGAGACGCAGCATGACCATCGAGCTCGACCCGCTCACCGCACGGGCCACCTGGATCCCCGGCACCACCGGCCTCCGCTACGGCGGCGACTACAACCCCGAGCAATGGCCGCGGGAGACCTGGCTCGAGGACATCGCCCTCATGCAGGCGGCCGGTGTCGACCTCGTGAGCGTCGGGATCTTCTCCTGGGCGGTCCTCGAACCGCGCGAGGGCGAATACGACTTCAGCTTCCTCGACGACATCATCGGTCTGCTGCACGAGGCCGGCATCTCGGTCGACCTCGCGACACCGACGACGGTGCCACCGGCCTGGTTCTGGAAGCGCCACCCCGAGGCTCACCCGGTCACCCGCGAGGGACTGCGGCTCGGCCACGGCTCACGCGGCATCGCGAGCCCCAGCTCCCCCGCCTACCGTCGCGCCGCAGCCGCGATCACCGAGCAGCTCGCCGCCCGCTACGGATCACACCCGGCCGTCGTCCTCTGGCACGTGCACAACGAGTACGGCGCACCGATCAGCGAGGACTACTCCGACGGCTCGGTGCTCGCCTTCCGGGCGTGGTTGCAGCGGCGCTACGGCTCGATCGAAGCACTCAACGCCGCCTGGGGCACCCGCTTCTGGGGGCAGGACTACGGCGATTGGGACGAGATCGACGCACCGCGCGTCTCGGCCTCCGTCGTCAACCAGACGCAGCGACTCGACTTCGCCCGCTACACCTCGGACATCCTGCTTGAGTGCTACGTCGCCGAGCGCGACATCATCAAGCGGTACGCACCGGAGACCCCGGTGACGACGAACTTCATGGCCACGAACTGTCGCTCGATCGACTACTGGGCCTGGAGCCGCGAGGTCGACATCGTCGCCAACGACTACTACCTCGTCGCGGAGCGGGAGGACAACCACATCCTGCTCGCGCTCGACTCGGACCTCACCCGCTCGCTCGCCGGCGGCGACCCGTGGATCCTCATGGAGCACTCCACCTCGGCGGTGAACTGGCAGCCGCGCAACATCGCGAAGCGCGCGGGCGAACTCGCCCGCAACAGCGCCAGCCACCTGGCCCGCGGGGCCGACGCGATCCTCTACTTCCAGTTCCGCGCCTCGCGGTACGGCGCGGAGAAGTTCCACTCGGCGATGCTCCCCCATGCCGGCACGGAGAGTCGTATCTGGCGTGAGGTCATGGCTCTCGGTCATGACCTCGGCAAACTGGACGAGCTGGTGGGCTCCCGGGTGCGCAGCGAGGTCGCGATCCTCTGGGACGTGCAGTCGTTCTGGGCCCAGGACCTCGAGTGGCGCCCGTCGGTCGAGCTCGACCATCGCGAGCGTGTCGAGGCCTATTACGCCGCCCTCTGGCGGGCTGGCGTCACCGTCGACTTCGTGCACCCGCACGACGACCTGAGCGGCTACCGCCTCGTCCTCGCCCCGTCGTTGTACCTGGCGGACCGCGAGACCTCCGAGAACCTCACCGCGTATGTCGAGGGCGGCGGCGCCTTCGTCGTGTCGTACTTCTCGGGCGTCGTCGACGAGCACGACGCCGTCTGGGAGGGTGGCGCACCGGGAGCGTTTCGTCGGGTGCTGGGCCTCTCGGTCCCGGAGTTCCTGCCGTTGCACGAGGGAGAGACCGTCCAGCTGGACGACGGACGGACCGGCTCGAGCTGGAGCGACGACATCGTGCTCGAGGGAGCCGGGGCCGTGTCGGGCTACGTCACCGGCCCCGCCGCCGGTCAGCCCGCGGTGACCCGCAACCGGTTCGGCGCCGGCACCGCCTGGTACGTCTCCACGAAGCTCGACGAGGCCGGACTGTCGGAGCTGCTGTCCGAAGCCTTGGAGCAGGCAGCCGTCGACGCGCCGCCGGTACCGCCGCTCGGGCTGGAGATCGTGACCCGCTGGGGCGAGGAGGCGTCGTTCACGATCGCGATCAACCATGGCGACGAGGATGCGCAGCTCACGACGACCGGTGCGGTCGAGCTCCTGACGGGCGAGCCGGTGGTCTCGGGTGCGGTGGTCATCCCGGCGGGTGCGTTCCGCGTGATCCGGACCCCGCTCGGCGGCTGAGCGAGGAGCGGGCTCGGGCGCCCGTCGACAGGCTCGGGGACCGGATTCCCGTTCACAATCACACCCGTCGACAAGCTCAGGGACCGGGGTCCCGGTCACTGAGCCACACACCCGGTCACTGAGCCTGTCGAAGTGCGACCCCGCTCCACATCCCGACCGCTCGTCGAATCCGTCGGGGCCTCGTCACTGACCATCTCGAATGTCAGTGGTCCGTGGTGGACTGGAGTCATGACCGAGACCTCCACCACCCTCCCGGTGCGCGCGGTGGACGTCTTCGAAGAGCGCCTCGCGCAATTGTCCGACGAGTTCGCCGGCATCGCGCGCGAGCGTGCAGCACTCGACGCCCGGGAGGCTCGTCTCCTCGCGAGGTCGGCAGCCCTGGCCGACGCCATGGCGGACAGCCTCGTGTCGCACGACGAGACGCCCGCACAGCGGAAGGCGCTCATCCGTCGTTCCACCTGTGCGACGCTCGCCATGGCGACGCGTGCCTCCGAGCAGACCCTGCACCGAGCCACCGGCGATGCCGAACGGCTCGTCGCCGATGCCCCGGCCGTCCTCCGTGCGCTGGAAGACGGTCGCATCTCGAGCCGGCACGCGCGGACCATCACCGACCAACTCCAAGACATCCCGGTGCACGGGCGAGCCGCGTTCCTCGAAACGGTCCTCTCCATCGCGGAGCAGTCCACCGTCGCACGACTGCAGCACCAGGCCCGCACCCTCCGCGAGCGACTGCACCCGGAGTCCATCACCGTGCGGGCGGCCCGGTCCGAGGCCGACCGTCGGGTGGAGATCGAGCCTGCAGCAGACGGCATGGCGTGGGTTCATCTGTTCACCACGGCGCCCGTCGCCGTCGCGATCGGAGAACGCCTCGACGCGCTCGTCGGTGCCGCCCACCTGACGGACGACGACCGCACCTGTCAGCAGCTGCGCGCCGACGCGCTCGGCTCGCTCTGCATCAGCGGTACCACCTCGGCCGACCAGACCGACCCCGAGGGCCGGCGCTCACCGATCGCCCGGCCGGTGGAGGTGCTCGACGACATCCAGCCCACGGTGAACCTCACCGTGCCCGTGCTCAGCCTCCTGGGGCTGAGCGAGGCCCCGGCGACCCTCGACGGCTACGGCCCGATCGACGCCGAGACCGCGGCGCGGCTCGCGGTCAACGCCCCCTCGATGACGAGGGTGCTCACGCACCCGGAGACGAGTGCGGTCGTCTCCGTCGGGCGGCAGCAGTACCGCGTGCCGGCAGATCTGCAGCGAGCGGTCCGCCTCCGCGACGTCACCTGTCGCGCGCCGGGTTGCGGGAGACGGGCTCGGGCCTGCGATCTCGACCACTCCGTCGCCTGGGCCGAGGGAGGCACGACGAGTGTCGGCAATCTGGCGTGCGTCTGCCGACATCACCACCGACTGAAGCATCTGCCCGGGTGGTCGCTCGACCATCGACCCGATGGCGTCCTCGAGTGGACCACACCCGACGGCAGGCGACACCGCACGGAACCGGACGCGGTCCCGCCGTTCTGAGTGCCGGCCGCCGAACCGACCCCGGTCACTGAGCTTGTCGAAGTGCCCCGAACACACCTCCACGCCCAGAACACGCCACACCGTGGGCCCTTCGACAGGCTCAGGGAACGGGTGTCTCGGTCACTGAGCTTGTCGAAGTGCCCCGAACACTCGTCCACGCCTAGAACACGCATCCCCGCGGGCCACCGAGCCTGTCGAGGTGCTGCGCGCCTACTTGTCGTGCTCGGCGAGCCAGGCGTAGGACTCGGCGACGCCGCCGAAGATCTCCTTGCTGTAGCCGTCGAACTCCACGACGCGGGTCGCGTGCGGTGCGGCGGCGAGGATCGCCGGGATGTCGACCTGGCCCTGACCCGCGGGCTGCTGGTTCGCGAACGCCTGGGCGAGCGCGTCGGGCACGACGAGCGCGCTCTCGCTGCTCGGCAGCGCGGTGGCGATGTCACCGGAGATGATGCCGTCCTTGATGTGCAGGAACTGCACGCGGTCCCCGAGCGAACGGAGGAACGCCGGGGTGTCCGCTCCACCGACCGTCGACCAGAAGGTGTCGATCTCGAGGACGACCTCGGGCGACAGCTGCTCGACGAAGAGCTCGAAGATCGGGCGCCCGTCGACGTGGGTCGAGAACTCCCAGTTGTGGTTGTGGTAGCCGAACTTCAGGCCGGACGCCGCCGCCTGGACGGCGAGCTCGTTGACGCGCTCGGCGAGACGTGCCGCGTCGTCGGCGGTCTGCCAGCGGTCGGTGGGGATGAACGGGTCGATGACCGTCCCGACCCCGAGCCGCGACGCCGCATCGAACGCGACCGCCGGGTCGGCGGCGTCGATGACGGGCGCGTGGCCGGACGGGGCCGTGACGCCGGCGGCGGCGAAGGCGGTCTCGAACTCGGCCGCACGCTCGACGAACGCATAAGGTTCGACCTTCGTGAAACCGATCTCGGCGATGCGGGCGACGGCGCCCTGCAGGTCCTCGGCGATGGCGTCGCGGACGGTGTACAGCTGCACGGACGGTGCGCTCATGGGTACTCCTTCGTAGCTTCGGGCGGGCACCGACGGGCGCTTCCCCACCTGTCTCACACGGCACGGAACCGCTTCTGTCGACTCGTCGACAAAAGTACCCGAGGTGAGTCTACCGACTGAGACTGGACGCGCGGGTGGCCGGGCACTCATAGTCTGGAGATTCGACCGACCATCAGCGAGGGGGCACCATGGCAGACCTGGACCGGACGAGGCGGAGATCACCACGCCGTGCGATCGTCATCATCGGTGTCCTGGTCCTGGTCGCCGTCGTCGTCTATGCGCTGACCCTGAACCCGAACGTGTTCACCCTGCTCGTCGTCTGCATCGTCATCGTGGTCGCGATCGAGGCGCTGACGAGCAGACCCCACCGGCCGTAGTCCGACTCGGGCCGGGACCGCTACTTCTCGGAGCGCTTGAGCGACTTCTTGACCGCACGCTCGGCGAGGACGGTCACGTAATCCTGGACCGGACGCTCAGCGAGCGCGCTGACCTCTTCGCGCACGAGCTCACCGATCCGAGCGGAATCGACCCCCGAGTACTTCTCGCTCAACTTCGCGGTGAGCTGACGGATGATCTCTTCGTGGTCGATCTCAGTTGCCATGGACCCAGTATCGACCCACAGTTGTTGCCTGGGCTGTGAACGTCGACCTCCGTCCGCCGCTGTTCTCCGGCCGGACACCTGATCGCCGCGCTCCGTTCACCCTCCCCGTCGGGCACCCGCCGAGGATATTCTGACCGCGATGTCGATCTCCGAGTTCGCCGTTCGACGTCAGAGTGAGGCGGGCGATCGGCGCCCCCGACGACAGGAGAAGACGATGTCGAGATACATGCTCATCATGCGCAACAGTGAGTCCGTCGAGAAACTCGAGGACATGGACTTCGAAGCGGTCATCAACGCGATGGGCGCCTACAACGAGTCGATGATCGACGCCGGCGTGATGGTCGGCGGTGACGGCCTCACCGATGCCGCGCAGGGTGCCGTCGTCGAGTTCACGACCGAGGCGCCGATCGTCACCGACGGCCCCTACGGCGAACTCCACGAGCTCTTCAACGGGTTCTGGACCATCGAGGTCGCCACGCGCGAGGAGGCCATCGAATGGGCGAGCCGCGCTCCGCTCGGCCCCGGCAACAAGATCGAGGTGCGCCGCGTGACCGACGAGACGGACTTCGCCGACCACGCCGACAACGAGTACCTCCAGAAGGAGAAGGAGTGGCGGGCGCAGGAAGGTGTGGCGAAGCCGTCGGTCGACCCGGCCTGAGCACGACCGGCGCGAGACGGACATGACCGGCGCCGGCAGGACCGGCACCGGCGCGGAGGACGACGACGAGGAGGCGCGCTCGGACCTCCTGACCGCCGCGCACCTCGCAGCGAACGACCGCGAGCGTGAGGTCCTGCTGCGGAAGGTCGCCGCACTACCGCAGTGAATCGCGTCTCCTGCGACCTCAGCGTCCGGACGACACCTATGAGGGGCGATCGAAGCGCTGCCCCTCGGGCTTCGACGGCAGCAGCATGAGGACGAGGACGATGATGCTCCCGACCGACGGCACGAGGGTGAGGAAGTAGTAGGGGCCGGGGAACCCTGCATCGTGCAGGCGCCGCCAGGCGATCGCCAGACTCGGCACGATGAGCGCCACCCAGGCGACGAGCAGCAGCACGACGCCGGCGATGAGCAGGACGCGCACGCCGAACCCCATGGGCCCAGGGTCCGCGAAGTCGTATCCGCTCCCCGACAGGTCTCGCTCCTCTGCAGCGGCCGCTGCCGCGGAGACAGCGGTCATGATCGCGCCGACGGTGATCAGCAGCGTCGGGACGAGCATCAGGAGCGTCGTCAGCAGCGAACTCCACCAGTACTCACTGAGCGATGCACGACCCGAGAAGTTCGCGTACTGCTTGAAGAACCGCTTGGTCGCCTGACGGAACGTCGCCCCGTAGAGCGGCAGCGTCAGGTCGTCCGGCGAGCTGGCGCCCCGGGGCGGGGGCGCGACCCACTGCGGCTGGCCGTGCGGCGCCTGGCCGTACGGCGCCTGGCCGTACGGCGCCTGGCCGTAGGGTGCCTGGCCATACGGCGGCTGGCCAGAAGGGACCTGAGGGTTCGGAGGATACGTCATGGCTGCTTCCGGATCGCTGGTCGACGAGACACCAGTATGACGCGCTCCGCCCTCACGCCCGGGCGATCGGGATCCAGACACGCATCGTGGACGGCCCGCGCTCGGCCCAGGAATGGTACGGCGCGATGCTCGCGGTGAACGTCTCGTCGGCTCCCGTCGCGACGAAGGCGTCGCCGTACGGCCAGGCGGTGTCGGCGAGACTCCGGGTGCGCAGCTCGATCGACAGCCGACCGTCCGCGTCCTCGACGGGGACGACACCCTCCCCCACCTCGATGCGGGCGATCGTCTCGTCACCGCCCGGGAGGTCCACCGACTCGACGCAGTAGACCTCGGGTCCGCGCTCGATCGCGACGCTGCCACGGATGGCGTCCACGCGAGGATCCGGCAGGGTGACCCGCGGACGGACGCTGAACGTCAGCTCCACGACGTCACCGGGGACGAAGGACCGCTCGACGTCGGCGTAACCAGGGGTGACGGCACGATCCACGGAGGCACCGTCGACGGGTCGGACGGTCACCACCGCGTCATCAGCCCACGACGGCACGCGCAGCGAGACGGTCACCGGTGCGCTCGGCGCCTCCACGATGCGCACGGTGACGACGCCGGATCGCGGATAGTCCGTCGCGAGTTCCGCACGGAAGCGCCCTCCGTGCTCGCCGTCGATGACCGTGTCGATCGTCGCCGACGCGAACTGGTGGATCTGCACGCCGCGGTCGTCGCTCGTGGCGACGAACGCCGCCAGGCTCGCGAGCGTCCGGGCCACATTCGGTGGACAGCACGACACGTCGAACCACGGCGCACGCTCGGAGGACGACGCCCGCGGCGACACCTCGTCGTCCGGACTCGACTCCCCCGGCGTGCGCTGGTGCAGGGTGTTGGCGTAGAAGAACGCGGTGCCGGCGGCCGACGGCGAGGTCGCGACGACGTTGTACAGGACGCGCTCGATGTGGTCGGCGTAGCGGACGTCGCGGTCTTCGAGCAGCAGCCGCCAACTGAACATGATCGATGCGATGCCCGCACAGGTCTCGGAGTACGCGCGGTCGGACGGCAGCTCGAAGTCCTCGCCGAACGCCTCGTCCTGGTGGTGCGATCCTTGACCGCCGGTCAGGTAGGTGCGGCGCGCGATCGTCCGGCCCCACTGGCCGCGGAGCGCGTCGAGCAGGCCGTCGTCGCCGTGCTCGACCGCGATGTCGGTGGCACCGGCCGCGAGGTAGTTCGCGCGGACCGCATGGCCCCGCAACGCCTCCGCCTCGCGGATCGGCACGTCGTCCTGGAAATACGCGCGGCCCCACTCGATGTCCTGGAGCACGCCGGTGCCGCGACGCTCGACGAACAGCGACGCGAGTTCGAGGTAGCGCGGCTCGCCCGTCACCCGTGACAGCTCGGCGAGCCCCACCTCGACCTCGGCGTGCCCGCACACCGACTGGATGCCGTCGGTGCCGAAGACCTCGCAGATGAGGTCCGCAGCCCGCGTCGCGATCCCGAGGAGCCCGTCGTCGGAGCCCGGGCTCGTCCGCTCCCGGGCGACGGCCGCCTGGAAGAGGTGGCCGAGGCAGTACAGCTCGTGCCCCCACTCGAGATCCGACCAGCGCTCACCCTGACCCGGGCGACCGAAGCGGGTGTTCACGTACCCGTCGGCCTCCTGCGCGGCGGCGACCCGGTCGACGATCGCGCGGAACCGCGACTCGAGCGCTTCGTCACCGCCGAGCCGTCCGAGCTCCCACGCGACGGCCTCGAGGTACTTGTAGACCTCGGAGTCGGCGAACTCGCGTCCGCGGCGCCCCTCCGGAAGGGTCCCGGCGGCGGCGAGGTCGAAGTTGCGGAGCCACCCCTCCCGCTCGAGCCAGTGCTCGACGTGCGGCAGCGTCGCCGTGCCGTTGACCTGCTGGCGGTCGGCCCAGAAGCCGTCGGTGATGCGCACCTCGTCGAGGCCGAGCGGCGTGAGCGCGCCGGTGGTGGGGACGACCGGGGCTGCGACGGTCACCGACGTCGTTGGCGTAGTGGGCGTGGTGCTGGTGGTGGTGGTGGTGCTCATGGTTACCCCTTGAAGGCGCCGGACATGAAGCCGCGCACGTAGTGACGTTGGAGGATGAGGAAGAGGAGGATGCACGGCAGCGCGAGGACCACGACGCCGGCTTCGGTCGCGCCGTAGTCGACGACGCCCTGGACCTGGCCGCGCAGGTTCGAGACCGCGAGCGGCAGGGTCATCTTCGCCGAGTCGTTGATGAGGATGAGTGGCGCCATGAAGTCGTTCCACGCCGCGAGGAACGCGAACAGGCCGACCGTGATCAGCCCCGGCTTCACGGCCGGCACGAGGACCTTCCACAGCACGCTCCAGGACGTGCAGCCGTCGACCATCGCGGCCTCGTCGAGCTCCTTCGGGATCGACTCGAACGCGATCCGCATCATGAAGGTCGAGAACGGCAGCTGGAACATGGTGAGCACGAGCGCCACGCCGACGAGCGAGTTGGAGAGCCCGACCAGGTTGAGCAGCACGTAGAGCGGGATGAGCAGCGTCGCGTACGGGACCATCAGGATCGCGATGGTGGCGAGGAACAGGGCGTTCTTGCCGCGGAACTGGAACCTCGCGAACGCGTACCCGCCGAACAGCGAGATGACGAGCGTGAGGATCACGGTCAGCAACGAGACGAACACGGAGTTGCCGATGTACTGCAGGATGCCGTCCTGGTACCCGGCGA
This sequence comes from Plantibacter sp. MMLR14_011, assembly GCF_001865025.1. Classification (NCBI taxonomy): domain Bacteria; kingdom Bacillati; phylum Actinomycetota; class Actinomycetes; order Micrococcales; family Microbacteriaceae; genus Plantibacter; species Plantibacter sp. MMLR14_011. The sequence goes on from NZ_MJGW01000028.1 coordinate 182,625, forward strand.
GGGTGATGTAGTTGCCGAGCCCCCACCCCTCGGTCTGGTTCGTACCGGCGAGCGGCGACACCGAGCGGACGGCGGTCCAGACGAGCGGGTAGAGGAAGATCACGGCGAGCGCCGCGGTGAAGATCCAGAACGGCATCCGGATGGCGATACCGAAGAAGTTCGTCGGCTTCCCGTCGCGTCCGCGGCCGCGCGTGCGCCCGTGACCACGGACATCGGGCATCGTCGAGGTGACGGTGGCCGGTTCCTTTCGGGTGATGGTCATGCTCAGTCCTCGACCTTCTTGCTGAACGCGCGGATCTGCACGATGTTGATGACGATGAGCGCGGCGAGTACGATGACCGACAGCGCGCCGGCGACGCCGAGGTTGTTCGGGCCCTGGAACGCCACGTTGTAGATGAGCTGCACGATGGTGATCGTGCTGTTGTCGGGACCGCCCTTGGTGAGGATGTAAAACTGCTCGAACGCGAGGAGTGAGCCGGTGACGCACATCACCGTCGTGAGGGCGAGGGTCGGCTTCAGCAGCGGGACGGTGATGTCGCGGAAGGTCTGCCAGCGGGATGCACCGTCGATGCGCGCCGCCTCGTAGACCTCCTCCGGGATGCCCTGCAGGCCCACGAGCATGAGCAGCATGTAGAACCCGGCGAAGCGCCAGACGATGAGGAACACCGTCGACCAGAGCGCCGCGTCCGGGGTCCCGAGGAAGGTGAAACCCATGGCCTTCGTGAGGTCGGCGAACGGGCCCGCGATCGGCGAGTACAGCACGTAGAAGAGGAGTGACGCCGAGGCGAGGCCGAGGGCGCTCGGGATGAGGAACGCGGTGCGGAGGAAGCCCTTCCACCGGCTGGACTCCTGCACGAGGAGCGCGAGGCCGAGGCCGAGGCCGATGAGCAGGACCGTCGCGATGGCCGTGTACTTGAGTGTGAAGACCACCGAGTCGAGGAAGAACCGGTTGTCGATCGCCTTGGGGAAGTTCTCGGGGAGGTTCCACCCCTGGTTGCCACCGAGGAGCGGCCAGTCGGAGGCGGCCATCTGGAACACGAGACCGAGCGGGACGAGGAACAGGAGGATGACGAACACGGCGGTGGGGAGCGCGAACAACCAGCCGGTGCGGGCGTGCACGGCGCGACGCTTCCTGGCACCGACCGAGTCCGTCGGGCCTCGTCTGGCGAGGGTGGTACTCATGGGTGGACCTTTCAAGACGAGTTGGTGCCGGTGCGCCGTCGCAGTGAGGGATGCGGCGGCGCACCGGCGGATCGGACTACTGCGAGAGCACGTCCGTGATCGCGTCGTTGTCGGCGTCGACCGTGTCGGAGCCCTCGAGGACCGCGTTCCGCACGAGCGTCAGCCACGGGCTGGTCGGCGAGTTGAAGGCCTCCTGGAAGTTCAGCGAGTACGGGGTGTCGCCCTTCGAGGCGACCTCGTTGATCGTGACGAGGCGCGGGTCCTTGCTCGAGTACTCGTTCTCGGCGAGGTCGGAGCGGGAGACGACGTCGTTGTCCTTCGCGAGGACACCGACCTGCGCGTCCTCGGACATCAGCCAGCTGAGGAAGTTCCACGACTGTGCGGCCTTCTTGCTGTCCTTCGAGACGCCGATCCCGTCACCGCCGACGAAGGTCGAGTCGCCGCCCTTCGGGCCCGGGATGCCGGACACGCCCACGTCGAACGGGGTGGATGAGAGCAGCGTCGCCGGGTACGGCATGACGCCGACCTTGCCCTCGGTGAAGCCGGCGGTCCAGGTGGGTCCGGCCTCGTCCTTCGAGGACGGGAGCACGGCGCCCGACTTCCAGAGGTCGGCCCACGTGCTGTAGACCTCCTTGGCGCCGTCCTCGGCGAGGAGCGACTCGGTGCCCTCCTCGTTCATGACCTGCTCGCCGTCGGCCCACACGCTGGGGAACCAGGTGAAGACGAGGCAACCGCCGCAGTTGAGGCCGGTCGCGGTGCCGTAGGTGTCGGGCTTGTCGAGGGCTTGGACGGCCTTCGCATCCTCGGCGAACTCGGCCAGCGTGGTCGGGCCCTGCTCGGGGTCGAGCCCGGCCTCCTTGTAGAGCTCCTTGTTCCAGAACAGCATCGAGAGGTCGAGGACGAACGGGAGGACGTGCTCCTTGCCGTCGGAAGTGCCGGCGGCGAGGTGGCCCTGGTTGATCTCGTCCTTGAAGTCGAGCCCGTCGATGTTCGCGGTGAGGTCCTGGAACAGGCCCTGCTCGACCCAGTTCGGGACGTACACGATGTCGGCGGCGAACAGGTCGGGGAGGCTGTCGGAGCCGGCCGCCGCACCGACCTTCGCGACGTAGTCGTCGTTCGGGACCACGGTGAGCTTCACCTGGTTCTCGTGCGAGGCGTTGTAGGCCTCGACGAGGAGCTTCGCCTGCTTCTCGAGTGGGGCGCGGGTCCAGAGCGTGAGCTCGGATCCATCGTCGACGCCCTCGGGCCCGGCGCTGGCGAGTGGGGAACTGCCACCGCCCCCGGAGGAACAGGCGGCGAGGCCGACGAGGAGGGCGCTGGCGGCCAACACCCCTCCGACCCGCTGCATCCGTCTGGTGTGCGTGCTGCGCATGGTGACTCCTCTGACTCATCGTTGAGCGGACCGGTCGGGCCCGGCGGTACATGGGAGGTTTTCGAAACTATCGAAACGCCTTTCGGTAAAGCTAGCCTGGGATCGGTGTAGCGTCAAGAGCGAAGTCCGGTAACGTTTCGGAAACGAAGAGGGGGAGCAATGCCAGACAGTGATGTCGGTGCTTCGGTGACCGGTACCCCCGGCCGAGCGGCGACCTTGGGCGACGTCGCCCGGATCGCAGGCGTCTCGATGGCCACCGCTTCAAAGGCCATCAACGGACGGAGCGAGGTCGCCCCGAAGACGCGACAGCGGGTGCTCGACGCCGCGAAGGAGGTCGCCTTCACCCCCAACGAACTCGCCCGGAGCCTGATCAACGGGCGCACCGGCACCGTCGGCCTCCTGACGAGCGACCTCGAGGGCCGCTTCGTCATCCCCATCCTCATGGGCGCAGAGGACGCGTTCGGCGCCGGGCAGGTGAACGTGTTCCTGTGCGACGCCCGCGGGGACGCCATCCGCGAACAGCACCACCTGAACGCGCTCCTCACCCGGCGCGTCGACGGCATCATCGTCGTGGGCCGCACGACGGACCCACGCCCCTCGCTCGGCCACAAACTGCCCGTCCCGGTCGTCTACGCCTACGCGCCGTCCGACGACCCGACCGACGTGTCGATCACCCCCGACAACCGCGACGGCGGGCGCCTGGCCGTCGAGCACCTCATCGCGTGCGGCCGTTCCCGCATCGCGATGATCACGGGCGAACCGCAGTACGCGGCGGCCAGGGACCGCGTGACGGGCGTGCAGAACGCCCTCGCCGCGGCGGGTCTGGACCTCGTCGGCACGCCGATGTTCTCGGAGTGGACCGAGCATTGGGGTCGCGATGCGGCGGCGCTGCTGCTCGCACAACACCCGGAGATCGACGGCATCGTCGCCGGTTCCGACCAGATCGCCCGCGGCGTCCTCGACACCGTCCGCGACCTCGGGCGCGACGTCCCGAGCGACGTCGCCGTCGTCAGCTTCGACAACTGGGAGATCCTGGCCACCAACTCGCGGCCGGAGCTGTCGTCGATCGACGCGAACCTGCAACAGCTCGGCCGACTCGCCGCCACCCGCATCTTCGAGGCGATCGAGGGCACGGACGTCGCGCAGGGTGTCGAGTATCTGCCGGGCCGCCTCGTCCTCCGCGGTTCCACGATCCCGAGGCGCTGAGGTCCGGCCTGACGCCGATACTCGCCGCGCGGGTGATGCGACAGCCGTCGGACATCGCTACGGTCGAGCCATGGACAGCTCAACCGTCATCATGATCGTGGTCCTCGCCGTCGTCGCGGTCATCGTCGTCACGATCACCGTGCAGGCCGGACGACGTGCCGGCGGGTCGAAGCATCGCGGTGGTACGACGTCGGACTCCGGCATGCCGTTCATCGTCGGCAGCGACGGTCACCACGGCGGTGGCCACCACGGCGGCTCCGACTCCGGCGGTTGGGACGGCGGCGGCGGTGGCGACTCCGGCGGCGGAGGAGACGGGGGCGGTGGGGGCGGCGGCGACTGAGCGGTCGACTCCGTGATCACCTCGGCCGATCAGCGGCGTCGCTGCTGCTTCGAGCGGCGCTTCGGCTTCGTGCGCGGCTTGCGCTTCGATGGCGGCACAACCGCGTCCCCCTCGCCCGAGCGCTTCCGGCGCGAGACGTCGACGCCGCCTGCCGGTCCACCGATCCACATCGGCACCCCACTCCCCCAGCCGGCGACGAAGAACAGCACCCCGCCGACGACCAGTCCGGCGACCCCGACGACCTGCCAGATCGCCTCGTCATAGATCACGGGCCCGACGGCCTGACCGTCGAAGAGCAGATGGAACCCGTTGTTCACGACGACGACGAGCAGCGTCAGCCACCCCACACCGAACACCGTGCCGGCCACCCACCCCCATGAGGCGATCGCCAACCCGCCCAGAACCGCTGCCGCAGCGACGGGCACGCCGAACGCCACGAACAGGACGATCGCGACCCAGGACTCTGCACTGTCGCCGCCGATGGCGGCCAAGACGATAGCGACGACGACGAGCAGCACCACGGAGGCGATGAGCGCGCCAGTCCACGTCGTGATGCGCCGTCGACTCATCCGGTACGGGTTGGCGGTGGACGATTCCCGGTTCGGCATGGCTCCATCCTCGACCATCGGAGGCCCCGCCGCCCGCCGGACGACGAGCGCGGCGTCGCGATAGCCTCCCTGCATGGGGGAATCACGAGGCGCCCGCGCGCGCCGGAACGCACGTCGGGCGATCGCCGTCGGACTCGGCGCGATCACAACCGCCGTTCTGCTCACCGGATGCGGTTCGAGCGCCGGCGCCGACGCGGCACGAGCGTCGATCATCGAGGCCGTCGAGGGCCTGCCCGATGTGGCGGACGTCACCGGAACGGTCGAAGCGTCGAACGGCGGCGGGCTGGAGACGTATTACAACGCCAGGATCACCGTCGAGATGGACGACGGCGCTCCGCCCGAGTCCTACACCGACGTCGCGACGGCGGCTGCCCGGTCGACCGATGGCAAGGAATCCGGCGAGGTGATCGTGGAGGATGCCGCGGGTGGTTCGGTCACATTCGACACCGGTGCACCGCGGAAGACGATCGACGCGACCGTGACGGCCTGGCGCGACTGGGCGGCCGACCCCGATCCGGTCGCGGTCGATGCGGTCCAGGTCGCATCAGTCGAGGTCGAGCTCATCGCGATCTCCGCCCGCGAGAACCGGCCGGCATCGTCCGAGCTCAAGGTCTTGTTCCTGTACGCCGACCCGCTGACGCCGACGGATGCCGCGCGACTGGTGGGCGGGTTCCAGGCAGAGCTCCCGAAGCCGCTGGCGTCCGCGGACATTTCGCTCGTGTTGACCAACCCCGACCCCGGATCCGCAGGCGTGCACGTCCTGGCATGGGGCCTGCCGGTACCGACATCCGTGCTGGAGACCATCGCGGCGATCGAGGGGACGACCGCCGCCCTCGGACCCGTCGGGGGCTCGGTGACAGCCATCGATTGGTACGGGCAGCAGCATGATCGCGGCCGCGACCGGCCCGATGAGCTCCGCATCGCGGTCGCGTTCCTCGAGGACGCGCGACTCGGAGGAGCGCCCCTCGCGGAGCTGCAGGCGAGTCCGCAGTGGGCGGCCTACCAGCAGGTGACGACGCTCGCGAACACCTCGGAGACGACCATCTCGTTCACGATGAGCGCTGACAATCCGCGGATCGCCGGCTTCACGGCCCAGCCGTGCGGGAGTGCCGACGACGAGCTGGACGCACCACGCGACCCCAGCGAGGCTGACCGGGCGATCGCAGCCTGGTGGCTCGCCCAGGCGCCAGCCTGTCCGGGTGTCGGTCGGCACGAGTGAGGAGGGTCACGTCGGCGTGAACCGGGCCGGGGCGCGCCGAACCTCGCTCGGTCGACGCCCTGGTGATCAGCGACCCGCGAGTTCGCCCAGTCGGGCGCGCATCGCACGGAGCACGTCGACGAGGAGCACGTCGTCCGGTCCGGCGAGCCACTGCTCGAGGGAGGCGTCGAAGAGTGCCGAACCGATGGACGCGGCGAGCGCCGCGTCGGCTGACGTGACACCACTCTCCACGAGGGCGTCGCGCATCGCGTCGGTGAGGACCGCCGACTTCAGCCGTTCCCGCTCGCGCAGCTGCGGCTCCGACCGGATGATGGCGCGGCGGGCGGCGATGTCGTCCCGCCAGCGCTGCAGCTCGCCGGCAGCCACGGTCTCGAGGCCGGACATCACGAGCGCGAGCGCGTCGAGTCCTGGTGGCGCCGCAGCGACCAGCCGTCCGACCACGGTCGGGAGCTCTCGCTCGCGGAGGAAGAGCACGTCGCGCTTGTCGGCGAAGTGGCGGAAGAACGTGCGGGTGGTGAGCCCGGCGGCTTCGGCGATCTCCGGGACGGTCGTCGCCGTGAAGCCCCGCTCGGCGAACAGCGCCATCGCAGCGCTCTCGAGTCGGAGAGCGGCGTCGGGTGCCCAGCGTGCCATGCGATCAGGATAGCCGATGACACGTCGTGTCGTCAGGTGTAGAGTGATGGCACATCATGTCGTCATCACGACATCCACCCGCATGCTTCCTGGAGACCCCATGCCGACGAACACCGCAGCCTGGCTGCCAGGACCTCGCGCCGACCTCGTCGTCGGCACCGCCGCGATGCATGAACCCGGCCCGGGCGAACTCCTCATCCGGAACCGTGCGGTCGCGGTGAACCCGCTCGACGACGTCAAGCAGCGGACCGGGAACCTCATGTACCGGTGGCTGCCGGTGCCCGCCGTGCTCGGTGAGGACGTCGCAGGCGAGGTCGTGGCCGTCGGGTCGGACGTCCGTCGCTTCGCCGTGGGCGACCGCGTCGTGGCCTACGCGGTCGGCATGGAGCGCGGTCGGCGCCATGACGCCGAGGGCGGGTTCCAGCAGTTCACCGTCGTGCGGGCGGACCTTGCTGCCCCGATCCCGGACGGTCTGCGAGACGAAGACGCCGTCGTCCTACCGCTCGGGATCTCCACGGCCGCGACCGCCCTCTTCCAGCGCGACCACCTCGCACTCCCCCACCCCTCGGAGCACCCCACACCCACCGGGACGACCGTCGTCATCTGGGGCGGCGCAACAAGCGTCGGGAGCAACGCCATCCAGCTCGCGGTCGCCTCCGGCCACCGGGTCGCGACCACCGCCTCGCCGCACAACCACGACCGGATGCGCGAGCTCGGTGCCGACCTCGTGTTCGACTACCGCAGCCCGAACGTCGTGACGGATCTCGTCAGCGCCCTCCATGGTTCCTCGGTCGTCGGGGTCCTCGCCGTCGGGACCGGCTCCGCAGAACCCGCCGTCGCCGTCGCCACCGCCACCGGGGCACGCCGCGTCGCACTCGCGAGCCCGTCGGTGTCGTTCGGGTCGCTGCCGCGTCGGGCCGGCCCGAGTCTGACGTTCGTCCGCACCATGACCCGGCTCGTGGCGGCCAACGTCGCGCTCCAGATCCGTGCCCGTCGGGCGGGGATCTCGGCGCGGTACGTGTGGGGCAGCTCGCTCATGACCAACGAGGTCGGGCCGATGCTGTGGGAGGACTACCTGCCGGGCGCGCTCGCCGACGGACGACACGTCTGCGCGCCAGCCCCCGAGGTGGTCGGCGAAGGCCTCGAAGCGATCCAGCCGGCCCTCGACCGACTCCACGGCGGCGTCTCAGCCCGCAAGCTCGTCGTGCGGTTGTGAGGCGCGGGACCGTGGCGCTCCGCCCTCACACTTCCCAGACCGAGCGGTAGCTCCGCTCGGCGAGGAGCCCCGACAGCTCCGCGTGTACGGTCATCGTCTTGGCGAGCCGCTCGGCGCGGTCCGCCTTCAGCACGTCGGGACGCTCCCAGTCCCGCTCCGACAGGTAGGCCGTGTACGGGTTGATGACGCACTTGAAGTCCAGCATGAGCGACTGCCCGAGCGTGGCGGTCGCCATGTAGCTGTGCGGCAGGCCGGCGGCGCAGACGAAGGTCACGACCTTGTCGAACCAGGCGGCGACCCTGCCGTCCTCGCCGGTCGCGCCGGTCGCCTCGATGAGCGATTTCACCGTCGCGGCCGGTGCCCAGTTGTAGACCGGGAATGCGAGGACGACGCCGTCGGCAGCCGTGATCAATGCATGCAGTCGACGGAACGCAGGGCTCTCGAAGACCCGATCGTTGTCGAACGGCGGCAGTTCCATCTCGGCCAGATCGATGACGGACGAGTCATGACCCTGCTCGCGCAGGAGCTCGCTGCTCGCCGAAGCGAGGGTCCGGCTCCGACTCGACGGATCGAGGCTGCAGGAGATCACGGGCAGGTTCAGAGCGGCCATTCCTCTACGCTAGCCCGGCAGCCCACACGGCGAGCGTGGCGGGTGTGCGAGGGTGGAACATGCTCTCGCCGCAGTCACTCAGTGAAGCCGACCGCCGTCTGGTCCGTCACGCCGCCAGGCGCGGCATGCATTGCATGCAGACCTCGTAGGGTCTAAACTGAACCTGCGTGGAGCGTGAACCTCGAACCGATACAACATTGGTTGACGTCTCTCGACTCGGATTCCTACGAGCAGGTCATCGCCGCGATCGAGCTGCTCGAGGAGCGCGGCCCTCAACTGGGTCGTCCGATCGTAGACACGGTGAAGGCCTCCAGACACAAGAACATGAAAGAGCTGCGGCCAGGCTCGTCAGGGCGATCCGAACTGAGGATACTGTTCGCCTTCGATCCCAGTCGGCAGGCGATTCTGCTGGTTGCCGGCGACAAAGCCGGCAACTGGAAGTCCTGGTACACGAAGAACATTCCTGTCGCAGACGACTTGTTCGACGCCCACGTACAACGAATGAAGTCCCAAGGAGAGTGAGCATCATGGCTCTGACACGTGAGCAGCTTCTCGCGGAGCGCCCCGTCGACCGCGAACGCGTGGATGCTCACAAAACCCGGATGCTTGGTGAGATCCGAGCGCATCAGCTACGGGAACTGCGTGAAGCAATGGGTCTGACGCAGATTCAGCTTGCAGAGCGTATCGGTGTCGGACAGCGCCAGGTCTCCAAGATCGAGCATGGAGACCTCGACAACGCGAAGATCGGCACGATCCGGAAGTACCTCGAGGCCGTCGGCGGCGGCTTGGTCATCGAGTACGTCTCTGGCGACCAGCGCGTCCAGGTCGCCTGACGGAGGAGGCCCCAGCGCTTCGCGGCCCAATCGCCGTAACCGGTGACACCCCACGGTGGACCCGGCGGGTGTGCGAGGGTGGAACATGCTCTCGCCGCAGTCACTCAGTGAAGCCGACCGCCGTCTCGTCGCCTCGTGGGCCGCCGATTGCGCCGAGCGGGTCCTGCCGCTGTTCGAAGCGGAGGCGCCGGACGACGATCGCCCACGTGACGCGATCGCCCGCGCCCGCGCGTTCGCCGCCGGCGACCTCGACACCGCCGGGGAGATCCGCCGACGCTTCGTCGCCAACCGGGCCTCGCAGGCGGTGTCCTCACCCGCCGCCAAGGCCGCCGCGTGGTCGGCCGGGCAGGCCGCGGGTGTCGCGCACATGGGAGCCCATGCGCTCGGCGCCGCCGCCTATGCGGTGAAGGCCGCCGAGCTGCGTCAGGCCGGAGCAGGCGCAGCCGAGATCGCCTGGCAGCTCGACCACCTGAGCGACGCGGTCCGGTCGGCGCTCCGCCTCCTGCCGGCGCTCGGCACGGATTCCTCGGGTCCGCTCGGCACCGGGCTGCTGGCCTCGGGAGTGCTCGGCGACAACATCCGTGCCATCCAGAGCGGCTTGCGCCGACGCCCCCGCCGCCCGGACGTCACGACGCTCGAGCTGGTCGGAGGCCCCGAGCCGGTCCGGGTCGAGCTGCACGAGGCCGACCCGGAGTGGCCCGAACGGTACCGGGAGCACCGGCAACGGATCATCGAGGCCCTCGAGACGAACGCGGGCCGGACCAGTACGGTCGATATCGAGCACATCGGCTCGACCTCGGTGCCCGGACTCGCGGCGAAGCCGATCGTCGACATCGTGGTCGCCGTGGAGGACATCACCGCGGAGGAGGACTACCTCGACCCCCTGCTGGCCGCCGGCTACGTGCTGCGCGTCCGTGAACCCCGCCATCGGATGGTGCGGACGCCGGAGCGCGACGTCCACGTGCACCTCTACGAGCAGGGCGCGCCGGAGATCGGCGAGTACCTCCTCCTCCGCGACCACCTGCGGTCCGACGCCGACGACCGCGCGCTGTACGAGCGCACCAAGCGGGAGCTGCTCGGGAGGCCCTGGGACGACATGAACGACTACGCCGACGCGAAGACCGAGGTCATCGTCGCGATCAAGGCGCGAGCGCGGGCAGCGCGGAGCCGCTGACTCGCCCGAGTCTGCACGAATTCGGCACCGTGTCGGACCATTCCGGGCGACTCAGGGACGGGCGGTCGCACGCACCGGCGGGATGACGACCCCCGTCAGGACCGCCGCCGTCTTGACGCCGACGCAGAGGCTGATGAAGACCGTCAGCGCCGCCGTGACCGCTGAGCCCTCGAGCGTCGCGAGCGACACGAGTCCCACGGTGCCCGGCACGAGCATGAGGAGGGCCGGCTGGAACGTGACGTTGGACGGCACCGCCGCCGAGTACCGCTCGACGATGCGAGCGACGACGAACACGAGCCCGGCGGTGAGCCCCGTCGCGACCGCGTTCCCCACGAGCGGGGCGAACAGGACGATGCCCGCGTAGGTCAGCGCCATCACGCAGATGGTCAGCAGCGTCAGGGAGCGGCCCGAGCCGAACGCGATCCCGATCCCGGCCGCGAGCATCACGACGCCGATCCACGTGAACCACAGCGGCGGGACCGACTCCCACCCGACCAGGTCCGAACTCCCACGGACGACCTGACCCACGAGCGCCGTCGATTCGGGGTCGATCGACAGGCCGGTGAGCAGCGCCCCGGCCGAGATTCCGGCCGCCATGAAGGCGAGCACGATGAGCCCGTACATCAGGCGTGCCGAGCCCGTCACGATGTCGGTCGCCGTCAACTCCAGCAGGGCGTTGGTGATGAGTGCGCCGGGGACGAGGATCGCGATCGGCGCGCAGACGGCGAACAGCGGTACTGGGCCGAGATCCATGGCCGATGCGAGCGTCCCGACGAGCGTCGTCGACACGAACGCCGTCACGAACGGGGCGATCGCGACCGCTCCCCGCCACCGTGCCAGCAGGGTGATGACCAGGCCGACGAAGGCGCCGACGAGCATCGATGCGACGATCGCCCACCATGGGCAGCGGAACAGCAGCGCGAGCCCTCCCGCGAGCAGCAGGTTCCCGACCACCCAGTGCATCGACGCATGCGGGCGCGGCGTCTCCCGAATCGACTGGATGCGGGCCGGCAGGTCACCGACCGGCCAGTGTCCGAGCTCGAGCTCGCGCATGAGCCGGTTCGCCCGCGCCGCGCCGCGGAACGACAGCTCGCCGTGGGTGTTGCCGGCCGCGAGCACCGCACCGGTGCGCACGTCGTTCACGATGATGAGCTGCGGCAGCACCGAGAAGGCCAGACCCTCGTCGCCCGATGCGACCGTGGCGCGCTCCAGGGAGTCCCGGACGTCGGTGACGGAGGTGCCGGCGTCGAGGAGGAGGCAGCCGAGCGCGCTGTAGGCGTGCGCAGCCGTCCTGCGGTGCTCATCGGTCGCGGCGGCGTCATTCATCCCGCCAACGGTACGCGAGATTCCAGGGACGCCTGGGGCCGCCGCGGACCTCAGCGGCGGTTGCGGAGCGCGACGGCTCCGGCCACACCGAAGTACAGGCCGCCGAAGATCGGGACGATGACGATCCACCAGAAATGGAAGCCGTGCTCGCCGTGGGCGTTCGCGACGGCGACCGGGATGAGTGCCACCCCGAGTACGACTCCGACGATGCCGATGCCGAGCGCGAGTCGGGGTCTTCCCGGGGTGAACGAGGCCATGGGGACACGCTAGACCTGCGGGGCTCGCGGAGCCCGGGGGATATCCCCTTTCCCTCGCGCGACGCAAGCGCTTGTGCGGCCGCCGTCACGCTGGCATCCTCGCTCACACGTCGCTCGCTCGCGGCGTGTGAGCGCCGAGGAGGCAGCATGGCAGACGTACGAGTGGGCGACCGCGTGTCGTGGGGCACCTCGCAGGGGCGGACGCAGGGGAAGGTCGTCGAGCGGAAGACCGCGGACTTCCAGTTCGACGGCCAGCACTTCACGGCGTCGAAGGACGAGCCCGCGTTCATCGTGGAGTCCGAGAAGACCGGCGCGAAGGCCGCCCACAAGGGCTCCGCGCTGCGCGTCCTGAAGTCCTGAGGCCCTGACCGCGGTCGTCCGGATGTCCGGGCGTACGCGGCGCACCCCGGCTGGGCGTAGCGTTGGCGCATGACCGTCGTGATCGCCTTCCTGGCCAACGTCATCGTCGCCATCGCCAAGTCCATCGTCGCCGCGCTCACCGGGTCGGCGTCGATGCTGGCCGAGGCCGCGCACTCGTGGGCCGACGCGGGGAACGAGATCTTCCTCCTCATCGCCGACAAACGGGCCGACAAGCGACGCGACGCCGCACATCCGCTCGGCTATGGCCGTGACGCGTACATCTTCTCGCTGTTCGCCGCCTTCGGGATCTTCACCGTCGGTGCGGTCGTCTCGATCCAGCACGGCATCCAGAGCCTCACTGCACCGGAGGCAATGGAGGACTACGCCCTCAGCTACCTCGTGCTCGGTGTCGCCTTCCTCCTGGAGGGTTTCTCCTTCACCCAGTCGATCCTCGAGGGCCGGCGCACGGCGAGGAAGTACGGCCGCGGCTTCTTCGACTACATCGTGAACGGCTCCAACACGACGCTCCGCTCGGTGTTCTTCGAGGACTCCGCAGCACTGCTCGGCCTCATCATCGCCGGTGCCGGCATCGGCCTCCACCAGGTGACCGGCGACCCGGTGTGGGACGCGATCGGCTCGATCGCGATCGGTGTCCTGCTCGGCGGGGTCGCGCTGCTGCTCATCAACCGCAACCGGCGCTATCTTCTCGGAGCCTCACCGAGCCCCGCGTACCGCGCACAGACCGTCACCGCGCTCCTGTCGCACCCGGAGATCGAACGGGTCACGGCGCTGTACCTCGAGTTCAGCGGGCCGGAACGCCTCTTCCTCGTCGCGTCGGTCGACCTCGTCGGTGACGACCGCGAGAACGACGTCGCGCGCCAGCTCCGCCGACTCGAGGGCGACCTCGAGCAGGACGACCTCATCGGCAAGGCCGTGCTCACGCTCTCGGTGAGCGACGAGCCGTCGATCACCGTCTGAGCGCGACGCCGAGCCGAGGACTCAGGCGCCGAACAGCCGCTTCGACGCGATCGCAGCGCCCTCGACGAGCGCACCGAGCTTCGCCCACGCGACATCGGTCGCGACGAACTCGTAACTCGCGAAGGTGGAGAGCCCGCAGTCGGTGCCCGCGATGACGCGCGTCGGGTCACCGACCGCTTCGGCGACCTCCACGATGCGGTTCGCGATGACCTGCGGGTGCTCCAGGTAGTTGGTGGTCACGTCGACGACCCCCGGGATGAGGAGCGCGCCCTCGGGGAGCGGATGCTCGCGGAACGCCGGCGCCTCGTGCTGGTGCCGCGGGTTGCCGAGCGGGATGCTGAACGCACCGACCCGTGCCCGGTAGAGGTGCGGGAGGAGCACGTCGACCGGGACGTCGTCCTGGTGTGGGCCCTGCCAGTTGCCCCAGCAGACGTGGAGCCGGACCTGCTCGCGGGGGATGTTCCGGATGGCGTGGTTGAGCGCGTCGACGTGCAGGTCCACGGCCGCGAGGAACTCCTCGAGCGTCGCGTCACCGAACTGGATGACCCGCTCCATGGCGAGGTCCGGGGCGTCGAGCTGCAGGACGTGACCTCGGGCGACGATCGCCTCGTACTCGATCCGCAGTTGCTCGGCGAGCGCGAACACGTAGGCGCGGTCGTCGCCGTAGAAGGGGTTCGCGGCGTCGAGCAGCAGCGTCGTCGACACGATTCCGGGCGTCGCCGCCGAGAAGAAGGTGCCGGCAGGTGTGCGTCCCTGGTCCGCCTGCACGGCGAGCTCCCGCTCGAAGCCGTCCAGATCGGCGGTGATGCCGGCGAGCGTGGGGTCGTACACGAGCTGCCCCTGAGCCATCGGCGGATCCCACACCCGCGCGACGTCCGCACCCTCGACGATCTGCTTCGCCTGGAACGCCGCATAGTCCGGGAACCGCACGGAATCGAGCGTCGGCTTGCGGTGCCCTGCCCCGCCGAAGCCCTCGATGCGTTCGAGGACGTAGGTCGAGAACCCGACGCGCGGCACCTCGCCGTCGTTGATGAGATCGAGACCGGTGGCGAGCTGTGCGGCGACCGTCGAGGCCACCGCATCCGCCGTGACCTCCTCCAGCTCGGCCCCGTCGAACGGCCGCCGCTGGTCGCGGGCCACGAGCAGCCGGGTCAGCTCGGGCGTGCGCGGCAGGCTCCCGGCGTGCGTGGTCAGGATGCGGTCGGTCATGCGTGAGCTCCTCGGTGCGTGGCGGAGGTGGAAGTGGACGCGGCTGTCGAGAGCAGGTCCGGCCTCCCACGATGCCGTATCGCTCCCGACGCCGCCAGCCTGCCCCCGCTACGCCGTCAGTGCGATGTACTGCTCCTCCAGGAATTCGAGGATCCCCTCGCTCGACCCCTCGCGTCCCAGTCCGCTCTGCTTGACGCCGCCGAACGGGGCCGCCGGGTCGCTCACGACGCCGCGGTTGATCGCCACCATGCCCGCCTCGAGGCGGCGCGCGACCGCGACCGCCTCCCGCTCCTCGCCGAACACGTAGGCCATGAGCCCGAACACGGTGTCGTTCGCCATGCGGACCGCCTCGTCGATGTCGTCGTACCGCACCACGGCGGTGACCGGTCCGAAGATCTCGGTGGTCGTGATCTCCGATCCGTGGCGGACACCGGTCACGAGCGTCGCGTCGTAGAACGCCCCGTCCTCCGAGCTGCGGCCGCCCTGGATCACGGTGGCACCATCGCGCACCGCCCCATCGACGAGCCCGGCCACCTTGTCCCGTTCGTGGACCGAGACGAGCGCTCCGAGGTCGTTGTCGTGGTCGAGTCCAGGTCCGACCCGGACCTCCGCCAGCGCCTCGGCCATCCGAGCGACGAAGGCGTCATGGACACTCGTGTGGACGTAGAACCGGTTCGCCGCCGTGCAGGCGGACCCACCGTTCCGCATCTTGGCGAGCAGCGCTTCGCGGACGGTGAGCTCCAGGTCCGCCCCCGGCAGGATGACGACCGGCGCGTTGCCGCCGAGCTCCATCGATGCGCTCACGACGGTGTCGGCGCAGGCGTGCAGGAGCTCCCGCCCCACCTCCGTCGATCCCGTGAAGGACAGCTTCCGCACAGCCGGGTGCGCGAGCATCTCCGCGACGATCGGGCCGGTCGGCACGGGCGTGACGAGACTCACGACGCCGGGCGGGAAGCCGACCCGGCGAAGGACGTCGACGACGAACGCGGCGGCCAGCGGCGTCTCCCGCGCAGGTTTGAGGATGACCGTGCATCCGGCGGCGAGCGCGGGCGCGAGCTTGCGCGTCGCCATGGCGGCGGGGAAGTTCCACGGGGTGATGAGGAGGGAGACGCCGATCGGCTGCCGGTCGACGACGATCCGCTTGTCGCCACTCGGGGAGAGTCGGTAGTCGCCGGGGATGCGCACGGCCTCCTCGGCGAACCACCGGAAGAACTCCTTGGCGTAGTTCGCCTCACCGATGGCGTCGCGGTAGGACTTGCCGTTCTCCCGGATCATGATCTCGGCGAGCGTCTCGACCTCCTCGGTGAGGAGCTCGTAGGCCGCCCTGAGCAGTTCACTGCGCTCCCGCGGGGACGTCGCTGCCCAGGAGGTCTGGGCGCGTGCGGCGGATTCGACGGCGGCGAGGCAGTCCTCGCGGGTCGCGATGGCGAAGTCGGCGATCGTGCTGCCGTCGGCGGGGTCGACGACGGGGAAGGTCCCTCCGTCGGAACCGGGCCGCCAGGCGCCGTCGATGAAGAGTTGCGCGATCGGTTCCGTCCGCGTGGTGCTGAGGGTCGTGGCTGGTGTGGTGGTGGTCATCGTGCGTCCGTGTCTGCTCGGAGGGCTGATCGGTCGCCGGCGTGGGCGGCCTGGAGGATGGTGTCGATGAGCTCCGGGTCGGAGCCGATCGGTGAGATGTCGACGAGTCGCTTCGACTGCAGCGTCAGCTCCGCGATGCGCGGCAGCTGGTCGGCCCGGACGCCGATCTCGGCGAGGCTCGTCGGGATACCGATGGTGCGGCAGAGCTCGGCGACCCGGTCCACGGCGTCCTGCGCGGCCGCCCGCACGTCCGACTCGGTCCCACCGAGGGCGGCGCCGATGGCTGCGAGCCGCTCAGGCATGAGGGGCACGCACGCTTGGAGGACGTAGGGGATCATGAGCCCGGTACCGAGCCCGTGTGGCGTCTTGGTGATCGCACCGACCGGGTACTGCACCGCGTGCGAGAGGTGCGTGCCGGTCGGGCCGAAGCACATGCCGGCGAGCAGGCTGCCGTAAGCGACCTCCTCTCGGGCCTCACGGTCCGTCCCGTCGGCGACGGCCCGGGGCAGGTTCGGCGCGATCCGTCGGATCGCCTCGAGCGCCAGGTGCCGGACGAAGAGGTTCTGTCCGGTGAAGACGGGCAGCTGAGACGCCCAGTCGAGCGGCAGGTCCGCTGCCGTGAACGATTCCAGGGCGTGCACGAGCGCGTCGATGCCGGCGTACGCGGTGACCGAGGGCGGCGCCCCGATCGTCAGCTCCGGGTCGACCACCGCCGCGACCGGGATGAGGTGATGGCTGGAGACACCGATCTTCATCTCCCGGTCCGGGTCGGAGATCACCGCGACCGGCGTCACCTCGGACCCCGTCCCGGCGGTCGTCGGTACGGCCACGATGGGGAGGATGGGTCCGGGCACGTTGTTCTCGCCGTAGTAGTCGGCGAGCACCCCGCCGTGTGCGACGAGCACGGCGACGAGTTTCGCTGCGTCGAGCGCGCTGCCCCCGCCGTAGGCCAGGACGACGTCGGGAGCGAAGGCCGCGGCGACGACACCGGCCTCGGTGAGCGAGTCGACCGGGAGTTCCGGAAGGACGTCGGTGTACACGACGACCTCGGACCCGCCGGCTCGTAGCGCGTCGACGATCGCGACGAAGTCGGGTGAACCGGCGAGGAACGGGTCCACGACGGCGAACACCCGCCTCCCGTGCTCCCCGATGATGACCGGGAGCTGGTGGCGGACGCCGAAGCCGACGTGGATGCGGGGCGGCAGCCGGAGGGTTCCGGTCTCGGTCATGCGGGGGATCCTGTCTGGTCGATGGGTGCGGGTCGGGCGGGCGGTCGGTGATCGGCGTCAGGCACTGAAGCCGCCGTCGACGGGGAGGACGACGCCGCTCGTGTGACTCGCGAGGTCGCTCAGGAGCCAGGCGGCAGCTTCGCCGACCTCGGCGCCCGTCCCGGCCTTGCGGAGTGGCGTCGCGGCGATCCGCGCCTCCACCCCGCCGGGGATGGCGGCGCGGGTCTGGTCGAGCATCGGTGTCTCGGTCGGTCCGGGCGCAAGGGCGTTCACGCGGATACCGAGCGGCCCGTTGTCGTGTGCGGCCGTGCGGGTGAGGCCGATCACGGCGTGCTTCGTGGCCTGGTAGGCGCCCATGCCGGAGCTGCCGCGGAGTCCGCCGATGCTGCTGACGTTGACGATCGAGCCGACTCCGGCCTCCCGCATGACGCGGAGCTCCTCGCGCATGCACAGCCACACGCCCTTCACGTTGACGGCGAGGATGCGGTCGAAGTCCTCCTCGGTCACCTCGTCCAGGCGACCGGCCTGGGTGAGCGCCGCGTTGTTGAACGCGCCGTCGAGCCTGCCGAACCGTTCCACGGTGGCGTCGACGATCCGCGCGACGTCGGCACCGACGCTGATGTCACCGGTGGTCGACGCGGCGTCGAACCCGGCGGTGATGAGGTCCTCGGTCACCGCCGCGAGCGGTCCTGCGGTCCGCGCCACGAGCATGACGGAGGCACCGTGCCGCGCGAAGACCCGCGCGGCGTCGGCACCGATCCCGGCGCTCGCACCGATGACGAGGACGACCTTGCCTGCGAGGAGGGGCTGCTGGGTCGTGGTGGCTGCTGTGGTCATGAGGAGTCCTTCCAGCGGATGGGTTGCGAGCTGCGTGCGGTGAGTCGGTCGGATCGGGAGCAGAGGTGTCCTGCGGTCATCAGGCGTACCGCACCGTTCGGCCCGCCTGCACCGCCGCGGACGCCGCGCCTCCGAGCAGACTGGCATCGTTGCTCATCACCGTGAAGCGGTAGCCGGCGTCGACGGAGGCCCGGACGGCTGCCGCCGACGCACCGCCCGCGTTGCCGATGGGCTTCCCTGCCGCGACGGTCTCGCGGACGGCATCGGCGATGAGCGCGGCGACGACCGGGTCCGTCTCGCTGCGGCCCTCGCTCGTGGAGAGGTCGGCGGCGCCGATGAGGAGGGCGTCGACACCGGCGACGGCTGCGATCGCGCCGGCGGCCCGTGCAGCGGCGGCGCTCTCGATCTGGGCGATCAGGACGACCTCCTCCTGCCCGAACCGCAGGTACTCCTCCCGTGAGGTCGCACCCCAGGCACCGGCCCGACTCGTACTGCCGACCCCCCTCGTACCGAGGGGTGGGAAGCGGACGGCGGCTGCGGCGGCCTCTGCTTGCTCGACCGAGTCCACGTGCGGGAGCATGATCCCCTCCGCACCGGCGTCGAGCACCCGCTGGACGATCCCGCCGTCGAGCGACGGGATACGGACGATGGGTGAGACCCCGGCCAGCAAGGCCACCGCGATGTGCTGCGAGGCCGTCTCGATGCTCAACGGCGAATGTTCGAGGTCGATGACCGCGAAATCGAAACCGGCGAGCGCCACGAGCTCCATGCTCTCCATCGCGGGGAGCTTCACCCAGGTGCCGAGGGCGGGTCCGGAGGGGTCGGCGAGCGCGGCGCGGAACCGGCTCGAGCGCTTGGTCGTCATGGTCACGCGGCCGGGTAGTCGTCGGCGTTCAACACCCAGCCGGAGGCCGAGAAGTCGACCCTCGGTGGAGCGAAGATGTCGAGCAGCTGCTGGTGCTCACCGACGCCCTGCGTGGTGTGGACGGTGGGCGGCGGGATGATGCAGATCGACGGCGTACCGATCTCGGCGTGCTCGTCCTCGCGCCAGGTGGCCGAGTCGGGTCCCCAGGGGTAGCGGATGTGGTGCCGGAAGCGGCCCTTCACCCCGAAGGAGATCTGCTCGAAGTCGTCGTGGAAGTGCGGCGAGAGCTTGTGGGCGTCGCGCGGCGCGGGCTCCTCCGCGAGGAAGTTGACCATCAGGTTCGTCGTCCGGAAGATGCGGCCGAACCGTCCCTCGGCGATCGGGGTGTCGGCGAGGCGGTACACCCGCAGCGCGAAGCCGCCGACCGGGTCGGGCCACGGCACGAGTGGCGCGGCCCGTTCGTCGGGTTCGGCGTACGCGTCGGCGTTCGAGGCCTGCTGCAGGAGGTCCTCGGCGCGGGTGGAGAACAAGCGGATGACCGGGCCGTCGGCCAGGACCTCGATCTCGCTGTCGCCGGGTGGGACGACGACGAACGCCTCCTCGTCGACCGTGACGTCCGTCGCTCCCGCCGTGATCCGGAGCGCGGCGCTGTCCGAGTACAGGAGGACGGCGTACTCGTCGGGCTGCCCGGTGCGGGCGAGCCGGTCCCCGGCGCGGGCGTCGGAGTAGGCGATCACGAGGTTGGCCGCTCTGGCGATCCAGGTGCGACCGCCGGCCGGACTGGTCTCCGTGGGTTCCACGTCATGGAACGCGATCCACTGCGACGGTTTCACCGGAGTGCCCGGATCGACCGCCGACGCGGACGGGGGTGTCGTCGTGGCCAGTCGTGAGCGGATGTCGTCGTTGGCATACATCGTCATGGGGGTTCCTTGCGTGAGAGGGAGGACGTCGTGAGTGTGAGGACCGGGTCAGCGGGTGACGCGGTCGAGCCCTTTGAGGTGGAGCATGCGGCGGGCGTCGGCGGGCGTCGCGATCGTCTTGCCCAGGTCTTCGACGACGGCGCGGATCTTCCGCACCTGTTGAGCGTTGCTCGTCGCGAGCTCGCCCTTGCCGATCCAGAGGCTGTCCTCGAGACCGACACGGACGTGTCCGCCGAGCCACGCGCTGTGCGTTCCGAACTGCATCTGCCCCCGCCCGGCCGCGAAGGCGGAGAAGGAGTAGTCGACTCCGAAGAGCTTGTCCGCGATCGCGACCATGTGCGTGAGGTTCTCGTGGTCGGCCCCGATCCCGCCGAGGATGCCGAAGACGCCCTGGATGAGGAAGGGCGCCTTCGCGAGCCCCCGATCGGCGAAGTGGGCGAGTGAGTACAGGTGACCGATGTCGTAGCACTCGTATTCGAAGCGGGTGCCGAGACCGTCGCCCAACTCCCGCAGGGTGTGCTCGATGCGGTCGAAGGAGTTGATGAAAGGCTGCGAGTAGGTGTTCAGCACGTACTCGCGCTCCCAGTCGTGCTTCCAATCGGTGACCTTGTCGGCGATCCCCGAGTAGACGAAGTTCATCGACCCCATGTTGAGCGAGGCGAGTTCCGGGGCGAACCGCATCGCCCCGGCCAGTCGCTGTTCCATGGTCATGGCCGACGAACCACCGGTCGTGATGTTGATGACGACGTCGGTCTCGTCGAGGATGCGTGGGACGATCTCCTCGTAGATCTCGGCCTCCCACGCGGGGCGGCCGTCGGGGTGACGGGCGTGCAGGTGGATGATCGCCGAGCCGGCCGCCACCGCCTCGAGTGCCGACGCGACGACCTGGTCGGCGCTGAGCGGCAGGTGGTCGCTCTGCGAGGGGACGTTGACCGATCCTGTGACCGCTGTACTGATGATGACCTGCTCGGCGGCGCGCATCAGTTGCTCTCCTCGAGCCCCAGCAGGAAGGCCGTGTTCCGGCAGATCATCTGGCGGATGTCGCGCTCGGCGACCCCGTGGTCGAGCAACTGCTGGATGACGTAGATGTACCCGTCCACCGGAAGAGGGTTCGTGAGCTGCCCGAGATCGGAGTCGATCACCGTCCGCTCCGGACCGACCTTCTCGATCCAATCGACCAGCCGGCTGATCGGGAAACCGGGCGCGGGGACGCCCGGGTGGTACATCGACATCTCGTGCTCGACGAAGGCGCCGTAGCCCAGCATCTCCTCCACGTCAGTGTCGGAGGCGTTCACGATGAAGTCCGGGTGGTGCAGGAGGAGCCGGGTGACGCCGTTGTCCTTCGCCGTCGCGAACAGCGCCTTCATCGACTCGGCGTCGAGGTGTCCGCCGGAGAGCATGATGCCGGCCTCGCCGACGAGCTGGGTGACGCGGACCGTCTCGGCCGAGACGTTGCCGTCCGCAGCCCAGATCGACTCCTCCCGCTCCTCGAGGTTCGAGCCCGCGGTGGGGAAGCCGTCGTCGTGACTGTGCGCTCGGATGTGCTGGCCGGCGGAGACCGTCGGCCCCCACACGGCGCGACCGCCCATCTGGATCGCGACGGCGACGGCGGAGGGGTTGACCCCGCCGACCTCCGAGTTCAGGGCGACACCGCCGTAGGCCGGCGTGGGTGCGTCCTTCAAGAGGTCCTGCATGGCGAGCAGGTCCATGACGGTGTTGTGGTGGTGCGACTTGATGAGGATCGCCCGCAGGTTGATGCGGGCCGCGTCGTAGGACGCCTCCACATGGTTGAGCCGACGAGGGAACGGGCTGGGGCCGGAGTGCACGTGCAGATCGACGGCTCCGTCCAGGACCTTCAACAGGGCGGGCGACGGGATCAGTGCGTCTTCGGTGGCGAGCATCCGAGAACCTCCTTGTGTTCGGATTGCGTACTTTTAGTTCAGATTACGCACATTGCGATCACGGTGTCCAGTGAAAGTTGCGGAACCAGAGGGTGATCGAGCGACACGCGCTGTTCATGATGCGAAAATGATGATTGCATTATGAACAGACACCTGCTGTACTGATCGACACCAGCAGCTTCGACCCTCGACGAGGAGGTGAGTGACATGAGTGACGCGATCGCGGGGATCACCCAGCCGGTCCCATTGCCCGACGCCGACCGCGGGTCCATCCAGTCGATCGAACGTGCGGCGATGGTCCTCGCGCTGTTCGACCAGCACACTCGCACCCTCTCGCCCACGCTCGTCTCCGAGCGACTCGGCCTGAACCGCACGACGGCGCACCGATACCTGCTCTCCATGCAGGCGTCGGGGTTCCTCAACGCCTCCTACGGCCCGGGCCCGCTCATCGACCAACTCTCCGGACTCGTCTCGACGCGCCAGCAGATCATGACCCTCGCCCCCTCGCTCCTCCGCCAGCTCTCCGATCGGACGGGCCTCACCGCGGTCGTGAGCTTCCTCGGCCGCTCCGGCGCCGTCGTCGGCCACGTCGAGGAGGCGAACGAGGGCACCATCGTGCTGACCGTGCGGGTCGGGACGGTGCTCGAGATCAAGGCCGCGCAGTCGCGCGTGCTCCTCGCCTTCCAGTCCGACCCTGCGGTCGTGTCCCGCCTGCACGCCGGTCTGCCGCCGGCGGAAGCACAGCGCGAGTACGCCGAGCTCGCCCTCGCGCGACGCGATCGCATCGCCTGGGCGGACCTCGGCCGGGTCGGGCTGGCCTCGGTGGCCGCGCCCGTGTTCGGCGCCGACGACGTCCAGGCGGCCATGGCCGTCCTGGGCACCACGACCATGCTCCCGTCCTCCACGGAATCCGAGGAGCGCGTGACCATGCTCCGCGAGGCTGCCGAGCAGCTGAGCGCCATGCTGAACGGATGACCACATGACGACCACCTCCCCTCGCTCCACCAGGCGACTCCCGCGCCCGACCTGGCTCATGCTGGTGCCCGCGCTCGGCCTGCTCGCCGCGGTGCTACTGGTGCCGCTCGGGCAGAGCCTCGTGCGCAGTCTGGGCGCCCCCGACCTCACCCTCGACCACTACGCCTCCCTCTTCACCGACGGGGTGACGCTCACGGTTCTCGGCCGGACCGCGTCGACCGCGGTCATCGTCACGGTCGTCGCGTTCCTGCTCGGCTACCCCTACGCGTACCTGATGACGCGGGTCGGTCCGCGGCTGCGCGGGATCCTGCTCGTGATCGTGCTCATCCCGTTCTGGACCTCGGTCATGGCGCGCAACTACGCCTGGATCGTGCTGCTGCAGCGTGGTGGGCCGGTGCAGAGCGCCTTCGAGTTCTTCGGCCTGGGGGACGTCACGTTCCAGGGCAGCGTCGTCGGCGTCACGATCGCGATGAGCCAGGTACTCCTCCCGTTCATGGTCCTCCCGCTGTACAGCTCACTCGGCGGCATCGACCGCAAGCTGCTCCTCGCGGCCCGAGGCCTCGGATCCTCGCCGCTCGTCGCGTTTTGGAAGATCTACTGGCCGCTCTCGCGTGGCGGCGTCGTGTCCGGCCTCATCCTCGTCTTCACGTTGAGCCTCGGCTTCTACGTCACGCCGGCCTTGCTCGGCTCCCCACAGCAGTCGCTCATCGCCCAATTGCTCGCCCAGCGGACCACGCAGTTGCTCGACTTCGCCGGGGCCGGGGCGCTCGGCGTCCTCGTCCTCGTCGTCACCCTGACCCTCGTCGCCTGGGCCAACCGCTTCGGCGGGACCATCTCGGCCATCGGCGTCACCAGCACCGCCCGAAGCAAGGAGCAGTCATGACCGCGCTGAGCGACGTCGACGACCTCGACACCCGCAGCGTCCTCACCGCACGCGGACCGTCTGCTTCACCGGAAGCGCGCCGGGCACGGCGCAAGGACCGTGGCATCGACCCGGTGCCGTGGTGGCTCATCGTCATCGGGACCCTCGTGGCGTTGTACTTCATCCTGCCGACGCTCATCGTGATCCCGTTGAGCTTCAGTGCCGCGTCGGCGTTCCAGTTCCCGCCCACGGAGTTCTCCCTCCGCTGGTACGAGAACTTCTTCACCGACCCGAAATGGCTCTCCTCGCTCGGCAACTCCTTCCTCGTGGCGATCCTGGCGGCCGCCATCGCGACGCTCGTCGGCACGGCCGCGGCGGTCGGCCTGAACCGACTGACCGGTCGGCTCGCCGGCTTCCTCCGCACGCTGCTGATGATCTCGATGGTCACGCCCGCCATCGTCGTGGCCGTCGCGGTGTACGTGTCGTTCCTCCAATGGCACCTGACGGGCAGCCTGCTCGGCTACGTCCTGGCCCACGCGGCGCTCGGCGTGCCGTTCGTCCTCGTCTCCGTCACCACGGCGCTCGGCGGGTTCGACCCGAAGTTGCTCCGGGCCTCCGCATCACTCGGCGCCTCACCCCTACGTTCGTTCATCACCGTGACGATGCCGCTCATCAGCCGCGGCGTCCTCACCGGGGCGATCTTCGCCTTCGTCACCTCCTTCGACGAGGTCGTCATCGCGCTGTTCCTCCGCTCACCCACCTTCCAAACGCTGCCTGTGCAGATGTACAACAGCGTCACCTTCGAGCTGGACCCCACCATCTCCGCGTCGTCGAGCCTCGTCGTCGTCGCGGTCACCGTCATCTTCCTGGTGCCCATGCTCATCGGCAGCCGCACCAAGAACCGTTAGGAGCCGTCGTGACCATCTCGCGATCAGACACCACCGCACCCGCCCAGGAGACCGCCTCCCGGCAGGGCACCCAGATCCGCCTCTCGGGCGTCACCAAGGACTACGGTCTCGCCATCCCGGCGGTGGACGACATCTCGCTCACGATCCAGCCGGGTGAGTTCATGACCCTGCTCGGCCCGAGCGGATCGGGGAAGACCACGACGCTCAACCTCATCGCGGGGTTCGAGACGCTGACCGCCGGGACCATCGACCTGGACGGGACCGACGTCGGCTCCCTGCCGCCGCACAAGCGCAACCTCGGCATGCTCTTCCAGAACTACGCGCTCTTCCCGCACATGACGGTCGCCCAGAACGTCGGCTACCCGCTGCGCGAGCGCAAGCTGCCGAAGGCGGAGATCACCCGCCGTGTCGCCGAGGTGCTCGAGCTCGTCCAGCTCCCAGGGCGGGACGGCAACTACCCGTCCCAGCTCTCCGGCGGACAGCAGCAACGTGTCGCCCTCGCGCGAGCGATCGTCTTCAACCCGGCGGCGCTCCTGCTCGACGAACCCCTCGGCGCCCTCGACCGCAACCTCCGGGGCGCGCTGCAGATGGAGATCCGGCGCATCCACCGCGAGGTGGGTTCCACCTTCGTCTTCGTCACGCACGACCAGGAGGAGGCGATGAACCTCTCCGACCGCATCGCCCTGTTCAACAGCGGTCGAATCGAGCAGGTCGGCTCTCCGGAGCGGCTCTACCGTGAGCCGGACACCCTCTTCACCGCGACCTTCCTGGGCGACTCGAACGTCTTCGACCTCGGCGGATCGGCGTTCGGCCCAGAGGCGGGCTGGGAGGGCAACACCTGGTCCATCGATCCGACGACAGTTGCCGACCACCCCGGCGTCGGCGTCCACGGCGCGGTCGTCGTGAGGCCGGAGGACGTGCGCATCACCCAGGACGCAGCCGCCGTCCCCGTGGGGAGCAACACCGTGCAAGCGGTCGTCCGTGACCTCGAGTACATGGGTTCCTACCGTACGGCGATGCTCGATCTCGGACGATCGGGTCAGCTCGGCCGCGCCCGGATCGATGCGCTCGACTCCGCCCACGCGATCGGCGACACCGTCACCGCCTGGTGGAAGCCGGAGCGGCAGCGCATCGTCGCCGCCTGAGCCGCAACCCACGCCCAACACCAGCTGCACACCCGAACACCCACCCTGCGCCCGACCTCCGTCGGAGCGCCCATCAAGAGGAGACGACAATGGCGCCCAGCTCCACCTCCAGATCCACCAGGAACACCAAGCCCCGCACCCGCTTCGTCATCGGCGTGAGCGCCGTCGCGATCACTGCACTGCTGTCGGGCTGCGCGAGCGGCGGCGACGCCGCCCCGAGCGGCTCATCGTCAGCGGGCGACGACGCGGCCGCCACGATCACCTTCGTCGGTTACGGCGGCGGCGGACAGGACGCGCAGATCGAGGCCTGGCAGGAGCCGTACACGAAGGCGCACCCGAACGTCACCTTCGTCAACACCTCCCCGCCCGACGTCGCCCAGGTGAAGGCGCAGGTCGAGAGCGGCTCCGTCCAGTGGGACGTCATGGCGACGGCACCCTACGCGGCCCAGCAGAACTGCGGCACGCTCTTCGAGAAGCTCGACCTCAGCGATGTCGATCAGACCGACCTCGTCGAAGGCACCGTCGGCGAGTGCTACCTCGGCAACTGGATCAACGCCACCCCGATCGCCTACCGCACCGACGCCTTCCCCAAGGGCAAGGGCCCGAAGACGGTCGCGGACTTCTTCGACGCCGAGCAGTTCCCCGGCCAGCGGGGCATCGTCACGAACCTGCAGAACGGCATCCTCGAGTACCCGCTCCTCGCCGACGGGGTGAAGCCCGACGACCTCTACCCGCTCGACGTGGACCGCGCCCTCGACAAGCTCGACGAGATCCGTGACGTCACCACCTTCGCACCGAACGTGGGTGCCCTGCAGCAGGCGGTCGAGGCGAACCAGGTGGACATGTTCCTCCTGCCCGACTCGAGGCTCGTCCCGCTGCTCCAAAGCGGGTTCGACATGACGATCGTGTGGGACGTGACCGTCGCCTCGCTGAACGCCTTCGCCATCCCGAAGGGTGCGCCGAACAAGCAGGCCGCCGTCGACTTCATCTCGAGCGTCGTCGAGCCCGAGCAGGTCGCGAAGATCTCGGAGCTGCTCGGGGTCGCCCCCGTCAACACGGCCGCGAAGCCGAAGCTGGACGAGTTCACCGAGCAGGTCGAGGTGTACGGTCCGACCAACACCGGCGAGACCGTGCTCCAGGACATCGACTGGTACACGGACAACTTCAACGACACGACGACGAAGCTGACCACCTGGCTCGCGGGGTGATCCCGTGACCCGCGCCGAGGCTCCACCCACCCGGGGATGTTCTCCAGCTGAACTACGATTCAGTCATGGCGAACATCGAGGGAACGGGCGAAGCATCCGGATCGGACATCCAGGCGGTGGACCGGGTCGGACAGATCTGCTCCCTGTTCGGCCCTCACACCACCGAGCTGACGGCGGCGGAGGTGGCCGAGCGGTTGGGACTCAACCGCACCACCGCGTACCGCTACTGCGCATCGATGGTGTCCGCCGGAATCCTCGACCGCGGCCCGCGGCGCAGCACCTTCGTCCTCGGCGGGCTCATGCTCCAGCTCGGTATCCACGCCCTGAGCCGCCGCCGGGTCACCGAGGTCGCACCACCACACCTCGCCGAGCTGAGTGCCGCCGTCCGGATGACGGCGGTGCTCAGCCTCTGGGGAGCACGCGGGCCGGTCGTCACGCTCGTCGAGGAGGACCGCACCCGCTCCGCCGTCGTGACGGTCCGGGCGGGCACCCTGCTCGATGCGACCGCCGCCCAGACCAGGGTGTTCCTGGCGCACCTGACGGACGAGCGCGCGTTCGGCTGGATGACCGAGGGGTCGACCTCGGCGCAGCGAGCCGAGCTGGAGGCGGCGGTCTACACCGCGCGTCGCTCCGGCTACTGCATCGCCTCCCAGTCCGGCGGCGTCTTCACCGCCGCAGCACCGGTGTTCGACGACTACGGCATCGCCGCGACCGTCGGACTGCTCGGTGCCGACCCCGACGCCGACCTCAGTGCCGGCTCCCCCATCATCACCGCGCTCCTGCGCACGACGACCGCGTTGAGCGACGACCTCCGCGGCAGACCGGACGGATCCACCGATGACCACTCCGAACTATGACGAGCTCACCAGAGCGACCCCGCCCGGATCCAGCTGGTCCGTCTTCGGGCCGGACGACGAGCTGGGAACCGTCAACTTCCTGACGCCGCAACGCGTCGCGGCGGCCGCCGGCCTCGTCCGGACCGGTCGACGGTTCGGGCTCGACCATCCGGTCACCGCGTTCGAGCCCTACCCGACGGGTACCCGACGCCCGCTCGAGCACCACGTGTTCTCGAACAACGAGTGGCACCGAGACGACTACCTGGACTCCTTCTACCTCCAGTCGTCGTCGCAGATCGATGCACTCCGGCACATCGGCCACCCGCAGCACGGCTTCTACAACGACCTGAGTCCGGAGGCGAACGATGCGACGTCGACCCGTCTCGGCGTGCACAACTGGGCCGACGCCGGCATCGCCGGTCGCGGGGTGCTGCTGGACATCCCGCGATACTTCGAGGCCACCGGCCGGGCCTACGACCCGTCGTCGACGATCGCGATCGACGCGCCGCTCCTCGATGCCATCGCCGAGCATCAGGGCGTGGTCTGGCGCGGCGGGGAGCTGCTCCTCCTCCGGACCGCGTGGGCCGAGCAGTACCTCGCGAAGACGCCGGCGGAGCGCCTTGCCACCCCGTGGCGACGGTCGCCGGGGCTGGCGCAGCGGACATCCGTGCTGCGCTGGCTGTGGGATCACGAGATCGCCCTGGTGGCCGCGGACAACCTCGCCGTCGAGGCGGATCCGGTCGTGGAGAGCGACTTCCGGTCGCCGGACGATCTGCCGCCCGAGCGTGGAGTCGACCACAGCGGCATGCTCCACCGACCACTCATCGCCCTGCTGGGCATGGCGCTCGGCGAGCTCTGGCGGCTGGACGAACTCGCGGCCGACTGCGCGGCCGACGGCGTCTACGAGTGCTTCGTCACCTGTGAGCCGCTCTACATCCCGGGCGGGGTGGGTTCACCGCCGAACGCGATCGCGATGAAGTGAACGGACGCGTGACGCCCGTGCACAAGCACTCAGGCGCGGGTCCTCACGCCATGCAGGGAGCCCACTCCTGGTTGGAGAGTTCCCGCTGCTCGTTCTCGGTCTGCAAGAGCCAACCGGTCTTCGTCGCGCCTCGGTACTGTCCGCTCACGAGGTCGGCGCACCAGGAGCGACCGTCGAAGGCCCACCGGACGAAACTCGCCTCACTCCCCTTGCGCAGGAGCGGGCGTTCGCGTTCTACCTGACTCATGTGTTCCATCTCGACGGTGGCTGACATATCTTCCAACCGTATCGAGGAATGCAGTCGGTGAACAGACTGCGCACGCTCATTGCGTTTCACGGCCACTTGCCCGAAAATACCCGGTCGCGCCCGGAAGCGGCGTCCTTCGACACCCTCTGAGATCGAGCGCAGCGGTCGTTCAGCCCACGAACACGCGGAGCGCCTCGTCGCTGAGCGTCCGGTCGGCGAACACGAGGCGCACGGCATCGGGATCCGGGTTGCCCGCGTCGGGGCCACGCCAGACGACCTCCAACCCCGCGCGCTCGGCAGCCCGTCGTGATCCCTCGTTGTGCTCCAGGAGGAACGCCACCACGGGCAGATCCGGTGCCGACGCCGATGCCGCGGCTCGCGCGGCCGCGATGAGCTCCTGTGCGTATCCGCGCCCCCAGGCCGCGGGCGCCAGACGGTAGTAGAGGTTCCAGGCGAGCCCTCCCCGCAGGCTCGGGCCACCGATGCCGACCAGGGCACCCGTCGCGGTGTCGCGCGCGACCCACACGTCGAGACCGTTCGCCTCCCAGCCGGCCTGGTACCGCTCGATCAGGTCGCGGGTCTCGGCGAGCGCCGTGTGTCGGGCGGACGGCAGGTGCGTCCAGACCGCGGGGTCGGCATGGAGCTCGTGGAGCTCCGGCAGGTCGCGCTCGGTGGGGCGGGCGAGCGTCAGTCGTTCCGTCAGGGTCGGCGGCGTCGCGTCGGTCATGCCTTCCATTCTGCGGTCTGGTCGACGGCTGCCCCACTCGATACCCTGAGCCCATGGCTGCGAAGAACGAACCGATCTCGGCGCGCGCGTGCGCGATCCTCAGTATCGCCATCGCCGCGTTCTCCATCTACCTCGTCGCCGCGACGGCGAGAGACGGCGGTTCATGGACGTTCTCGGTGCTCGCCTGCTTCGTGCCGCTGCTGTTCGCCGCCCAGGGCATCAGGATGAGTCGCCAACCCGGAGCGCCCTGGCCCACCTTCAGCCTCATCGGGTCGATCGTCGGCGGAGCACTCGGACTCGTGTCGTTCGCCGCGTTCGCCTGGTTGCTCGTGCGCTCCTGAGTGCAGCGACGCAGCGCGGCGTCGCCGCGTAGAGTCGTCCCCAGCGCCGACGGAGGAGGGCCATGCGACTGCACGTCGAGGAACACGGTCACGGACCGGTCCGGATCGCCCTCATCCACGGGTTCCTGGCCGACGGGGCCGCCTGGACCGACGTCGTCGCAGCGTCCGACCCGGAGCGGTACACGTTCCTGCTCGTCGACCTGCGCGGTCACGGCTCCAGCCCACGCGCCGATCGCACCCGGGGTGAGCGGTACGACATCGCCTCGCTCGCGGCCGACCTCGTCGAGACGTTGCCGACCGGCCTCGACGCGATCGTCGGCCATTCCCTCGGCGGGCGGCTCGTCATCGACATCGTCGGCCCCCTCCGTCCGGCGCGCGCGATCTACCTCGATCCCGGGTTCGGCCTGAAACTGCCGGGCCGAGGCCTCGGCGCACGACTGTTCTGGAGCATCCCCGGGCTGCCGCGGCTCTTGGCCTGGCTGTACGACCGCACGGATCCCGCGACGGGTCCCGCGAACGTCGCGCTCGCCGAGGCCGCCCATGCCGCGTGGGACCGCTCGATGGTCGCGGAGGTGCTGCAGGACGTCGCAGCGAATCCGGTGACCCCGGCGGCGCCGGCCGTCCCCTCGACGCTGGTGCTGTCGGACGACGCGAAGCTCGTCCTTCCGAGCAGCCACGTCCCTCGCTACGAACAGCTGGGCTGGACCGTCACGCGGTTCCCGGGGATCCGCCACGACATGGCGGCGCTCGACGGGGCACGGACCTTCGAGGTGATCCAGGCCTCGCTCTGAGCGTCAGCGGACAGGAGCACTTGTGCAGAGTGCCGGTTCGAGGATCGAATTCCTGCATCATGCACATTCTGCTGCGGGCGGGCCGTCAGTAACGTTGCCGCCACCCGCACCGCTCCCTCCCCCACTTCTGGAGACCAGCATGGCTCGCATGGCACACGCAGACGACTTCGCCCTGTCCCGCGTCCGTCCCGACGCACAGAAGCCCTGGTTCGGCATCGCCGTCCAGCGCTTCGGACAGGTGTCGGCCCTGTCCCAGTTCCTCCTCGGCGCCACCCTCGGCTACAGCATGACCTTCGGTGAGGCGTTCCTCGCGCTGCTCCTCGGCTCGATCATCCTCGAGGTGATCATGTGCATCGTCGGCATCATCGGCCAGAAGGAGGGCCTCAACACCGCGCTCCTCGCCCGCTGGACCGGCTTCGGAGAGGTCGGCGCCTCCCTCGTCGGACTCGCGATCGGCATCAGCCTCATCGGGTGGTTCGGCATTCAGAGCGCGATCTCCGCCGAATCGCTCGACGCCCTCCTGCCCGGCTTCATGCCGGTCTGGGCCTGGAGCCTCATCTTCGGCCTCGCCGTCACCGCCATCGTCGCCTACGGGTTCAAGGGCATGCAGTGGCTCGCGAACATCACCGTCCCGCTGTTCCTCATCCTCGTCGGCTGGTCGATCATCAGCGAACCCACCCAGCACGACTTCATGGAACTCGTCACCGGCCCGGCACCCGGCCCCACCATGAGCGTCTGGGCCGGCACCGGCATCGTCGCGGGCGGCCTCATCGTCGGCGCCATCATCACCGCCGACATGACCCGCTTCAACCGGTCCCGCGCCGACGTCATCAAGCAGACCGTCGTCGGCGTCTCGCTCGGTGAATTCGTCATCGGCCTCTCGGGCGTCCTGCTCGCCCACGCCGCCGCCTCTGGCAACGTCGTCGCGATCGTGACGTCCTCGGTCGGCCTCATCGGCCTCATCATCGTCATCACCGGGACGCTCAAGATCAACGACTGGAACCTGTACTCGTCGACGCTCGGCCTGGTCAACTTCATCTCGACCGCGTTCGGCAAGAACCTCAACCGCGTGACCACCACCATCGTGCTCGGTGTGGTCGGCTCCATCCTCGCGGCGGTCGGCATCCTCGGGCAGTTCTCCGGCTTCCTCATCATCCTCGGCGTCGCCTTCCCGCCCATCGCCGGCATCATGGTCGCCGAGTACTTCATCGTGAAGCGCTGGCGCGGCGAGCTCGACGAGACGCGCGCCTCGGGCCGCCTCCCCACGACCGCCCCGCGCATCGTCCCGGCGACCATCATCATCTGGGCCGTGTCCGCGATCACCGGCTACTTCGTCACCTGGGGCATCCCCGCCGTCCTGTCGCTCATCCTCTCGATGGTGCTGTACATCGCCGCCGGCAAGCTCGGCCTGGTCCGAGGTGTCGGCGTCGCCCACACCTCCCAGATCGAGGCGGACGTGACGACGGACAGCCCCGCCACCGCCTCGAGCTAACCTGCGGGACGTCCGTTCCACCCCGTCAGACCGTTCCACCGCACACCGCTCCACCGCACCAACAGAAAGCGAACCCCTCATATGCACATCGGTATCGATGTCGGCGGCACCAACACCGACGCCGTGCTCATGGACGGCACCACCACCCTGGCGGCCGTCAAGCACGCGACCACCCCGGACGTGACCGACGGGATCGTCCAGGCGATCGGCGAACTGCGGAGCGGCCACCACTTCGACGGTGATCAGATCACCGCGGTGATGATCGGCACGACGCACTTCATCAACGCCCTCGTGCAGGCCAAGCGGCTCGCACCCACCGCGGCACTGCGGCTCGGGCTCCCGGCGACCCGCGCGTTGCCGCCCCTCGTGGACTGGCCGGCCGAGCTCGTCGAGGCGATCAGTGCACGCAGCTACCTCGCGCACGGCGGCTACGAGTTCGACGGACGCCCCATCTCGCCGATCGACCCCGACGAGCTGCGGGCACACGCCGAGGACATGCGTGCGAACGGCATCCGCTCCGTCGCGATCTCCTCCGTCTTCAGCCCCGTCAACCACGACCTCGAGGTCGAGGCGGCGCGGATCGTCGGCGAGGTCCTCGGCCCGGACGTCGCCATCTCGCTCTCGCACGAGATCGGGCGCATCGGCCTCCTGGAACGCGAGAACGCGACGATCATCAACGCAGCCCTGCGCGAGCTCGCCTCGGAGATCGTCGATGGGCTCACCGCCGCCGTCCGGAAGCAGGGCATCGAGGCGCCCATCTTCCTCAGCCAGAACGACGGCACGCTCATGGACGAGGACTACGTGCGCCTCTACCCGGTCGCGACCTTCGCCTCAGGCCCCACCAACTCGATGCGCGGGGCGGCACTGACGAGCGGACTCGCGACCTGCGCGGTCGTCGACATCGGCGGCACCACGGCGGACATCGGGCTGCTGATCAACGGCTTCCCTCGCGAGACGGCGAACGAGGTCAAGGTCGCCGGCATCCGCACCAACTTCCGCATGCCCGACGTCCTGTCCATCGGGATCGGCGGCGGCAGCATCGTCGATGAGGAGACCGCCGAGGTCGGGCCGGCGTCCGTCGGGTACAAGCTCATGACCGAGGCCCTCGTCTTCGGCGGCAGCACCCTCACGGCGACGGACATCGCCGTGGCCGCCGGTCGCGCGTCGATCGGTGACGCGTCGAAGGTCGCGCACCTCGACCCGGCCTTCGTGGAGCGCGTCCTCGAGCGGATCGGCGAACGCATCGCCGAGGCCGTCGACCGCATGCGCACGTCCCCAGAGCCGATCCCCGTGGTGGCGGTCGGCGGTGGGTCGATCCTGCTCTCCGACGAACTCCCCATCTTCGGCGCCGTCCACCGGCCCGACAACTACGCCGTGGCGAATGCCATCGGTGCTTCCATCGCGCAGGTCGGGGGCGAGATCGACAAGGTCTACGCCATCGAACCCGGCCGGCGTGAGGAGGCGATCGCCGAGGTCCGTGCCGAGGCGATCGACAAGGCGATCGCGGCCGGCGCCTCCCCCGCGTCGGTCGCGATCGTCGACTTCGACGAGGTCCCGATCCCCTATCTCCCGGGGAACGCCACGCGCATCCGGGTGAAGGCCGTCGGCGACCTCGACATGGGAGGCCTCCGATGAGCTGGACCATCTCGGCCGAGCTCATCCCCGGCCTCGCCCGTGGCGCGGCCGTCCTCGGGACCGGCGGCGGCGGCGACCCGTACATCGGCGCGCTCCTCGCCGCGCAGGCGCTCCGCGAGCACGGCGACGTCACCGTCGTCACCCTCGACGAGGTCCCCGGGGACGCGCTCGTCCTCACCGTCGCGATGATGGGCGCCCCGACCGTCATGGTCGAGAAGCTGCCGAGCCTCACCGAGGTCGTCGCACCGGTCCACGCCCTCAGCGCGTCCCTCGGTCGCCCGGTCACGCACATCGCGTGCGCCGAGGTCGGCGGCGTGAACTCGACCATCCCGATCGCCGCGGCCGCAGCGCTCGGACTCCCCCTCATCGACGCCGACGGGATGGGGCGGGCCTTCCCCGAGCTGCAGATGGTGCTCCCGACCCTGTACGGGATCGACGCCTCCCCGCTCGCGTTCAGCGACGAGAAGGGGAACACGGGCGTCCTCACGACCGTCGACAACAGCTGGACGGAACGCATCGCCCGCGTCGCCTGTGTCGAGATGGGCTGCTCGGTCATGATCTCCGGCTTCCCGATGTCCGGTGCGCAGGCGCGCGAGGCGCTCGTCGCCGATTCGCTGTCGCTGTGCCGCGAGATCGGCGACGGCATCGAAGCGGCCCGAGCCGAGAAGGCCGACCCTGTGGAGCGGACCGTGCGGCTGCTCGGCGGTCGCGAGCTGTTCTCCGGCAAGGTCGTCGACGTCGAGCGCGCGACCACCACCGGGTTCGCCCGCGGTCGAGCCCGCATCGACGGCGTCGACGCGAGCCTGGAACTGTCGTTCCAGAACGAGCACCTCATGGCGGCACTCGACGGCGTCACCCTCGTGACGACGCCCGACCTCATCATGGTGCTCGAGCACGATTCCGGCGAGCCCATCACCACCGAGGGGCTCCGGTACGGGCAGCGCGTCCGCGTGATCTCGGCACCGAGCGACGACCGCTGGCACAGCCCCGAGGCGCTCGCGATGGTCGGGCCGGGGTACTTCGGGTACGAGGTGCCGTCGCACCGCTTCGACGGCACGGCCGAGACGCCTGCGCCTGACTCGCCGGAGGTCGCCGCATGAGCTGGACGCTGACCGCGGACGACCTGCCCGACCTCGCCCGAGGCGCCACGCTCCTCGGGACCGGTGGCGGCGGCGACCCGTACATCGGCATGATGCTCGTGAAACAGGTGCTCGGCGACCGCTCCATCACGATCCTCGACCCCGACGAGCTCGCCGACGACCTCTTCGTCATCCCCACCGCGCAGATGGGCGCTCCGACGGTCATGGTCGAGAAGATCCCGGCCGGCTTCGAACCGACCCTCGCCCTACGGACGCTCGAGGAACACCTCGGGCGCACCGCCGACGCGACCATGCCGATCGAGTGCGGTGGCATCAACTCGATGATCCCGCTCATCGTGGCCGCCGAGACCGGGCTGCCGGTCGTCGACGCCGACGGCATGGGCCGGGCCTTCCCGGAGCTCTCCATGGAGACCTTCGCGGTCTACGGCGTGCACGGTTCGCCGCTCGCCATCGCCGGGGAACGCGGCGAGCGCGTGATCATCGACACCGGCGACGACGACCGGCAGATGGAGTGGTTGGCGCGCGGTATCGCGATCCGCCTCGGCGGCGTCGCCCACATCGCCGAGTACGCGATGAGCGGGGCGGACGTGCGTCGCACCGCGGTACCGCGGACGATCTCGATGGCGCTGGCCCTC
This sequence comes from Plantibacter sp. MMLR14_011, assembly GCF_001865025.1. Classification (NCBI taxonomy): domain Bacteria; kingdom Bacillati; phylum Actinomycetota; class Actinomycetes; order Micrococcales; family Microbacteriaceae; genus Plantibacter; species Plantibacter sp. MMLR14_011. Next base: position 218,362 of record NZ_MJGW01000028.1, read on the forward strand.
GGCCGGGCGATCCGGATCGCCCGCGAGGAACACCGTTCGCCGTTCGCCGCCATCGCCGACACCCTGTCCACGACGCTCTACTCCCACGTCCGGGAGCTGTTCGTCGGGAAAGTGGCCGACGTCGAGCGCCGCACCACCGAGGGCTTCGCCAAGGGCACGGCCGTCATCTGGTCGGCCGACCCGTCGAGCTCCGAACGCCTCGAGATCTCGTTCCAGAACGAGAACCTCATCGCCCGGTGGAACGGCGAGGTCGTCGCGATCGTGCCGGACCTCATCTGCATCGTCGACCACGAGACCGCCGAGCCGATCACCACAGAGGGCCTCCGCTACGGCCAACGCGTGCGGGTCCTCGGGATCTCGACGCCGGCACTCATGCGCACGCCGGACGCGCTGCGCGCCTTCGGGCCGAGCGCGTTCGGGCTGACGGAGCCGTTCGTCCCGGTCGAGGGCGAGGCGGCGGCTGCGGAAGCCGCGGATGCGTTCGCCGCTGGTCAGGCGGTCCGAGCCTAGGCTGAGGGCATGCCGACCCTCCTCGAGCGCGATCGCCTCCCCGCCCTGGCGACGGGGTTCGCGATCCTGGGCTCGGGAGGTGGCGGCGCGACGACGATGCTCGAGCTGGCGCTCCGCGACGAGCGCGCCTGGCCGTTCGACCTCCACAGCGTCGACGACCTCGATCCGGAGACCCCGTGTCTCGCCGTCGGCTTCGTCGGTTCCACGATGCTGCTCAGCGAGCGCCTCCCCGGCACGGATCCGTTCGGGCGGCTGATCGGAGCTGCGGAACGCTGGCTCGGACACCGCATCCCGGCCATCTGTTCGTTGGAGGGTGGCGGGGTCAACGGGCTCACCCCCTTCGCGTTCGCCGCAGGGCGGACCATCGTCGACGCTGATCTGACCGGACGCGCCGTCCCCTCGCTCGACCAGATGTCGATCCTCGTGGACGAGGTCCCGGGCATCGTCGTCACCTGCGACACCGGTGCCGGCGGGGTCGCCCTCGTCGAGACCGAGCGGGCCCTCGACATCGAACGCGTCGTCCGCGCGGCGATCGTACAGGCCGGTGGGAGCGGCGGCATGGTGTTCGCGGGCTTCACGGTGGGCGACCTCCAAGCGCACGCCATCGTCGGGAACGCCGCCCGGGCGCTCGAGCTGGGCGGAGCGTTCCTCGCGCGGATCGACGGCCCGCTGACCGCCCTGGCCGAGTCGCTGGGTGGACGGCTCCTCGCGGAGGGTCGGGTCAGCAGCATCGAGCCGGACTCCCGGGACCCGCACGTCCTCACCTTCGGGATCGACGGGAGCAGTGGCGCGCTGCACCGTCTCGTCGCCCGTTCCGAGACGCTCGCGTTCATGACGGACGGACGACTCGAAGCCGCCGCGCCGGACCTCATCGTCGTGGTCGACGCGGTCTCCCGGGACATCCTCGAGGTCACGGCGATCTCGATGGCGAGGCACGTCGCCGTCATCCGGGTCGACGGTCCGGAATGGTGGTCCGGCTCCCCGGAGCGACTCCGCCATGTACTCCCGTCCGCCTACGGCCTGAACGAGCTCGACGAGGTCCCGGCATGAGCGATCGCCTGCAGCTGGGCGCACTCCTCGCCCACCCCGACAATGGTGGCGTGCGGCTCGTCGCCGGCCCGGCCGACGCCAATTGGGCCGGCGTGGTGGTCGAGACGAACGAGGCGGCCCTCCCCGAGGACGGCGCCGGTCGACTCGCCGTGGTGACCGGCGTCCCACCCACGAGGCCGTGGCAGCAGGATGCGCTCGTCCGTCGCACCCGGGATCGTGGCTTCCTCGCCCTGGCGATCCCGGAGGCCGACGGCTTCGGCGCGGGGACGCGCGCGCTCGCCGACCGACTCGGCTTCTCGCTCCTGCACGTCGACCGACCGATGCTGCTCGCGAAGGCGTGTTGGCAGCTCGTCGAGGCCCGCGACTCCCTGACCCTCGGGTACGTCCGCAAGGTCGCGCAGTCCATCGAGTACCACGCCGAGGGCCTGGCCGACCTCCTCCGCCACCTTTCGACGAGTATCGGCCACGGGATCGCCCTCATCGACAGCGAGGGGGTCTTGCTCGAGGCCGGCGGGCGGTTGCCGTCCGAGGTGCACGCGGCGATCGACTTCGGCCCCTGGGTCGACCTGACGAAGGCCGGGCGCGGCGCTGCGGCATCGGTCCGGGTGGACAGCCCGAGTCGGGAGGGCCTCCGGGTCGCGTTCTTCGGGGACGGACTCGACGACCGACAACTGAGCGCGCTCGCGGTCGCCGCCGAGGTCGCCATGCCCGCCGTCGCGGCGCGGATCCTCATCGACGAGGTGGCCGAGGTCAGTGACGCGTCCGTGTCGTCCGGCGTCCTGCGGGACTTCGTGGACCTCCGAGGCCGCCCCGATCCCGACGTCGAACGTCGCATGCTCGAGCGGGGCTGGCGGACGACCGGCTACCACCTCGCGTTCCGCATCGTCGGCCGGAGCCGGGTGGACGCCCTGCAACTCCTCCGCTTCGTCACCGGCGCGCTCGGTCGGATCGCCGTGGACTCCCACGCGACGACGAGCGGGCGCGGGGTGAGCGGTTGGCTGACCTTCGCCGAACCGCCGGAGCCGCCGCAGGTCGAGCGGTACATCGCCGCCCTCCGCGACCTGCACGTTGAGGCGCGGCGATCGTTCAACGTCGCGACGGCCGTCGGGTCGCTGGCGAGCGGATCGGCGGGTCTCACCTCATCACTCGGGGAGGCGTCCGACGCGGTGCGCATCGCCGCGAACCGGTCGACGACGGGCTGGTTCGTGCGGGTGGACGGCCTCGGCCTGGAACAGCTGCTGCTCGCGTGGACCGGCAACGACACCTTCGTCCCGGCTGCACGGTCGCTCCTCGCCCCGTTGCAGACCGGCAACGGCGAGCTGCTGACGACGCTGTCCGCCTACCTCGACCACGAGTCCGCGGTCGCGCCGACCGCCGCCGCACTCGGGCTGCACCGCAACACCGTCGCGACGCGGATCACCCGCGCGCAGGAGCTCCTCGGCGTCGACATGGCGGACCCGGAGGTGCGCCTCGCGCTCCACCTCGCCTGCCGCGCCGTGCGGTGAGCGTGGGTCGCTGAGTCGCCCAGAACTGCACAGAGATCGCCCGGCTCCGAACAGATCCGGGCGACTCAGCGGCTCAGACCGCCGTCGCGGTGAACTGCATCCGTGGATTCGCGTAGAACTCCTGTGCCTCGACGAGCTGCAGCTCGCGCTGGCCCGAGCGGTACGTGAGCTCGACGAGGTCGAACACACTCGACGCCGTGCGCTCGAGGGCGAGCTTCGCGTCGCGGGTCTCGCCGTAGTGCGCGGCGAACAGGGCGGCCGTCACGTCGCCCGAGCCGTTCGCCTTGAACGGCAGCAACGGCGTCTGCACGATCCACCGGCCGGCGTCGTCCACGACGAGCATCTCGATCGTCTCCGGGTCGCGGTCGGGACGCTCGACGCTCGTCACCAGGACGACCGACGGGCCCATCGCGCGGGCAAGTTCGACCGACGCCAGCGTCGACTCCAGCGAGCCGGGCTCGGTACCCGTGAGGAAGCCGAGCTCGAACTGGTTCGGCGTGATGATGTCGGCGTTCGGCACGACGCGGTCGCGCAGCAGGTCGGGGATCTCCGGGGCGACGAAGCACCCGGACTTCGCGTTGCCCATGACCGGGTCGCACGCGTACAGCGCGTCGGGGTTCCCCGCCTTGACCCGCTGCACCGCGTCCACGATGACATCTCCGATGCCGACGCCGCCCTGGTAGCCCGAGAGCACGACGTCGATCTGCGGGAACGCACCGCGCTCCTCGACACCGGTGATGACCTCGCCGACCTGCTCGGGCGAGATGAGCGGGCCGCGCCACGCGCCGTACCCGGTGTGGTTCGAGAAGTTCACCGTGTTGACCGGGATCACCTCGACGCCGATGCGCTGGAGGGGGAACACGGCCGCGGAGTTGCCGACGTGCCCGTAGGCCACGGCTGACTGGATGGAGAGGATCTTCACGATGTCGCAATCACGATGGGGAGGCCGCCGCGGACACTGCGTTCGTGGCGGGCATGGACGGTGCCTGCAAGGACTCAACGATACTCTTCCGCCGCCTGCAGAACCCACGTGCCACGTCAACCCACGGACCGGATCCCCCTCGCGCCTGCCTCCGCTCCTATGCTGATCGGATGACGACACCTGAGAGCACGACCGCGCCGAGCGACACGACGGCGACCAAGATCGCCGCCGTCATCTACAACCCCGTGAAGGTCGACCTCGACGTGCTCCGCGAATCGGTCGAACGGTCCGCCGCCGATGCGGGCTGGGGCGAGTCGCTCTGGTTCGAGACGTCGGTGGAGGATGTGGGCCAGGGCGTCACCGCCGAGGCGATCGCCGCGAAGGTCGACCTCGTCATCGCGGCCGGCGGCGACGGCACGGTCCGCGCGGTCTCGGAGGCCCTGCGCGGGAGCGACATCCCCCTCGCGTTGCTGCCGTCCGGCACCGGCAACCTGCTCGCGCGCAACCTCGACCTCACCCTCAACGACCTGCCCGGCTCCGTCATCGCGGCGTTCACCGGCGAGGACAAGGCGATCGACCTCGGTGTCATCGACATCGAGCGCGCCGACCACTCACGCGACCGCCACGTGTTCGTCGTCATGGCCGGCATGGGCATCGACGCGAAGATGATCAAGAACACCGACGACGACCTCAAGGCGAAGGCCGGCTGGGCCGCCTACGTCGACGCGATCGTGAAGTCGCTGCGCGATCCGGACGAGCTGCACCTCCGGTTCCGGATCGACGACGAGCCGCAGGTGCGCGCCACCGTGCACACCGTCATCATCGGCAACTGCGGCTCGCTGCCCGCCAACATCCTGCTGCTGCCGGACGCGGTCGTCGACGACGGACTGTTCGACCTCATGTTCATGCGCCCCGGTGGGATCCTCGGCTGGATCCGCATCTGGGCGAAAGTCGCGTGGGTGAACGGTGTCCTGCGACGGACGAAGACCGGCCGGGCGTTGGCCGGCAAGAAGAAGGACGACGACGACCTCCAGTACGGCACGGCGAAGCGGTTCGTCGCCCGCATGTCGAAGCCGGAGGAGATCGAACTCGACGGCGACGGCTTCGGTAAGGCCATCGCGATCAACACCTGGATCGAGCCGGGTGCCCTCACCGTCCGCGTTCCGGCCGCGGCGGAGTAGCTCGCGCGCCCTCAGCTCACCGCTGTGCGTGGGGTGACCCGCCGGGCCCAGAGCAGCACGGGGATGAGCAGCAGGGCGAGCACGCCACCCGCGATCGACAGCGCGCCGTAGCCGACACCCGCCATCACGACGCCGGACATGACGCCGGCTCCGGCACCGGCGAGCGCGATGAGGACGTCGAGCGTGCCCTGGGTGCGTGCCCGGTTGGCGGGCACGGTGTGGTCGACGACGAGCGCGGTGCCCGCGATGAGCCCGAAGTTCCAGCCGAGTCCGAGGAGGGCGAGCGCCAGGATGAGGAGGCCGAGCGAGTCCGCCGGCGCGAGTGCTCCCGTGACACCGGCGAGCAAGAGGGTCACGCCGGCGGCGATCGCCATCGGGGTGCGGCCGATCCGGTCGACGAGGACACCGGTCACGAGCGAGGGGAGGTACATCGCGGCGATGTGGATCCCGATCACGAGTCCGACCTCGCCGAGGCCGTGGTGGTGGGCCCGCATGTGTACCGGGGTCATGGTCATCACCGCGACCATGGCGACCTGCGTGACCACCATGACCGCGGCGCCGACGTAGGCACCGACGCCGGGACGCGGGCGTGCGGCGGTCGTCGGAGATGCCAGCTTCGACCCCGCCTGCTCCGCGGCGGTCTGCTCCACCTCCAGCTGCGCGAGCTCGGCATCGAGACGGCGGGCGAGGAGGAACGGGTCCGGTCTGAGCAGTTTGAGCAACGCCGTCCCCGCCGCGAGGTAGGCGACCGCAGCGAGCAGGAACGGCCCGGCGAGCGACGGCAGTCCGAGGCCGGTCGCGAACGCCCCCAACGGCTCGACGAGGTTGGGCCCGGCGACGGCGCCGAGTGTCGTCGACACCATCGCGACGCTGACCGCCGAACCACGTCGGGCCGGGGTCGCGAGGTCGGTGCCGGCGTAGCGCGCCTGGAGGTTGGTGGCCGTGCCAGCGCCGTAGACGAAGAGCGACAGGAAGAGCAGCGGCACCAGTGCGGTGGTGGCGGCCACGACCACTCCGATCGCACCGACGCCGCCCGCCGCGAATCCGAGTCCGAGCCCGATGCGCCGGCCGAGCCGCTGGGTGACGCGCCCGACGAGGAAGGCGGTGAGCGCGGAGCCGAGGGTGAGGAGCGCGGCTGCGACGCCCGCGAGGCTCATGCTGCCGAGGACGTCCTGCACGAGGAGCGCCCCGACCGTCACCCCGGCGGCGAGACCGGCGCCGCCGAGGACCTGGCTGATGACGACGACCGTGAGTGTCCGCCGCTGGACGCGGGCTCGCTCGGCGGCGATGGCAGCTCTGGCGTCGGAATCCCGGGAATCGCTCTCTCCGCGCTCGCCCATGCTCCGACCGTCAGCGTCGCGTGGAGATGCGACCGTAGGCGTCGACCGTCACGATGAGCGACTCGACCTTGCGGTTCACGACGCGGATGATCACGACGATGAGCCAGAGCCCGCCGGTGAGGAGCGTCAGGATCAGGTTCCAGAACCAACCGATGCGCTTCTGTCGCTGCAGCACGGCCTGCTGGCCCTGCACCGACGACACCGTCCAACCGCGCGCGGCGTAGCGGGCGACTTCGGCGTTCAGGACGGCGGTGAGCTGCTCCATCGGGAGCGGTGTGGAGGAGGACATGCCTCGAATCTACCCGTCGCGGGCGCCAGGCCCGCGAGCCCGACACCGCCGGTGCCTGAGCTCGTCGAAGGGCACCCCGGCTCCCCACGGCCGACCCCCTGAACCCGACATCACCGGTCCCTGAGCCCAACACCACCGGTCCCTGAGCTTGTCGAAGGGCGCTCTACGATCGATGTATGCGCATCCGTCTCGCCGAACCCGCCGACCTGCCTGGCGTCCTCGCCATCCACACCGACGCCGTCGCGAACGGTGTCGCGATCTGGACCGAGGTCACACCCGACCTCGCCGAGCGCGAGGCATGGCTCGCCCGCCACCAGGAGCCGGGCCGGGTCGCGCTCGTCGCCGTCGCCGACGGCCCAGACGACGCCCTCCCCGAGGGTGACGTCCTCGCCTACGGCAGTTACGGTCCGTACGCCGCGAAGGACGGGTACCGCCACACCGTCGAGAACTCCGTGTACGTGCACCCGGACGCACAGGGGCGCGGCCTCGGCAAGGCGCTCATGGTCGAGTTGCTGGAACGTGCCACGGCCGACGGCCACCACGTCATGCTCGCCCTCATCGAGGCCGAGAACACCGCATCGATCGCCCTGCACACGAAGCTCGGGTTCGAGCAGGTCGGCCTGCTGCCGGAGGTCGGGACGAAGTTCGGCCGCTGGCTCGACCTCGCCATCCTGCGCCGCACGCTCGCCTGAGCGGGATCTACGAACCCGAACGGGCGATCACGACCCGGGCGACCGCACCCGCGGCAAGGTCCACGGTGTGCGGCTCGGATGCACGGGTCAGGACGACCCGGATCAGTGTCTCGCCGAGGTTGCCGAGGATGACGACGGTGTCGCCTGCGGCATCGACGGCGGCGATCGCGGTCACACCTGCCGGCGAGACGGGCGACCCGGCACCGAGCGACACCCCGCCGATCTCGACCGCGACGCGCCGTCGGCCGCTGAGCTCGGTGATCCACCCGAGCGCCCGGCCCGCGGCCGTGAGCGTCCCGTCGGCCGCGACGAGCCCACGCGGTCCGGTCGCCTCGAAGTACGACAGCGACTCGACACCGGAGACGGCCAGGGCCGCGACACTGCCGACGACCCAGGCGCCGAGCGCCTCCGCCGACTGCCGCTCGTCCGTGGCGCCGGGCACGTGCTCCGCGCCGAAGCCCGCACGGGGTTCCGGGTCGCTGGCGTCGCCCGCACTCGCCCGCGTGGTGGCGACCGCGTTGTAGCGGGCGCCGAGCGTGACCGGCCCGACGTGCAGCGGGCGGCCGTCGGCGATCCTGACCGCGTCCGCCACGACGACGGCCTGCATCCCGAGCGACTCGACGAGCTGGTGCCCGCCGCGGTCGTGCATGAACGGCGTGATGCTGAACGCCACGGGGCCCGTCCAGCGCTCGAGGCGCGCGTGGTTGCGGTTGAGCTCCGTGAAGTGCGCGCGCGTGCCGCCGACGAGCTCGGGCTGCGGCGTCGGGACCTCGGCCCACAGGGTTCGCAGGACCTCGCCGAGCGCGGTCAACAGCGTGACCTCCGAGAGGTGGGTCCGGCGATGGAACGCCCCGACGCGCAGGACGGGCACGGCCGCGTCGCGGAGCCGCCGCAGCACCGGCTCGGCCTCCTCGCCCGTCCCGAGCACGAGTCGGAGGTCGAGGGGCCCGCCGCCGGCCTGGCGCACGGCGCGATCGAGGATGGCCGGCCAGTCCTGGTTCGTCGGGTCGATCTCCACGAGGATCCCGGTGATCGTGTCCGGGACCACCGCACCAGCGCGTCCGCCATCGGGGTCGCTCGACACCGAGGTCGAGATCGTGGGGACGACACTGTCGAGTGGCGCGCCGATCCACCCTTCGACCACCTCAGGGACAGAGTCCTCTCGTTGCCCCGCGAGCACTGTCTCGGTCACGACGGTCACGGCGAGCGGCGTCGCCAGTGGGGCGTCGGCTGGCTCGGCAGCGCCGACCCGTGCACAGCTGACCTCGACGGACTGCTCCACGACGTCACCGACCGCCAGTGCGACGGGGAACGGCAGCGAGAGAGGCGTCGAATAGGTCTTGAACGAGGCGTCGGTCCAGTTGCGCTGGTCCTCCATCTCGAAGACGTCACCGCTGAAGCGGACCGTGGTCGCGACGCGGTCGCCGGTCCAGGCGAGGGACCCGATGCGGATCGCCGGCTGATGCGGAGCGACGTGCTCCGGGAGGCGCACGGTCGTCGTGGACCCCTCCGGGTGGCCGACGACGAGCTCGGTACCGGCGAGCGCCGGTGACTGCAGCACGATGAGACCGATGCGCGCGCGCCGGAACGCGGCGGTCACCTCGGCCCGGACGGCGACCCGGAGTGTCGACGCTCCGAGGTCGACCGACAGGGACCAGGCGACGGTCTCGCCATCGTCGCCGACCCGGCCGCGCAGGGCCAGGCCACTCGTCGTGCGGTCGACCGCGTCGACGATGACGGGCAGTGTCTTCCAGTCCTGGTCGCGGACGACGAAGCGGATGCTGCGCAGCACGGGCTCGCCGTCGAAGGTGATGTCGTCGAGCTCCGAGCCGCGGAGCGATGCCGACCAGGGCCCTCGGCCGACGGTGAGGGCGTCGCGCTCGCGGTCGAGCAGGAGGTCGGATGCGACGCGGAAGGTGGTTCCCGAACGCGAGGTCATGATCGTCGGCTCAGAGGCTCGTCATGCCGCCGTCGACCCGGAAGGTCGCTCCGGTGGCGAAGCTCGACTCGTCGCTGGCGAGGTACACCATGATGCCCTCGACGTCCGAGGCCTGGCCGGGACGACCGAGCGGGATGCGCCCGACGATGGCGGCACGCGACTCCGGGTCGCCGGAGATCGCGGTGACGAGCGGGGTCTCCGTGTAGCCGGGGACGACGGTGTTCACGCGGATGCCCTGATCGGCGTAGGCCGCTGCGACGGTCCGGCCGAGGCCGTGGATCCCGGCCTTCGTGGAGCTGTACGCCGTGAAGTCGGCACCCTCGCCGTTGAGACCGGTCGGGCTGCCCGTGAGGATGATCGAGCCGCCGCGGCCGAGCATGGCGCGGACGGCGTGCTTGGTCGTGAGGAAGGTGCCGGTGAGGTTGATGTCGACCGTGCGCTGCCAGACCTCGAGGTCGAGGTCGGCGATCTTCGCGTCCTGGCCGAAGAGCTGTACGCCGGCGTTCGCGACGACGACGTCCGGGGTCTTGCCGGCGGCGTCCATGACCGCGAAGGCGGCCTCGACGCTCACTTCGTCGGCGATGTCGAGTCGCACGGCGATGGCGGTCGGGAAGGGTGCCGCCGCATCGCGGGCGGCCTGGATGTCGCGGTCGGAGAAGACGACGGCGGCATCCTCACGAGCGAACCGCTCGGCGACCGAACGTCCGATCCCCGATCCGGCACCCGTCACGAGCGCGGTCTTTCCTGCAAGTCGTCCAGTCATCGTCGCCTGTCTCTCGTGCGGTGTTGCGAGGGTGTCGTCTCGGGTGTCGCAATGGCTGTCGCGGGTGCGACATCGGGTCGTCTGCAGCCTATCCGGCACAACCGGTTGACCGCATGTGACGTTCGCAATTCAGGACGGCCGCGGCGCGCCGACCCGGATCGGGGGAGGGAGCGGGCCGACGCACCGGGCACGTCCTGAATTGCGAACAGTTGGGGAAGCGGGTTACCGCTCGATCTTGTCGAGGTGGAGCATGGCGGCGAGGTTCTTGTCGAGCTCGTCGTCCTGGAAGACCTTCTTCCAGTCGTCCTTGATGATCGCGCTGCGGCCGTAGTCCATCGCGATGAGGCACGCGTCGGAGAACGGGTTGTCGCCCTTGAGCGAGTTCGCGAGGGCGACCTGCGTGTGGCCGAGGAGGATCGCACGAGCGGCCGGCTCCGGCACGCCCATGGTGTTGACGGCCTCGTCGAGCGACTCCTTGAGGAGCGCGCCGATCATGCAGGCGATCGTCTCCACGAGGGTCGGCTCGAGCTGCGCGAGCTGCTTGACCGTGACCCAGTGGACCTCGCCGACGGGGGCGAAGATCGCCCGGACGACGGCCTCGACCTGCGCCTGCTTCTCAGCGTCGTCGGACTCGATCGCCGCGATGGCGTCCTGGAGGGCGGCGATGCCACCGAAGGTGTCCGCGTACTCCTCGGGCGTGTGGCGCTCGACGAAGACGGAGGGGTGGCAGGGGTGCGTGACGGCCTGGATGACGTCGTCGCGACGGGTCAGCAGACCCGCGTACGCGGCGGCCGGGTCGAGCGTGAGGAGCACGGCGCCCGACTTCATGAGCGGGACGACGCCGGCGGACACGGCCTTCAGGGCGAGGTCCGGGACGGCGAGGATGACGACGTCGGCGTCGGTGACGGCCGCGTCGGTCTCGGTGAGCTCGCGACCGGCCTCGGTCACACGCTCCTGGCCGGCGGGCGAGACCTCGCTGTAGAAGACCGTGTGGCTGGTCTTCACGAGGTTGTTCGAGACGCGCATGCCCATCTTGCCGCCCGCGCCGATGACGGCGATGGTGAGCTGGTCCGCGACGGTGGTGGTGTCGGTCATGATCTTCCTTCTCTCAGGTACTGCAGGTTGTGTGCGGTCCACGTGCGCTCGAGTTCGATCGTCTCCGTGATGGAGTCGCCGAGCGGGAGCCAGTGTTCGATGATCTGGTTGACACCGCGCTCGTCCGGTCGGACGACGGCGGTGAGGGCTGGGTAGTCGAGCAGGCCGGTGCCGAGCGGGGCACCCTCGAGGGTGAAGCCGACCCAGCCGCCCCGGCGGGTGAACGCGAAGTCCTTGACGTGGATGTTGCGGACGTACGGAGCGGTGCGCTCGATGACGTCACTCGGGTGCTCGAGCCGGGCGACGGTGTTGGCGGGGTCGAGGCAGATGCCGAGGTTCGGGTGGTCGACGGCGGTCACGAGGTCGACGAGCTCCTGCGACGACAGCTGCTCGTAGGTCTCGAGTGCGATCGTCACGCCGGCCGCCTCGAACGCCGGAAGCACCGTGCGGAGTCGATCGACGGCGTCCGCGTGGGACGGCCGGTCATCGCCGGAGGTCGCCATGCTGCGCAGGAGCTTCGCGCCCAGCACGGTGGCGATGTGGAGGAAGCGTTCGAGGTGCGCGACCGCGATCCCCTTCGTCCCGAGTTCGAGGGCGACCCCGCGCTCGCGGGCGACCTCGGCGATCCGGCGCAGCTCATCGTCGGGCATCGACTCGATGCGGGCGTCGTCGCAGATCTGGAAGAGCTCGACGCCGGCGTCGGCCGTGCGCTCGATCATGCCGATGACGCTCAAGCGCTCGGGAGCGAGCTCGGAGCCCTCCCAGAAGAAGGTGTAGGTGCCGAAGCCGATCATGCTGTCCTCGGTCCCTGAGCCTGTCGAAGGGCCTCGTCGAGCACGGCCTCGAGCGCCGCGACGTCGTGGGCGAAGCGTCCGAGGAACACACCGTCGACGTCGTCACCGAGCGCGGTCAGCAGACCGGGGCCCGCACTGCCGCCGTAGATGACGGAGCTGCCGACCCGGTCGGCGCGCTCGGCGATCGATCGCTTCAGGATCGCGCCGACGGCTCGCACGTACTCGGCAGACGCGGGTTCAGCCGCACCGATCGCCCACACGGGCTCGTACGCGACGATCACCGGCCCAGCCACGGCATCGGCGAGCGCGGAGTCCAGCTGGCGCACGCACTCCGTCGCAGCCGCCTCGGGCGTCGTGCGCTCGACCTCGCCGATGCAGAGGACCGGTGAGAGTCCGTTGCGGAGGGCCGCGGCGGTCTTCTCGGCGACGACCTCGTCGGTCTCGCCGAAGAGCGAACGACGCTCCGCGTGGCCGACCTCGACCACGGCGACGCCGACCTCGGCGAGCTCGGGGCCGCCGACCTCACCGGTGAACGCGCCACGGTCCGCGCTCGCGAGGTCCTGTGCTCCGACCAGCACGCCCGTCCCGGCGAGGGCCGCCACCGACGGCGCGACCGCGAGGTAGCCGGGGATGACGAACAGTCGCACGCGACCATCGACCACGGCCTCGTGCCGACGGGCCAAGGCGCCCACCTGCTCGATCCACTCGAGGGTCTGCGCATGGCCGAAGTACATCTTCAGACTCACACCGACCACGCGGGGCGCGGTCGACGTGCTCGCGGTCGACGGGGAGGCGGTCATCAGCAGGAGCCCGTCGCCTCGTACTCACCGATGACGGCGACCTTCTCGGCGCTCGCGCTGGTCTCGTCGAAGCGGTAGGTGAGCCACTCGCGGACGAGGCGGCGGGCGAGCTCGATGCCGATGACGCGCTGGCCCATCGTCAGGACCTGCGCGTTGTTGCTGAGGACACCGCGCTCGACGGAGAAGCTGTCGTGTGCCGTGACGGCGCGGATGCCGGCGACCTTGTTGGCGGCGATCGCGACGCCCAGGCCGGTGCCGCAGAAGAGGAGCGCGCGGTCGGCCTCGCCGGACGCGACGAGCTCGGCAGCGGCGATGGCGACACGCGGGTAGGCGGTGTGACCATCGGCGTCCACGCCCACGTCGACGAGCGAGGCGACGCCGTCGTGCTGCTCGAGGTCGCGCTTGACGATCTCCTTGTAGTCGAACCCGGCGTCATCCGAGCCGATGACGATGCGCAGCTGATCGGTCATGCGTGTACTCCTTCGTTGGTGGTGGTGCTGGTGGAGCCGTCCGGCGTAGTGGTGCCGGCGGCGCGCTCGAGGACGGGGACGATCGCCGTGACGATCAGGCCGAACGAGTAGGCACCGGCGTCGACCGTACCGAGGCTCTTCTCCGCGTGCGGACGGGCGCGGCCCATCTTCGGCAGGAGGTCCGCCGTCTCAGCGGCAGCGGTCGAGGCAGCCGCAGCGGCGGTCGTCCAAGCGGCGACGAGGTCGGAACCGTCGGCGACGGCTGCACGCAACGTGGTGGTGAACGGCACGAGCGCGTCGACCATCGTCTTCTGTCCGACCTCGGCCTTGCCGAACGACATGATGCCGTCGACCGCGGCCTGCACGCCGGTCGCGATGTCGGTGCGCCCTGGTGCGGCCTCGTCACCGAGGGCGGTTCCGACCGAGCGGAGCGCGAGGCCCCACAGGGCACCGGACGTGCCGCCGGCGCGGTCCGCCCAGGCGTCGCCGGCCAGGTGCAGGACGGTGTGGGCACCGGCCCCGGCATCGGCGGCGGCGTGTGCGGCGGTGACGGCGGCACGAGCACCGCGCTGCATGCCGATGCCGTGGTCACCGTCGCCCGCGACGGCGTCGATCCGGCCGAGCTCCTCGACGTTCGTGTCGATGACCTGGACGAGCGCGTCGAGGGCCTCGACCACGACCGCGGCGGCGGCCCGGGACGCGTCGGAGGCGGCGGGGATCTCGGCAGCCGTCTCGGCGACGATCTCCGACGGGTCGAGCTGTTCGGCCGCTGCGACGACGCCCTTGCGGTAGGCGGGGGTGTCGGCGCCGGCCGCCCAGAAGCCCTCGAGCTCCTCGTCCAGCCAGAAGAGCGTGAGCGAGACGCCCGCCATGTCGAAGCTCGTGACGAGCTCGCCGACCTCGGGGTCGACGATCTCCACCCCTGCGGCCTCGAGCTGCGCGGCGACCGCACGGTAGACGACGAACAGTTCCTCGTACTTCACCGAGCCGAGGCCGTTGAGGATGACGCCGACGCGAGCGCCGGTGGCCTCGGAGACGCCCTCGGGCAGTTCCGCGAGCAGCGAGGAGACGAGCAGGGTGGCGAGTTCATCGGCCGTCGGCACGTCGGTCTCGTCGATGCCGGGCTCGCCGTGGATGCCCATGCCGACCGCCATGCGCCCCTCGGGCACGGTGAACAGCGGCTCGGTCGCGCCCGGCAGGGTGCAGCCGCTGAACGCGACGCCGAAGGACCGGGTGCGCTCGTTCGCGTGGGTGGCGACGCGGACGACCTCGTCGAGGTCGTAGCCCGCCTCGGCCGCGGCGGCGGCCGACTTGAAGACGGTGAGGTCGCCCGCGATACCGCGACGCTTGTGCTTCTCAGCGACGGGCGCGCTCGAGATGTCGTCGGTGACGGCGACGCTCCGGGTGTGGATGCCCGCTGCATTCAGCGCGTCCTGCGCCTGGGTGAAGTGGAGCACGTCGCCCGCGTAGTTGCCGTAGCTGAGGAGGACGCCGCCCCCGCGCTGCGCCGCCTTCGCGACCGACTCGACCTGATGGGCGGACGGCGACGCGAACAGGTTGCCCATCGCCGCACCGTGCGCGAGGCCCTGGCCGACGATGCCGCCGAACGCCGGGTAGTGGCCGGAGCCACCGCCGATGACGAGCGCGACCGTGCCCTCGGGCGTCCGGGTGCTCCGGACGACACCACCGGTCACGCGCCGGACCTGGTCACGGTTCGCGGCGACGAAGCCGTCGATCATCTCATCGGCGAAGTCCGCCGGGTCGTTGAAGAGGCGCGTCATCGGGTCTTACCCGTGAGGTCGTCGTGCGAGACGCGCAGCTCGCGAGAGCTCCGCTGCTTCGAGAGGATCACCATGAGCGTGGCGGAGATCATCATGAAGCCACCGACGATGAACATCGGGACGACGTACTGCGGGGTGTCGCCGACCTTGGTGAGGTCCGCGACGGCACCGGTGATGTACGGCGCCGAGAACCCGGCGAGGTTGCCGACCGTGTTGATGAGCGCGATACCAGCGGCCGCTGCCGCACCGGTGAGGAACTGCGTGGGCAGCGTCCAGAAGTTGGGCAGCGCGGCGAAGATCGCCATGGCGGTGACCGCGATGATCGCGATGGTGAGGGCGGGCGAGTTGGCGAAGAGCGCGAGCGGGATGCTCACGGCACCGACGATCGCGGGGATCACGATGTGCCAGGTCTTCAGGCCACGGCGCGTCGCGTCACGAGACCAGAAGTACAGGGCGATGGCGGCCGGCACGTACGGGATCGCCGTGATGAGGCCCTTCTGCATGACGTTGAATTCGGTTCCGAACGTCTCCTGGAAGCCCTCGATGATCGTGGGGAGGAAGAAGCCGAGCGCGTAGAGGCCGTAGATGAAGCCGAAGTAGATGAACGCGAGCATCCAGACGCGACCGCTCGTGAACGCGTGTTTGAGGCTGACGTGGCCCTGCTTCTGCTCCGTGGTGGCCTTCTCGTGTGCGAGAGCCGCGGTGAGCCAGGTCTGCTCCTCGGGGGTGAGCCACTTGGCCTCGGACGGACGGTCCTTCAGGTAGAACCAGGCGATGACACCGATGAGGATGGCCGGGAGCCCGACGCCGAGGAACATGAAGCGCCAGCCCTCGAGACCGAAGAACACGCCGTGCTGACCGATGAGCCACCCGGCGAGGGGTGCGCCGATGACGGTGGTGAGCGGCTGCGCCAGGTAGAAGAGGGCGAGGATCTTGCTGCGGTGCTTGGCCGGGACCCAGAGGCTCAGGAAGAGGATCGCTCCGGGGAAGAAACCGGCTTCGGCGACACCGAGCACGAAGCGGAGGATCGCGAGCTGCTCGAAGTTGGCGACCCAGGTGAACAGGACCGCGACGATACCCCAGGTGACCATGATGCGGGCGAGCCAGCGGCGGGCACCGAACTTGTTGAGCGCGAGGTTGCTGGGCACCTCGAGCAGGATGTAGCCGATGAAGAAGACGCCGGACGCGAAGCCGAACTGGGCGGCGGAGAGCGCGAGGTCCTCGTTCATGCCGTTGGGGGCGGCGAAGCCGATCGCGGTGCGGTCCAGGTAGTTGATGAAGAACATCAGCGCCACGAACGGCACGAGACGGATCGAGACCTTCCGGATGGCTGATCGCTCGACAGCCGGGTTGGCCGCGGGGGCGGTGGTGTCCACTATGACTCCTCGGGTGGGCGGCATCGATGCCGCGGGCAGGGCGTGGTCCGGGCCGGACCGGAATGAACGATACATCAACCGGTTGACCAATTCAAGCAGTGGGCTCCGGGCATGCCGACCCGCCGCGATACAGTGAACCCATGCCTGCGTTCCCGGATCGGCCGACCGACGACATCTCGTCCAGCCTCGGACCGGTCGCCGTGGGATCCGCCGTCTCCGCCGTCGCGAAGCGCCTACTCGACCACTTCACGAGCGGTGAGATCGCCCCGGGGACCCGCCTCCCACCGGAGCGTCAGCTCGCCGCGTCCCTCGGCATCGGGCGGTCCGCCGTCCGCGAGGCCCTGGCGGCGCTCGAGATCCTCGGCGTCGTTGACGTCCGCCCGGGCAGCGGCACCTACCTCCGCGGCAGCGTCTCCGAACTCCTCCCCGAGACGCTCAGCTGGGGCCTCATGCTCGGCGAGCCGCGGACCCGCGAACTCATCGAGGTGCGCGGTCAGCTGGAGGTCTTCGCCGCCGGCCTCGCCGCGACGCGCATGGACGACATGGCACGCAACCGGCTGCGCAACCACCTCACCGCCATGAGCGAGGCGGGCGCCAATCGCACCAAGTTCATCGAGGCCGACCTGAAGTTCCACCTGGAGCTCGCCTCGGCCACCGGGAACCGCGTGCTCTCCGACCTCCTGCAGAGCATCCGCTCGCTCCTCCGCATCTGGGTGGAGCGCGGCATCCACGAGGACGTCGACGCCCAGCGCGCCTTCGAGGAGCACGAGGCCGTCTACGAGGCGATCATGTCGGGCGACCCCGCGGCGGCCACGGCTGCGATGCAGCACCACATGGACACCGCGACCGAGCGCCTCAACCGCACCCTCACGGCGTAGCACTTCGACAGGCTCAGTGACCGGGCCTGGTCTCTGAGCCATCCAAGGGCGGTCAGGCGCGGATCGCCTCGACGACCGTGCCCACCGCGGCCTCGACCGCGCGCGTCCGCGCGTCGGCGTCCTCGCCCTCCGAGTCATGGACGAAGGTCGTCACGCCGCGGCGAGCGCCGCAGAAGTCGACGATGCCGTGCTCGAGCTGCGTCCGCATCGCCTGCTCGTAGCCGTGGCGGTCGTAGACCCCGGCGTCGTCGCCCGCGATCGGCACGAGGTGCACACGCAGGCGGTCGAGCCTCCGGACGATTCCGCCGTCCGCGTCGAGGCCGAACGCCCACCCGTTGACGAACACGCGGTCGAACCAGCCCTTGAGGAGCGCGGGCGCCGACCACCAGTACACCGGGAACACGAGCACGAGGTCGGTGGCCCGGTCGAGCCGCTCCTGCTCGGCGGCCACGTCCGGGGCGAAGTCCCCGCCGACGCGGTAGGTGTGGCGGTCGGCGAGCGTGTATCGCGGGTCGAAGCCCTCCGCAGCCAGGTCCGCGACCTCCACGCCGGTCGGGTCCGAGGTCGAACGCAGCTCGTGCGCGAGCCGCTGGGCGAGGTGATGGGTGAGGGAGTCGGGGTCGGGATGGGTGGTCACGATGAGCGTCGGCACACTCCATCATCGCCTGCATCGAGCGCGGGATCCGCCGTTCGGCACCCTCTGCAGGATGACCGGGGTCCGTCCGCCGACTGATGCCGACGGCGCGGCGAGCGCCCTACAGTTGTCGGAATGAGCGGGTGGACATGGCAGGCGTGGGTCGGACTCGTCGGCGGCACGGTGATCTTCTTCGCCGTCCTCGGTCCGATCCTGCTCGTGCAGCTCCGTCGCTACGGCCAGATGTCGCTCCCTCGGGTGATCGGTGCTGCGGCGGTCAGTGTCTACGCGGTGGCCCTCGTCGCCTACACGCTGCTGCCACTGCCCGATGAGCGCGCGAACTGCAGCACGGCCCACGGGGCGCTCGAGCTGATCCCCGGGCACTCGATCGGTGACATCGCACGGGAGACCGCCGGGCTCTCGGTCCTGAGCACGCTGACGAGCCACGCGTTCCTCCAGGTCGTCCTGAACGTGATCCTGTTCATCCCGTTCGGCGCCATCGCGCGGCGGTACTGGAACCGTGGGCTCGGTGTCTCCATCCTGCTCGGGGCGCTCGTCTCCCTGCTGATCGAGTCGACGCAGTACACGGGCATCTGGGGCTTGTACGAATGCGCCTACCGGGTGGCGGACGTCGACGACGTGATCACGAACACGGCGGGCGCCGCGATCGGAGCGCTCATCGCCCCGATCGTCCTCGGGTGGATGCCGAGCGCGCGAGCCCTTCGCGCCACCCGCGACCGGGCGCGACCGATCACCGTCTGGCGACGCTGGTTCGGTATGGTCCTCGACGCGTTCGCCGTGAACCTGTCGATCACGGTGCTGTCGCTCGTGTTCGTCGTCCCACGCGTCCTGCTCACGGGTGCGACCGGGACCGCCAACGACCCGACGCTGCCCGAGGTGCTCAGCATCGGTGCGGGCACGGTCGTCCTCGTGATCGTGCTGCCGGCGCTCATCGGGAGCGGCGCGTCGCTCGGGCAACGCCTCGTCTGGCTCGCTCCGCAGTGGCCGGACGGACGCGGATCGGCGGCGCGGCGCCTCTACCGCGGGTCCGTCGTGGCCCTGCCGTACATCGCCACGACGACCGCCGCGCAGATACCCGACGCCACGAGCAGCCTCACGCAGACGATCGTCGGGATCGTCGGGATCCTCAGCTTCGTCATCGTCGCCACGGCCGTCGTCTCCGTACCGTTCACCCGGCACCGCCGCGGCGTCTCGTACGTCTCCGTCGGCACGGACCTGCGCGACGCACGGGCGACGACGCCGTAGCGCGACAGCAGGAGATCAGCGCCGCAGCCGGACGCACTCGCTCGAAGGCTCCTGCCCCGGGGCGGACCTCCTGGTGCCGCGCCGGCCGCTCGGCGCCTAGAGCTCGGTACCGAGGAGCCCCGACAGGAAGGCGTGGAGCTCGTCCGCCATATCGACCGATTCCGGTGCGAGCAGCCACTGCACCTGCAGGCCGTCCATGAGCGCGAGGGTCATGAACGCCGCGCTGGTGGTGGGGAAGCCGGCCCGCACGCGTCCTGCGGAGACGAGCAACCCGAAGGTGCGCTCGAGCCGCGCGCGCGTGCCCTCGTAGCGCTCGACGAAGTAGTCGTGCGCCGGGTGGTCGGGCGAGGTCGCCTCCGCCGAGAGCGTGCAGTAGAGCGCGACCACGCCGGGCACGGAAGCGTTGTACCGGGCGAGTGCGACCAAGCCCCGGAGCGTCTCGATCGGGTCGTCGCCGTCCATCGGGACGAGCGTCGCCGAGAGGTCGTCGCGGTGGGACAGCACGGCGGCGAGCAGCGCGCTCTTGTTCGGGAAGTGGTGCAGGAGTCCTGCCTCGCTCATCCCCACCTGCGCGGCCACCTCCCGAAGCGAACCCGCGCGATATCCCCCGTTGGCGAAGACGGCGAGCGCGGCGTCGAGGATCGCGACGCGCTTCATACCGGTTTTCGCATATGCGCCGCGGGGCTTCCCCTGCGGCTTGTTCCCGGTCTTGACCGATGTCATCGGACGACCTCCCCCTTCGGACGGCTTCACGATAGCGCGTTCCCCGTCGAACGCCGCGGCCTGGTCGTGATCCAACTGTGACATGGTCGAAAACAAAAAGCTAGTGACCACTCGGCTTTCGTGCTAGCGTCCTCAATCACCAGCGATCCGATGAGGGATTGCTCACAGCGAATGGACAAAGATGTTCCGATGGAAGACGACCGCAGCCGTCGCGGTCACCGCTGCTGCACTCGTGCTCACCGGATGCTCCGGTAGCACCTCCGGCTCTGACAGCGGCTCCGGTGGCACCCTGATCCTGGGTGCGATCACTCCCCCCACCACGTTCGACCCGGCCGGCTCCGAATGGGGCAACCGCTCGCCCTTCTACCAGGCCGTCTTCGACACCCTGCTCGTCGCCACCGCCGACGGCGAGATCGTGCCGTCGCTCGCGACCTCCTACGAGTACAACGACGACAACACCGTCCTGACGCTCAAGATCCGCGACGATGTCACCTTCACCGACAAGTCGAAGCTCACCGCCGACGTCGTCAAGCAGAACCTCGAGCGCTTCAAGACCGGAACCTCCCCCGACGCCGGCTACTTCGCGGGCGTCGCCTCCGTCGAGGCGCCCGACGACACCACCGTGGTCATCACCCTGAGTGCGCCGGACCCGGCCATGCTCAACTACCTCACCCGCGACCCCGGCCTGATCGCCAGTGCGGAGTCGTTCGACAGCCCCGACCTCGCCACCAACCCGGTCGGCTCCGGACCGTACGTGCTCGACACGGCCGCGACCGTCACCGGCACGAGCTACAGCTACACCGCGAACCCCGACTACTGGAACAAGGACTGGCAGCACTACGACAAGCTGACCATCAACGTCCTCCAGGACGCGACCGCCGGCCTGAACGCCGTCAAGTCGGGCGAGGTCAACGGCATCAAGCTCGCGAACAACGACAACCTCGCCGAGGTCGAGGGCGCCGGCTGGACCGTCAACGCCAACGAGCTCGACTTCCAGGGCATGCTGCTCCTCGACCGCGCCGGCACGATGAACCCGGCGATCGCCGACGTCCGCGTCCGCCAGGCCATCAACTACGCGTTCGACCGCCCGGCCCTGCTCAAGGCGCTGCAGAACGACAACGGCACGGTCACGGGTCAGGTCTTCCCGGAGAACTCCCCCGCCTTCGACAAGTCGCTCGACGACCGCTACGGCTACGACCCCGAGAAGGCCA
Organism: Plantibacter sp. MMLR14_011; assembly: GCF_001865025.1. Taxonomy (NCBI): domain Bacteria; kingdom Bacillati; phylum Actinomycetota; class Actinomycetes; order Micrococcales; family Microbacteriaceae; genus Plantibacter; species Plantibacter sp. MMLR14_011. The sequence continues at coordinate 239,581 of NZ_MJGW01000028.1, forward strand.
AGGAGCTGCTCGCCGAGGCGGGTTACGCCGACGGTCTGACGCTCTCGATGCCGTCCTCCACGGTGCTCGGCGCCACCACCTACACGCTGATCTCGCAGCAGCTGGCCGACGTCGGGATCACCGCCGAGTACACGGACCCGGGCAACAACTTCATCGCCGACCTCCTGGCCCCGAAGTTCCCCGTCTCCTTCATGGCGCTGGAGCAGAACCCGGACTGGCAGCTCATCCAGTTCATGATCGCCCCGAACGCCGTCTTCAACCCCTTCAAGTACGACGACCCGAAGGTCGACGAGTACATCAAGCAGATCCAGTACGGCGATGAGGCGACGCAGGGCAAGGTCGCGAAGGAACTGAACCAGTACATCGTCGAGCAGGCGTGGTTCGCCCCGTTCTACCGGGTGCAGGGCAGCTTCGCGACGGACGCCAACACGACCGTCAAGATGATCCCGACGAACGCGTACCCGTCCATCTACGACATCCAGCCGAAGTAGTCCGCTGGTCCTGAGCCTGTCGCGGGTCCGCCCTTCGACAGGCTCAGGGACCGGAACCGGAACCCGTCACAGGCCCGCCCGTCGACAGGCTCCGGCACCGGGACCGACCGGTCGCACGTGTCGTATCGACCCCGGCCCGCCAGAGTGTCCAGCGCTCGGGCGGGCCGGCCCCAACACCCCTCACTCACCCACTTCCTGGAGTGACCCATGCTCGGATTCATCCTCAGACGCCTGGTGTCCGGCGTCGTCCTCATCTTCGTGATCTCCGTGATCGCGTACTCCCTCCTCTACCTCGGCGGCGGCGACATCGCCCGCCGGATCCTCGGCCAGAGCGCCACCACCGAGACCGTCGCGAAGAAGGCCGCCGAACTCGGCCTCGACCGCCCGTTGCCGGTGCAGTACCTCGACTGGATCGCCTCCGCCTTCCAGGGCGACCTCGGCCGCTCGTGGTTCACCGGCCAGCTCGTGTCCTCGGGCGTCACCGGCCGCCTCGCCGTCACCCTCTCGATCGTGCTCGGCGCGACCATCATCGCCGCGATCGTGTCCGTCATCCTCGGTGTCCTCGCCGCCCGTCGCGGTGGATGGATCGACAACGTCGTCCAGTTCATCTCCGTCATCGGCTTCGCGATCCCCAGCTTCCTCATCGCGCTCGTGCTCGTCATCACCTTCGCGATCAACCTCCGCCTGTTCAAAGCCACCGGGTACATCCCGATCACCACGTCCTTCTCCGGCTGGGTCGCCTCGGTGACGCTGCCGATCATCGCCCTCGCGATCGGCGCCATCGCGACGGTCTCGCAGCAGGTGCGCGGCTCCGTCGTCGACGCGATGTCGAAGGACTACGTCCGGACGCTCCGCAGCCGCGGGCTCGGTACGGGGCGCGTCATCTACAAGCACGTGCTGCGGAACGCCGGCGGCCCCGCCCTCGCCGTCCTCGCCGTGCAGTTCATCGGCCTCCTCGGCGGCGCCGTCATCATCGAGCAGATCTTCGCCCTCCCGGGCATCGGACAGCTCGCCGTGCAGGCCACGACCCAGGGCGACATCCCCATCGTCATGGGGGTCGTCATCGCGACGGCCATCATCGTCGTCGTCGTCAACCTGCTCATCGACCTCGCGCAGGCTGCGCTCAACCCGAAGGTGCGACTGTCATGACCGCCATCGAAACCCCCCTCACCGTCCCGACGCCGCAGGTCCGCGTCAACCTCCTACGTCGGCTCCTCAAACGCCCGATCGGCGCCGCGTCCCTCGTGTTCCTCGTACTCATCGGGGTCGTCGCCATCTTCGGACCGCTCATCGCCCCGCAGGACCCGAACCTCGCGTCCCTGCAGCAGGTCCTGGCGCCACCGAGTGCCGACCACCTCCTCGGAGCGGACAGCGCCGGGCGCGACGTGTTCTCCCGCCTGCTCGCCGCCACCCAGATCAGCGTCGCCGCAGCACTCCTCGCCCTCGTCGTCGCGATCGTCATCGGGGTCGTCGCCGGGCTGATCGCCGGGTACTACCAGGGGTGGTTCGACTCCGTGTCCTCGTGGTTCACGGGCCTCATCATGGCGCTGCCCGGCATCGTCGTCCTGCTGGCCGCCCGCGCCGTCCTCGGCCCGTCGGTCTGGATCTCGATGGCGATCTTCGGCATCCTGCTCTCGCCCTCCTACTTCCGCCTCGTCTACGCCGCGGTCACGGCCGTCCGCTCCGAGCTCTACGTGGACGCCGCCCGGGTCTCGGGACTCAGCGACCCGCGCATCATCGGCAAGCACATCCTCTCGGTCGTCCGCGCACCGATCATCATCCAGTCGGCGATCATCGCGGGCATCGCCATCGCGATCCAGTCCGGCCTCGAGTTCCTCGGTCTCGGCGACCTGTCGGTGCCGACCTGGGGCTCGATGCTCAACGACGGCTTCACGAACATCTACAAGGCACCGATCCTCATGGTGTGGCCGTCGCTCGCGATCGCGCTCACCTGCATCGCGCTCACCCTGCTCGCCAACGCGATGCGTGACGAGCTCGAGCGCACCGTGTCCGTCCGCCGGCGCCGTCGCAAGATCGTGACGACGTCGAAGACGGGCTCGAACACGATCGTCACGCAGTCGATCAGCACTTCCGGGATCAGCGAGGACGAGATCGTCGGTGTCCCGCCCATCCGCCACGACGACGACGCCCGCGCCGCCGTCCGCGCCGAGGAGCTCGTCCTCAGCGTCCGCGACCTCCGCGTCGGCTACGACCAGGAGGGCGGGCGCGTGACCGAGGTGGTCCACGGCGTCGACCTCGACATCCGCAAGGGCGAGGTCCACGGCCTCATCGGTGAGTCCGGCTCGGGCAAGACCCAGACCGCATGGGGTGTCCTCGGGCTCCTGCCGCGCGGCGGTCGGGTCACCGACGGGACGATCCGATACGAGGGCACCCGGCTCGACACCCTCGGGGAGCGCGAGTACACGGCCATCCGCGGCAAGCGCATCGGCTACATCCCGCAGGAGCCGATGTCGAACCTCGACCCGGCGTTCACGATCGGCAGCCAGCTCGTTGAACCCCTGCGCGTCACCCTCGGCCTCAGCAAGAAGGAGGCGACGGACAAGGCACTCGCCCTGCTCGAGCGGGTCGGCATCCCGAACCCCAAGCGCACCTTCGCCGCATTCCCGCACGAGGTCTCGGGCGGTATGGCGCAGCGTGTGCTCATCGCCGGCGCCGTCTCGACGGACCCGGACATCATCATCGCCGACGAGCCCACCACCGCGCTCGATGTGACCGTGCAAGCCGAGGTCCTGGACCTGCTGCGCGACCTCCAGGCGGAACGCCACATGGCGATGCTCCTCGTGACGCACAACTTCGGTGTGGTCGCCGACCTCTGCGACCGCGTCTCGGTCATGCAGAACGGCCTCATCGTGGAGACCGGGCCGGTGCGCTCGATCTTCAACCACGCGCAGCACCCGTACACGCAGTCGCTGCTCGGCGCGATCCTCGACGAGGGTCCCGCCCGACCGGCACTCGCGACGAACCTGACAGGAGAGACCCGATGACGTCGTCACTGCTCGAGGTGAAGGACCTCGAAGTCGAGTACCCGGGCAAGGGGTTCCGCGCCCAGTCGTTCAAGGCGCTCAAGGGCGTATCGATCGACATCAAGCCCGGTGAGACCGTCGGCCTCGTCGGCGAGTCCGGCTCCGGCAAGACCACGCTCGGTCGCGCCGTGCTGGGCCTCGCCCCGGTCACCGGCGGCAGCATCCGCTACCGCGACCAGGAGATCGGGCACCTGAAGCGCAAGGAGCGCCGGGCGCTGAGCTCGGAGATCCAGGTCGTGTTCCAGGACCCGTACTCCTCGCTCAACCCCTCGCTCACGATCGAGCAGATCCTCACCGAGCCGCTCACCGTCCGCGGCGTCTCCGGTGCTGACGCCCGCAAGCGCGTCGGCTCCCTGCTCGACCAGGTGCAGCTGCCGACCGGCGCGGCCTCACGGCTCCCCCGGGAATTCTCGGGCGGCCAGCGGCAGCGCATCGCGATCGCCAGGGCGCTCGCCCTCGATCCGAAGCTCATCGTGTGCGACGAGCCCGTGTCGGCCCTCGACCTGTCGACGCAGGCGCGGGTCCTCGACCTCTTCATCGACATCCAGGAACAGACGGGCGTCGCCTACCTGTTCATCTCGCACGACCTCGCGGTCGTCCGGCACATCAGCCACCGCGTGGCGGTCATGTACCACGGGGAGATCGTCGAGTCCGGCGACGGCGACCAGGTGACGGCGCACCCGGCCCACCCCTACACACAGCGCCTGTTCATGGCGGCACCGATCCCCGACCCGGACCGCCAGGAGGACCGCCGGGTGGAGCGCCGCCGCCTCATCGACGAGCAGCGTGCGGCGGAGTCCGCCGCCTGACCGTCGCTTCGACCGCCCGGTCGGCCGGGGCCAGGAACCTGGCCGGCCGGGCGCACCATCCGGTTCCCGAGACCCACCCACCATCGGTCCCCGAGACCCCACAACCGGTCCCCGAGCTTGTCGAAGGGCCACCCCAGAACGGACCCACATCGCATGACCATCACCACTCCCCGGCACGCCGCCGCCACGAAGCCCGTCGACACCGCGGCGATCGACGCCCTCGTCGCCCGGCTCGACCTCGAGGAGAAGGTCGCACTCGTCTCCGGCGCCGACTTCTGGACCACGGTCCCGCTCGAGAAGATCGGCCTGCGCGCCATGGTGCTGTCCGACGGCCCGGCCGGCGTCCGCGGTCCGCTGTGGGACGAGCGCTCGCCGTCGATCAACCTCCCGTCGGCGACCGCGCTGGCGTCCTCCTGGGACCCGTCGCTCGCCTACCGATACGGCGCCGTCGCGGCGGCCGAGGCCCGCCGCAAGGGCGTCGACGTCGTCCTCGGCCCGACCATCAACCTCCACCGCTCACCGATCGGCGGGCGGCACTTCGAGGCGTTCAGCGAGGACCCGGAACTCACCGGTTCGCTCGCGGCCGCCTACGTCAGCGGCCTGCAGGACAACGGCGTCGCCGCGACCCCCAAACACTACGTCGCCAACGACTCCGAGACCGACCGCTTCACGGTCGACGTGCAAGCGAGCGAGCGCGCCCTCCGCGAGCTCTACCTCGCGCCGTTCGAGCGCACGGTGACCGAGGCCGGCACCTGGGCGATCATGAGCGCCTACAACTCCGTCGACGGCGTCACGATGAGCGAGAACGACCTGCTGGAGACGCCGCTCAACTCGGAGTGGGGCTTCGACGGCATCGTCGTCAGCGACTGGACCGGCGTCCGCAGCCTCGGCTCGGCGCCGGCGTCGCAGGACCTCGCCATGCCCGGTCCCGCTCCCGCATGGAGCGCGGCACTCGTCGAGGCCGTCCGCGACGGACGCGTCGCCGAATCCGACGTCGACCGCAAGGTCGCCCGACTCCTCGCCCTCGCGGTCCGCGTCGGCGCACTCGGTGACGAGGCGCTGGCACCGGCCCCGGTCGACGGGGTCGCCTTCTCCCGCGAGGCCGAGACCGAGGGCGTCGTGCTCCTCGACAACGACGGCACCCTGCCCCTCGACGCGGCCACGCTCACCCGCGTCGCCGTCATCGGGCACAATGCCCGCGACTCCCGCACCCAGGGCGGTGGCAGTGCGACGGTCCTCCCCGAACACACCGTCAGCCCGCTCGAGGGGCTCCGACTCGCGCTCCCCGAGGCGACGATCGACTACGCCGTCGGCGCGATCGTGCAGGAGGGCGTCGCAGAACTGCCGCTCGAGCGCCTCACCAACCCTCGCACGGGTGACCCCGGTCTCGTCGCCACCTTCCTCGACGCCGACGGTGCGGAACTCTTCACCGAGGACCGCCGTTCCACCGCGCTCGTCTGGTTCGGCGGCGACGCCCCGGTCACCACGGCGTCGCAGCTCGTGCTCACCACCACGTACACACCGGAGGCCACCGAGCAGCTGCGGCTCGGCTTCGCCACGGGGCTCCACGGCCGGCTCTTCGTCGACGGCGTCCTCCTCGTCGACGAGCAACCCGTGGTCGTCGGGAACGACCTCGGCGCGGCGCTGCTCGCCCCGCCGTCGGCGACGGGGGCGTTCGCCGCCCAGGCCGACGTCGCCGTCGAACTCCGCGCGGAGTTCGACCTCTCCCCGAGCGAGAACGGTCTCGGCGCGATCAGCGTCACCGTCGGTCGCGCTCCCGACGACTCCGACCCCGACGCCCTCATCGCCCAGGCGGTCGAGGCGGCCCGCGCGGCCGATGTCGCCGTCGTGGTCGTCGGCACGAACTCGAAGGTCGAATCAGAGGGCTGGGACCGCAGCGACCTCACGCTCCCCGGCCGTCAGGACGAGCTCGTCCGGGCCGTCGCCGCTGTGAACCCGCGCACCGTCGTGATCGTCAACTCCGGCGCCCCGGTCCTGCTCCCCTGGAGCGACGAGGTCGCCGCCGTGCTCCTCGGCTGGTTCGGCGGGCAGGAGATGGGCAACGCCCTGGCCGACGTGCTCCTCGGTGTCGCCGAACCCGGCGGTCGCCTGAGCACCACCTGGGCTGCGACGCTCGACGACGTCCCGGTGCTCGACGTCACCCCGGTGGACGGCGTGCTCCGCTACGAGGAGGGCATCCACATCGGCTACCGCGCATGGCTCCGCTCGGGTGCCACGCCCGCCTACTGGTTCGGGCACGGGCTCGGGTACACGAGCTGGTCCATCGACGGTGGCGAGGTCTCGGGTGACGTCGCCTCCGGTGACGCCCGCGTCTCCGGGACCGCGACGAACACCGGTGACCGCGCCGGCAAGCACGTCGTGCAGGTGTACGCGGAGCGACCGGACTCCTCGGTCGACCGCCCCGTACGCTGGCTCGTCGGATCGGCCGTCGTCCGCGCGGGCGCCGGCGAATCGGTCGCCTGGGAGGTCGCCCTGCCTGCGCGGATCTTCGCCCACTGGGCGGACGGCTGGCAGGTCGAGCCAGGTGACGTCACCCTCCGGATCGGATCGTCCGTCGTCGACCTCGTGGACGAGCACGTCGTCACCATCGCGGCAGGGACCTCCCGATGACCGCGCACGTGGCGCGGATCGGTCGGCTGCGGGCGGAGACCCGTGACGACAGTCCCGCGGTGGCGACACCGACGCCACGGTTGAGCTGGACCGTCGAGACCGCTGGCTCCGGCTGGGTGCAGGCCTGGGCCGAGCTCCGGGACGGCAGTGGTGCCACGGCGCGCGTCGAGGGCCGCGACTCCGTCCTCGTCTCCTGGCCGTTCACCCCGCTCGCGCCGGACGAGGTGCGCACCGTCGAGGTCCGTGCCGCGTCGACCGCCGGTGAGGAGACACCCTGGAGCGAGCCGACCGTCGTCGAGGCCGCGTTCCTCGCCGACGAAGCCTGGACCGCCCGCTTCATCGGTCTCGCGGCGCCCGGGCGTCCGGCGCAGCCGATCCGGGTGCGCCGTGCCTTCACCGTCGAGCAGCCCGTCCGTCGCGCCCGGCTCTTCTGGACCGCCCTCGGTGCCGCCGAACCGCAGCTCAACGGGGTTCCCACCTCGGAGGACGTCCTCTCTCCCGGCTGGACCGCCTACGGCGACCGCCTCGTGCACGAGACCGTCGACGTCACCGCGCTCGTCGAGCCGGGCGAGAACGTCCTCGCCGCGACCGTCGCCGGTGCCTGGTACACCGAGCGCTACGGGTTCTTCCAGTTCGCCGAGCGGATCTACGGCGACCAGCCACGCTTCGCCGCCCAGCTGCAGCTCGACTACCTCGACGGGACGACGGAGACGCTCGTCACCGATGCGAGCTGGTCGGCGGCCGACGGTGCCGAGCTCGTCGACAGCGGCATCTACGCCGGTGAGGCGATCGACACCACCCTGGCCGAACCCGGCTGGTCGACGACGGCGTCCGACGCGTCCACCTGGGCCCCGGCCCTCGTCGACGACGCTACGCACCCGGTACCGGAGGCCCGCATCGCCGCGCCCGTCCGTCGCATCGAGGAGCGCGCGGTGGCGGAGGTGCTCACCTCGCCGTCGGGCTCGACCATCCTCGACTTCGGCCAGAACCTCGTCGGCCGCCTCCGGCTCACCGTCGCCGGCCCGCGGGGCACGACGCTCACGCTCCGGCACGCCGAGGTCCTCGACGAGGGCGAACTCGCCCTGCGTCCGCTCCGCAACGCCGCGGCCACCGACCACGTCACGCTCTCGGGCGACGGCGAGCAGACGATCGAGCCGCGCTTCACCTTCCACGGCTTCCGTTACGCGCAGATCGACGGCTGGCCGGGCACGTTCGACCCGGCGTCGGTCACCGCCGTCGTCCTCCACAGCGACCTCACGCGGACGGGTTGGTTCTCCTCCTCGCACGAGCTGCTCGACCGCCTCCACGAGAACGTCGTCTGGGGCATGCGCGGCAACTTCCTGAGCATCCCGACCGACTGCCCGCAGCGCGACGAACGACTCGGCTGGACGGGTGACCTGCAGGTCTTCGCCCCGACCGCGAGCTTCCTCTACGACAGCTCAGCCTTCCTCGACTCCTGGCTGCGCGACCTCGCGCTCGAGCAGGGACACCAGGACGGTGTCGTCCCGATGGTGGTCCCGGCCGCGCTGTCGGGCTTCGCCGGTGGCGGTCCGACCGCGGCCTGGGGCGACGCGGCGACCGTCGTGCCGTGGGTGCTCCACGAGCGCTACGGCGACCTCGGGATCCTGCGCGAGCAGTACCCGTCGATGCGCTCCTGGGTGGAGGCCGTCCTCCGGGTGAGCACCGACGGTCTCTGGTCGAACACCTTCCAGCTCGGCGACTGGCTCGACCCGAGCGCGCCGCCGGACCAGCCGGCGAAGGCCAGGGTCGACTCGGACATCGTCGCGAGCGCCTATCACGCGCGATCCCTCCGGATCCTCGCCGACACCGCCGGGCTCCTCGGGGAGACGGCGGACGCCGAGCGGTACGGCGACCTGGCAGAGCGGAGTCGGGCGGCCTTCGCCGCCGAGTACGTGACGCCCGGCGGCCGGATGATGTCCGACGCGCCGACCGCGTACGCCCTCGCCCTGCGGTTCGACGTCGTCGACGATCCCACCGTCCGACAACGCCTCGCGGACCGCCTGGCCGACCTCGTCCGCGCCGACGGCTACCGCATCGGCACCGGTTTCGTGGGGACGCCACTCATCACCGACGCACTCGCCGACGGCGGACACCTCCGCGCGGCCGGCCGCCTCATGCTCCAGACCGAGAACCCGTCCTGGCTCTCGCCCGTCACCAAGGGCGCGACCACGATCTGGGAGCGCTGGGACAGCCTGCTCGAGGACGGCTCGGTCAACCCGGGCGAGATGACCTCGTTCAACCACTACGCGCTCGGCGCCGTCGCCGACTGGCTGCACCGCACCGTGGCCGGCCTCGTACCCGCGGCTCCCGGCTACCGCGAACTCCGGATCGCGCCGCGGCCGATCGACGGGCTCGACCACGCCGAGGCCCGACATGTCACGCCCTACGGCGAGGCGTCGGTGGCGTGGCGACGCGATGGGTCCTCACTCCGCGTGTCGGCGGTCGTGCCGCCGAACACGACGGCGACGGTCGCGTTGCCGGGTGCCCCCGAGGAGACGATCGGGTCCGGTCGTCACGACTGGACGGTCGAGGTCACGGACGCCGGCTCGACTCCCGACGACATCACGCTCGGCCTCGACTCGCCGCTCTCCGAGATCATCGACCGACCGGCTGCGTACGACGCCCTCCTGCGCTCGGTGGGTGCCCACGATCAGGCCAAGGCCGACGACATCCGCCGCGGCACCCAGTGGAGTCGTGGTCGGACCGTCCGTCAGCTCCTCATGTTCACGCCGCCGTCGATGCTCGACGACGTGGACGCGGCGCTGGCTGCAGCCACTCCGGCACCAGGAGTTGCGCGATAACCCCCACTCGACCGTTCCACGTGCAACACTCGCACCGCCTGCACCAGTAGCACCCCGCCGCCGACCCGCTCGGCCGATCACAGGAGATCCATGTTCGACCGCAGTTCCGCCTTCGGAGACGTCATCGAGAGCCCGGCGGGTCGCACCGTCCTCGAGCAGTTCCTGCCCGGCATCGCCGCATCGCCGATGGCCAAGCAATTCCGGAGCATCCGGCTCGGGCAGCTGTCGGCGATCGTGCCCGAGCTCCAGGACGACGCGGCGAAGGATCGTCTCTGGGCGGCGCTCGCACAGGTCGACGACGGTCCCGAGGCCCGCGCACCCTACGGCGCCGCGATCGAGCCCGCTCCCGACTACGAGGGCGAGGACGTCCAGCGCGGCTCGGCGACCCTGACGGTCCCCGGCGACGTCCCGCAGTACGGCGTCGTGGAGATCCGGCTGGACGGGCCGTCGCACGGCCACCCGTTCGTCGACGTCGAACTCGGCGCGACGTTCACGAACGGTGCACGCGAGCTCACCCTCGGCGGGTTCTACGACGGCGACGGCCGGTACCTGGTGCGGCTGCTCGCCGAGGAGCAGGGCGAGTGGTCGTTCACCACGAGTTCGACCGCCCGCTCGCTCGACGGCGTCGCCGGCATGTTCACCGTGTCGGCCGCGGCGACGGACAGCCACGGACCGGTGCGCGTCGACGGCTACCACTTCGCCCATGCGGACGGCACCCGCCATCGCCCGCTCGGCACGACCGCCTACGCCTGGACGCACCAGCCCGAGGAACTGCAGGAGCAGACGCTGCGCGCCCTGGAGGCCGCGCCGTTCACGAAGATCCGCATGTGCGTGTTCCCGAAGTCGTACCTCTACAACGCGAACGAGCCGGAGACGTTCCCCTTCGTCGGCTCGCTCGCGGACGGGTTCGACCACGAGCGGTTCGACCCGGCCTACTGGGCGAACCTCGAGCGCCGCATCACCCAGCTCGGCGCGCTCGGCATCGAAGCGGACCTCATCCTCTTCCACGCCTACGACCGCTGGGGCTTCGCGGACCTCGGTCCGGCCGTCGACGAACGGTACCTCCGCTACGCCGTCCGCCGGCTCGCCGCGTTCGCGAACGTGTGGTGGTCGATGGCGAACGAGTACGACCTGCTCTGGGCGAAGACGAACGACGACTGGGAGCGGCTCGCGACGGTCGTCGGCGCGGAGGACCCGCACGGCCACCTCAACTCCATCCACAACTGCCAGGGGTTCTACGACTACACCAAGCCGTGGATCACGCACTGCAGCGTGCAGCGCGTCGACGTCTACCGGACCGCGGAGAACACCGACGCCTGGCGCGAGCAGTGGGGCAAGCCGATCGTCATCGACGAGTGCGCCTACGAGGGCGACATCGACCAGGGCTGGGGCAACATCACCGGCGAGGAGATGGTGCGACGGTTCTGGGAGGGTGCGATCCGCGGCGGCTACGTCGGCCACGGCGAGACCTACCTCAACGACCGGGAGGAGCTGTTCTGGTCGAAGGGCGGGCCGCTCATCGGTTCGAGTCCCGACCGCATCGCGTTCCTGGAGCGCATCTCGGCGGAGTCCCCGACGGGCGTCCTCGACCCGCTGCCCGGCGACTGGGACGTGCCGTGGGGCGGGGTGGCCGGCCGCTACGTCATCGGCTACTTCGGCTTCAACCGGCCGCGGTTCCGCAACGTCTTCCTCCCCGAGGGCGAGTTCCACGTCGACGTGCTCGACACCTGGAACATGACGGTCGAGACCCTGCCAGGGACGCACTCCGGCACGGTGCGCGTCGAGCTGCCCGGTCGGCAGTTCATGGCGGTCCGCCTCCGCCTCGTGGAGTAGGCGCCCCGACCGCGGAGCCGAGGCCCTCCCCGGTCACCAAGCTACTTCCCCCGGTCACTGAGCCTGTCGAAGTGCCGAGCAACCCGCCCCGCCACACCGTCTCCACACCGTTGACACGTTTGTTCGGACCCTTTACAGTTGTCGGGCATTGACGCAACCCCCGTTGCAACATGCGCAATCGCCCGACGACTGGAGAGCGGCCCATGGATCACGGCACCGGCACCATCCTGCTCGACGGCGTCCTCCGCGGCACCGCTCTCACCGCCCTGCTGCCCACCTGGGTGACCGGCGGTGGCGGCGACGCCGTCATCGACCGCCTCCGTGACGACGCCGTCGTCGACGAACTCGAACGGGCCTTCGCCGAGCCGCCGTTCGACGAGCGCGTCGACTGGTCCGCTGTGCGCATCGCGCAGGTGTCGCACCCCGACCTCCGCGAGCTCGTCGGCCGCAGCATCGCCGAGCTCGCCGCCGAGGCCGGTCAGTCGCCGCTCACCGTCGTCTCGGATACGCTGATCGCCGACCGCCTCACCACCCTCGTCGACCGCCCGTCCTGACCTCCACCATCCGGAACCTTTCTCAGGAGTCCTCCGGCGTGTCACCGGGTTCCCGGCCAGCCGCGCCGCGGATGTCCTGAGAACGGCCCATTAGCACTCGAGGAGAGAACCACCGATGCTTCCACTGCCCGTGTCCATCCAGCAGCACGACGGCGCCTTCACGCTGAGCGAGACGACCGGGCTCGGCGGTGACCGCCGCTTCACGGCCGCGACCCGCTGGTTGCGCGGGGTGCTGCAGACGTCGACCGGGTTCGACCTCGACGCACGGATCGACATGCGGACCGACAGCATCGCGTTCATCCACGACGACACCGTCGCGGCCGGCGGCTACCGACTCGTGGTCGACGCGGACGGTGTGCGCATCGTCGCCGCCGACGCCTCCGGCGCGTTCTCCGGTGCGGTGACCCTGACCCAACTCCTCCCACCGGTGGTCAACCGCCGTGCGCTCGTCCCCGGCGTCGACTGGACCGTCCCGGCGACGACCATCGACGACGCCCCGCGCTTCGGCTGGCGCGGCGTCATGCTCGACGTGGCACGGCACTTCCTCCCCACGTCCGACGTGCTGCGGTTCATCGACCTCGCCGCACGCCACAAGCTCAACGTCCTCCACTTCCACCTCACCGACGACCAAGGCTGGCGCATCCAGATCGACGCCTTCCCGAAACTGACCGAGGTCGGCGGGTGGCGGACCGAGAGCCAGCACGGTGCAGCGCGGCACGCTCCCGGCGACGGCCGCCCGCACGGCGGCTTCTACACGAAGGCCGACCTGCGCGAGATCGTCGCCTACGCCGCTGAGCGGTCCATCACGGTCGTCCCCGAGATCGACCTGCCCGGCCATGCGCGAGCGATCATCGCCGCCTACCCCGAGCTGGGTGTGCCGGACGTCGCGCAGGACGCGGACGAGCCGTCGGTGTGGACACGGTGGGGCATCAACGAGGCGATCCTCGACATGGGCGAGGAGACGGTCGCGTTCTTCCGGACCGTGTTCGACGAGGTCATGGAGCTGTTCCCGTCGACCTTCATCGGCGTCGGCGGCGACGAGGCGAAGAAGACCCGCTGGGCGGCGAGCGCTCGGACGCAGGCCCTCATGGCCGAGCGTGGGCTGGACACCGTCGAAGCGCTGCAGGCGTGGTTCATCCGCCAGCTCGAGGCGCACCTGTCAGCCGCGGGCCGGCGCCTGTACGGCTGGGACGAGATCCTCGAGGGCGGCGGATTGCCGAAGGACGCGACCGTCGCCTCATGGCGCGGCGAGTTCGGTGCGGTCGCCGCCGCACGACAGGGCTACGACGTCATCGCCTGCCCGGACGACCGGGTCTACCTCGACTACCGCGAGTCGGAGCTGCCGGGTGAGCCGATCCCGGTCGGGCCGCCACTGACGGTCTCGGAGGTGTACACCTTCGAGCCCGTGCCGGCGGAGCTGACGGAGGCGCAGGCCGAGCACATCATCGGGGTGCAGGCGAACATCTGGACCGAGCACATGGACTCCGCCCGCGTCATCGACTACCAGGCGTATCCGCGACTGTGCGCCCTCGCCGAGGTCGCCTGGGTCGGCCGCGAGCGCGACCTCGCGGGCTTCGAGGGACGGCTGCAGCAGCACCTCGCCCGCCTCGACGCCCTCGGGGTCGAGTACCGCCGCGCCACTGGACCGTTCCCGTGGCAGGAGCGTCCCGACGCCGAAGGTCGGCCGTCCACCCGCGAGCAGCGGGCCGCTCTCGTCGCCGAACTCACGAAGGACATCCGCGCCTGACGCAATCGGTCCCGGGCACTGAGCCTCACCCCGGTCCCTGAGCCCCCATCCCGGTTCCTGAGCCTGTCGAAGGGCAGCCCCACAAGACCCCCGTGGGCACTTCGACAAGCTCAGAGACCGGAACAGGTCCGACCTCGCGCGTGCCGGTCCCTGAGCCTGTCGAAGGGCGGCTGACTCAGGTGACGAGCGCGTACTCGGTCCCCGAGCGCGTGCGCTCGACGAGCTGTGCGTCCACGAGGTACCGCCGAAGTACCGCGACGTCGTCGTGGAACGCGGACAACCGCTCGTTGATCTCAGCTTCGTCGACCACCTCGCCCGGCTGGAGCGCTGATGCCGCGACGCGCTGCAACAGCGCCTGCCGCTCGTCCGGATTCGACGGGTACTGCGCGATCCGTCCGTCAACGAGGAAACGGTCGACCCCTTCGCGCTTCGGCGGTGCGGCGGCTGCGAGCAGGTCTCGGAACACCTCGCCCGAGACGCGCCCGCCGTCGTCCAGCAGGCCCGCCCGAGACAACGTCTGGACGCTCTGCTCGGCCCGTCGCACAGCACGCTGGGTGGCGCCCAGATCAGGCTCCTGCCCGAGGGCGAGTTGTGCGTACACCGTCCGGGTGTCGTCGTTCGCGAGGGCGGCGGCCACTGCGCGCCAGTCGGTCGTCGTCCGTTCCTCGTCCGGCATGGCCCCTCCTCCTGTGGTCTACGACATCGTCCTCAACGGTACCCGCGTGGACCGGATCAGCCGATCCCGTCCTGTCGCCGCGAGACCGCAACGATGACGACGCTGCAGAGATGGGCGCCCACCACCGACCATCGGCCGGCGAAGGTGCGCGGCGTCGTCGGGCCGGCCGGCGCGACGACCCGTGCGTCGAACGACCCACGATCCGGGTGGATCACGACCTCACATGCCGTGTAGTCGACCCATCGCCCGGTGAGCGGGTACCACGCCTTGAAGACGCTCTCCTTGACGCTCCACAGCACGGCGCCCCACGCGACGGCCGGATGGCTCGAGGCGAGTCGCGCGAGCATGGACGCCTCACTCCCGCAGACGATCGTCGCCGCGACGGCGGGACGGATGGGCCGGTGCACCTCGACGTCGATCCCGATGGCGCTCGCGACGCCGACGCGACCGACGGCTGCGATCGTGAAACCGGGGCAGTGTGAGAGACTCCCGACGAAGCCGGCCGGCCAGACCGGTTGCCCGCCCTCCCCCGTCGGGATGTCCGTGGAGCGCTGGCCGAGCATCGCGAGTGCCGCCCTGGCGCAGTCGCGCGCCGAGCGGGATTCGGCGCTGCGGACAGCCGAGGTCGGACGGGCCCGGAACGGCCCGGATGCGGTGCCGACGGACGCCGAGACGACGACGCCCGGCGGCACCTGCATCCGGAGCGCATCGACCACCGCGGCTACGGATTCAGCCATCCGACCGACGCGGGGACGCCACGCGCGCCGCGGGGTCGGAGGCGGGGATGCCGACCCGAAACCAGGCGATGAGCTGCTCGTCCCGGGCGACGTTCCAGCGTTCGTCGAGCACGGCCCGGGTCTCCGGACAGTCGAGCGGCGCGCTCTGCGGGTGCACGTACAGGCCGTGGCGCTGGAAGCCGAGCCAGAGCCGGGTGAGCAGTCGCCCCGCGGCGAGTTCATGCCGGGCCCCGGTGGGTCCAACGACACCGAGGACGGCGCCGGAGCCCCGGGTCGCGGAGGCCGACATCCTCGCCAACAACCCGGGCAGCCCGACGCCGCGAAGCGCGCGGAACACCCGCGGGCTGATCAGCGTCCGCAGGCCGGCTCGTTCGACCGTCGACAGCACGAGCATCGCGTCGTTGAGGCCGTCCTCGTCGTACCGCGGATGTCTTGGTGAGAGCCTGGTCCACTGATCGAGCTCGGCGACGATCGCCCGCTCGCCGAAGAACCACCGGTTGGCTCGCACGAGGATCGGGCGCGCGTCCCGGGTCGGCATGGAGACGAGCCGGAAACCCCTGCGCTCCGCCTCCACCGCGGCCTCCTGGAGGAGGTCCGGTCCGGGAGCGCCGTCCCGCCATCGCCCTCGCCAGACGCGTCGTCCACGGACGTCCGCCGAGGAGAACCTCGTCCGGTAGCCCTCCGGGTGGCGCGAGAACCGGCCGACCTCATCGGTCTCCGCGTCACCGCCGGTTGCAGCCTCGAAGCGCAGTCCGACACCGGCGGAGGCCGCACAGATGAGGAGTGACTCGACGAACGCCCCGAACGACAACATCGTGTCGCGTCCTCGCGGATCGCTCGCGCCGAGGGTGCGGGTGCCATCCCGGCGGAGGACGAGCTCGTCGCCCTGAGGGTCCACGACCCACGGCTGCGTGTTGTGGGCGTTCGCCGCGCGAGCCGCCTCGGACACGAGCGCCGAGAGGTCGTCATCGGCCGACAGGCCGCTGAACCGCGAGTCCATTCAGTCCTCCGTGATCCCGATGCGGCGATGGATCGCCGCGAGCCACCGCGGCGCCCACCAGTTGTATCGCCCGGCGACGCGCATGAAGACCGGGACGAGCACGCCGCGGATCAGGATGGCGTCGATGAGGATCGCGATACCGGTTCCGATGCCGAGCATCTTGATGATCGACACTCCGGAGGTCGCCATGGCGAAGAACGACACCGCGAGGATCGCCGCTGCGGCCGTGATGATCGGACCGCTCGCGCCGAGTCCGCTCCGCACCGCCTCCGCGAGATCGCCCGTGGCACGGAACCGTTCCTGGATCCGAGCGAGGAGGAACACCTCGTAGTCCATCGAGAGCCCGAAGGCGATGCAGAACAGCAGGATCGGGATCGAGATGGCGATGGGCGACGGGGTGAAGCCGAGCACGTCCGACAGGTTGCCGTCCTGGAAGAGGAACACGATGACGCCCAGGATGCCGACCAGACCGACCACGTTCAGCACCAGCGCCTTGATCGGGAGCAGCACGCTCCCCGTGAACAGGAAGAGGATGATCAGCGTCATGAGCGCGATGGCCGCGGCGGCGAACGGCAGACGCGCCGAGATGGAGTCACCGATGTCGATCATCTGCGCCGCGAGGCCACCGACCAGGACGGTCGAGGCGGCTCCAGGGTCCACCGCACGGACGTCGCGGACGAGCTCCGAGCCCTCGGGCGAGTACGGGACGACGTCGGTCGCGACCTGCAGCCAGAGCGCCGAACCGTCGCGGAAGTGCTGCTCCGTCCGCGCGTCGGCCGGAGCCACGAGGCGTCCGTCGACGAAGCTGCCGAGGGACGTCGTGACGGCCTCGACGCCCGTGATCGAGGAGAGTTCGGCGGCGTACTCGTCGAGCTCGCGGTCCGTCCCCGCCCAGTCCTCGGTGACGACGGAGACGGCGTCCGCCTCGGCGACGTCGAAGTCGGACCGCATGATGTCCGCCACGACACGACTCTCGGCGCCGGCGGGGAGCACTCGTTCGTCGGGCACCCCGAACTCCGCGTGCGCGAACGGCGCGGCCATGGCGATGAGCAGCGCGATCACGGGCACCGCCAACCACGGACGGCGATACGTGTGGTCGCCCACCCGGTACCAGAACCGGCCCTCGGCCCCGGCCGGGCGGCGGGAGCGCAGACGGCCCCAGTCGATCCGGCGACCCAGGAGGGTGAGGGCGGCGGGCAGCAGGACGACCGCGCCCACCACGGAGCAGGCCACGATGACGAGTCCCGCGATGGCGAACGAGCGCAGGAAGTACTGGTCGAACAGCATCAGCGTGGCGAGCGCCGCGGCGACGACGACGCCGCTGAACACGATGGTCCGGCCGGTCGTCCGCCGAGCGATCCGCAACGCCTCCTCGTCGGTGGCTCCACCCGCGCGTTCGTCCCGATAGCGGGTGAGGAACAGCAGGCAGTAGTCGATGGCGAGTCCGAGGCCCAATGCGGTGACGAGGTTGACCGCGAACAGGGAGACCGAGGTGAGCTGTGCGACCACGTTCAGCAGGCCGAGGGATCCGAGGATCGTGACGCCCGCGACGCCGACGGGCAGCAGAGCAGCCACCACTCCGCGGAACGCGAAGAACAGCAGCACGAGGGTGATCGGGATGGCGATCGTCTCCGCGACGATGATGTCCGTCTTGACCTGCGCGTTGAGGTCGTCGTTGATCCCCGCGATGCCACCGAACCGGACCGTGGCCGACGTCACCTCGTCGGTGATCGTCCCGCGGAGCGCGGTGGTCGCGCGCTGCACGGTGTCCTCGTCTCCGGCGAGCGCCACGAGCACGACGCCGCGGTCGGTGCCGCTCCGCAGCTGCTCCGAGTCGGCGTAGGAACCGGTGACGCTGGCGCCGTCCACCTCGTCCACAGCGCCGACGATGTCGTCGAGCGCCTCCCTGCCGGCGGCGCTGTCGAGTCCGTCGGAGACGTCCACGACGAGGACGAGTTTCGGGTCGCTGCCCGGAAACCGGTCGGCGAGCACGTCCGCTGCGGCCACGGAGTCGGACTGCGGGTCGTCGAACCCGCCCGTTTTGAGGTTGTCGAGGACGTCGGCCCCCGCGATGCCCGCCACGATCGCGAACACCAGGCCGATCAGGAGCGTGATCACCGCCCGTCGTCTGGGTGTCGTTCTGGAGTGGTTCGTCATGCGGATACCTTCATGTCGTGGGTGATGCGGTTGAGTTCGGATGCCGTGATGTCCACGACCCGCTGGATCTGCTCGGTGGTGTGCTCCGCGGTGATGAAGAAGCGGAGCCGCGCCTGGTCGTCCGGCACGGCCGGGTACAGGATCGGGTTGACGCTGAAGCCGTGGTCGAAGAGCGCCGTCGCCAGGGCGAGTGCCCGTTCCGAGCTGCCGACGATGCACGGCACGACGGGCGAGTCGGCGCTGTCGCCGATGTCGATGCCGGCGGCCCGGGCCGTCTCGCGGAAGCGGTCGGCGTTCTGCCGCAGGCGGCTGAGGCGCTCGGGCTCGTCGCGCATGAGCCGGAGGGCGGCGAGTGACGCGGCCGCGTTCGCCGGGGTGATGCCGACGCTGTACACGAACCCGGGCACGGAGTACTTGAGGTAGTCGATCGCGGCGGCGGTGCCACCGACGTAGCCGCCGCATCCGGCGAGCGACTTCGACATCGTGCCGGACCAGAGGTCGATGTCCGAGCGGTCGACGCCGAAGAACTCGCCGACCCCGCCCCCGTTGGCGCCCACCGTTCCGATGCTGTGCGCCTCGTCGACGAGCACCAGTGCGCCGTGCCGCCGCTTCAGCTCGATGAGCTGCGGGAGCGGCACGAGGTCGCCGTCCATGCTGTAGACGCCCTCCACGACGATGAGGACTCGACGGAACCCGCCGCGGATCGCGCTGAGGAGCTCGTCGAGCGCGTTCACGTCGTTGTGGGGGAAGGACCGCCGGGTGGCTCCGGAGAGTTTCGCCCCCTGGATGATGCTGTCGTGTGCGAGGCTGTCGTGGACGATGAGGTCCCCCGGCTCCACCAGGTGCCCGATGACGCTCACGTTCGTCGCATGGCCGCTCACCAGGGTGAGCGCCGACTCCACCTGGAGGAGGTCGGCGAGCTCCTGCTCGAGCTCGGCGTGGATCGGGCGCTCACCGGACAGGAACCGGCTGGCGGACACCGAACTGCCGTATCGTGCCACGGCGTCGGCGATCGTCTCGGCGACCAGGGGGTGGCCGGTGACACCGAGGTAGTTGTAGCTCGAGAAGCTCACGAGCTGGGCGTCGCCGATCGTCGTCGTGGCGTCGATGATCCCCTCATGCAGCAGGAAGTAGGGGTTGCGGTCCGTCTGCTGCCGGCGTTCCCGCATGGCGACCGCCTCCGGGAAGCACTCGATGCGGGCGTCGGCCTCGGTCCATCGGGTCGGGCGGTCGGCCGGCGCCGGGGAAGCGGCAGCCACCGGGTTCGTCTCGACCCGCGGGAGCCGGTGCTGCGGCTCCTCGGCGAACGGGTGCAGCAGGGAGCCGACGCCGTCCAGCACCTGCTCCACGGTGGGCCGTCCGGCGAAGCGCTCGCCGAGCTGCGCCGGGGTCGGCAACGATGGCCACTCCGTGTGCAGCTGGGTGATCAGCTCACGCATCATCAGCGAATCGAATCCGAGCTGTTCGACGAGGTGCATGTCGGGCCGGATCAGGTCCAGCGGGAACCCGCTGATGCGCGACACCATGCCGAGGATGACCGCGTCGGATTCGGCACGATGCGACCGGGAGGCTGCGAGGCCCATCCGGGCGACCACCTCCGGCTGCGGCGAGCCGGGTTCCGTCGACCAACGGAACGGATTCGTCGACGCGGGCGCATGTCCGGCCTGCCCGGAACCCTCGATGAGGCTCAGCTGGCGGTTCATGAGGGCGAGCAGTCCGGGCAGGTGGTCGGCCTGGGCGTCGGCGGCTCGCGGCTGGATCGGCGGTCCTGCCGACGGTCGTCCGGCGAGGGGGGAGGACGGCAGGTCGTGAGGGTTGTGGTGCATGGAGTGGGGATCCTGTTCGACGGGGGAGGGTGGTCGGTGCGGCTCGAATGTGGGTTCTCGGGGTGTGGCCGTCGGGGCGGCGGCGTCCGGGCGGACGACCCAGTACGGCTCGGTCGGCAGCGGCGCGATCGGCAGCGCCACACCCGCGGTGTCTGGTGGGACGAGCGATGCCAGGTCGAGGTCGGCGCCCAGCACCGTCAGCCGACCGATGAGTCGGAGGAAGGTCGCCGCGTCGTCCGGCGCCGACGCGCTGCTCGGGATGACGTGTACGTCGGGCGCGTCACCCAGGGAGCGTCGGACGGACCCGAGCAGCGCCGACCCCCCACCGATCTGGACGTAGACGCCGACGTCGGATGCGGACGCCGACTCGATCGCCTCGCGGAACCGCACCGTGGAGAAGACGTTCTCCTCGAGCTGACGACCCAGCTCCTCGCCCGTCTCGACCGTGCGGCCCGTCACGGTCGACACGAGCTGCACCTGCGGCGCGCGAGGCCGGAACCGCGACAGGTCCGCCACAAGGGCCGGCCGGATCGGCTCGAGCAGAGGCGAGTGGAACCCGGTGGCGACGCGCAGGGGTTGAGTCGACACGCCGTGCTCGACGCACCGTTCCGCGACGGCACGCAGGGCCTCGCCGGTTCCACTCACCACCGTCTGCCGGGGATCGTTGGCGGCCGCGATCCACGCGTCGTCGATGCCGCTGAGGAGCGCTGCGACCTGCTCGGCGTCGCAGCCGAGGGCCGTCATGCCGTCGCCGGGTCGCGTCGCAGCCGATCGCATGTGGTGTCCGCGGACCGCGGCGAGCCGCACGGCGTCGGGCGCATCGAGCGCGCCCGCCGTCGCCAGGGCGGGAAGCTCGCCGACGCTGTGCCCGAGGACGAGGTCGGGCTCCACGCCGATCTCGCGCAACAGCGCCACGGTGGCGAGCGCCGTCACCGCGAGCGCGGGTTGGCAGACCTCGGTGGACGTCAGACGGTCGATTCCGGAGGGGGTGTCGGCGTCGGCCGCGGAGAGCGCCGCGAGCACATCGACCCCGGTCTCCTCGAGCACCTGCTCGTTCAAGGTCTCGGCCGCTGCACGGAAGGCGGGGAATCGATCGAGGAGGTCCGACTGCATCCGCGGGGTCTGGCTGCCCTGCCCGGGGAAGACGAAGGCGATCCGCCGAGCGGCCTCGTCGACACGGACCCCGGTGCAGACGTCCGCGGAGATCACCCCGGTGGTTCCGTGGGCGAGCTGCTCCAAGGCGGCCGACAGCCCGGAGATCAGCTCGGCGGCGGTGCGGCACACGATCGCCAGACGGGTGCTCGCGAGCGCCCGAGAGTTCAGGGTCCGTGCGAGGCCGGCGATGGACGGTGCGTCGGCGGCCTCGAGCACGGTGAGGACCGCTCGGAGGTGCTCGCCGAGCAGCGCGGGGTCGGCGGCCGAGAACACGAGGAGGTGCGGGAGCGTTTCGTCGGCCGGTCCCCCAGCGGCACGCCGACGGACTCGACCTGCTCGCGTCGGCGGTGATTCGAGCACCACGTGCGCGTTGGTGCCGCCGAACCCGAACGAGCTGACGCCGATGAGGCCCAGACCGTCGTCGCCCGGGTCGATGGTGCGGGAGGCGAGCGCCAGGCGGCCGTCTCGGAGCGCCTCGGAGTGCGCCTCCGAACGCAGACGGGGCTGCCCGGGGACGGCCTGATGCCTCGCCATGAGCGCCGCTTTGACGATGCCGGCGATCCCGGCCGCCGCCATCGTGTGCCCCACGAGCGCCTTCACGGCCGTGACCGTGGCGGTCCGGCGCGGCGATGCCCCGAGACGACGCAGCGCCGCCAGCGATTCCAGCTCGGTGCGGTCGCCCACCGGGGTGGCCGTGCCGTGCGCCTCGACGACGCCCAGGTCGGCGGGGTCGGCCGCGGCGTCCTCGTAGGCCCGGCGGAGCGCCGCCAGCTGTCCATCCGTCGTCGGCGTCATCGGCCCTTCGGCGCGGCCGTCGTTGGACACCCCGGAGCCGCGGATGACCGCATAGACGTCGTCGTGGTCGTCGATGGCGGCCTCGAGCGGTTTGACCACGATCATGCCGACGCCCTCGCCGAGGAGGAATCCGTCGGCATCGCCGTCGAACGGTCGGCACACCCCGTTCCGTGACAGTGCACCGATCCGCGAGAAGGCGACCATCGCATCCGGGACGAGGCTCAGGTTGACGCCGCCGACGAGCGCCGCCGAGCACTGCCCGGATCGGATGGCGGCGACCGCCTGGTGCAGCGCGACGAGGCTGCTGGAACACGCGGCGTCGACGGCGAA
Organism: Plantibacter sp. MMLR14_011; assembly: GCF_001865025.1. NCBI lineage: Bacteria > Bacillati > Actinomycetota > Actinomycetes > Micrococcales > Microbacteriaceae > Plantibacter > Plantibacter sp. MMLR14_011. The sequence continues at coordinate 262,188 of NZ_MJGW01000028.1, forward strand.
GCTCGGGCCGCCGAGGTCGAGCGTGCTGCTCACCAACGCCGGCCCCATGTTCGGCAGGCACCCGGGCATCGAGAACGCGTGGAACGGACGCACGCCGGCGACGCGCGCCGCCATCGCCGCCCCGAGGTCCGCTGCGGCGGGCTCGGGATGAATGGAGTCGTCGCCGAGGAACTTCGCCCGGATGCGGAGGGAGGTGAGTTCGCGGTAGTCGTTCGCAGCCATCCCGACGAACACGCCGATGGACGACCGGTCGACACGACGACGTTCGAACCCGGCGTCGATCCAGGCGGCTCGCGCAGCCTCGAGGAGCAGGCGATGTTGCGGGTCCATCGCGTGCGCCCGGCTGGGCGGGATGCGGAAGTGCCGCGCCGCGAACTGCTCGACGTCGTCGATGAAGGACCCCTGGTCGGAGTAGGCGTGATGCACCGCTCTGGGGTCGTGCGGCGCGAAGAAGGTGGCGTGATCCCATCTCGAACGGGGGACGGCGGAGCCGCTGCGTCGGGCCGCCAGGATGTTGTGCCAGTACTGGTGGGCGTCTGCCGCGCCACCGAAGCGGGCGGACAGGCCGACGATGGCGAGTGGTCGAACGGGCACGACGAGAGAACCTCCGAGGGTGTTGATCGCGGATGGAACGAGGGGGCAGGTCGGCATGTCGACGACTCCGAGCGGAGTGGGTCGAGGTCCAGGGGCCGCCTCGCGGTGAGGAGAGCCGGCCCGTGGGCACGCCACAGCTCGACTGTAGTCATCTGAAACATCAGGTCGGATGCTCGTTCAGGATCTGTGGATAACTCGCGAGGCAGCGCAACCCCCAGCCGGTGCGGAGGGTCGGCTGGAACACTGGCGAGATGACGACCATCACGCTGACCAAGGGCCTCACCGCCTACCGCGCCGACCCGCCGAAGGGCGTCGAGCTCCGCGGCGGGCTCGTGCTCATCCATGAGATCTGGGGCCTCGTCCCACACATCACCGACGTCGCCGACCGGTTCGCCGCGGAGGGGTACCTCGTCATCGCGCCCGACATCCTGAGTGGCGCCGGCGTCACACCCGAGATCGGTGCGGAGCTGGAGAGCCTCGTCTTCAACAGCGACGAGGCGACGAGGACCGCGGCACAGCCGAAGCTGCGCGAGAAGCTCTCGGCCTCGAAGTCGCCCGAATACGCCGAGGAGGCGCTCGGGTACCTGGGGAAGGCCGTCGACGCCCTGTTCGACGAGGAGGGGATCGACGGCCGCGTCGCCGTCGTCGGCTTCTGCTTCGGTGGCGGCTACAGCTTCGCGCTCGCCGCGGCCGACCGCCGCATCCGCGCCGCCGTCCCGTTCTACGGCTACCCGCCCGAGCCCGAGGCCGTGACGAGCATCGCCTGCCCCGTCCTCGCGTTCTACGGCGACCAGGACGAGGGCCTCATGAAGAGCCTGCCCGAACTGACCACGACGATGGAGGACGCGCGGGTCGAGTTCACCGCGACCGTCTACCCCGACGCCGGTCACGCCTTCTTCAACGACACCAACACGATCACCTACCGCGAGGACGCGGCCGCCGACGCCTGGGTGAAGACGCTCGCGTTCCTCGACACCTCACTCGGCAACGCCTAACCCGAGCGATCCGCATCCGTTCGCCCATTCTCGGGCGAAGAAACGCCCGCTCGCCCAGACATGGGCGAGCGGGCGTTCAGGTGTGCGGCGGAGGCCTACGCGCCCTTGAGGCGGGTGGCGAGGTAGGCGTACAGCTCGTCGATGGCGACGCGCTCCTGCTGCATGCTGTCGCGGTCACGGACCGTCACGGCGTTGTCCTCGAGCGAGTCGAAGTCGACCGTCACGCAGTACGGGGTGCCGATCTCGTCCTGACGACGGTAGCGGCGGCCGATCGCGCCCGAGTCGTCGAAGTCGATGTTCCACGAGCCGCGCAGCTCGTCGCCGATCCGGCGGGCGAGCGGCGACAGCGCCTCGTTGCGGGACAGCGGCAACACGGCGACCTTGACGGGTGCGAGACGCGGGTCGAGGTGCAGCACGGTGCGCTTCTCGATCTTGCCCTTGGCGTTCGGCGGCAGCTCCTGCTCCTCGTACGCGTCGACGAGGAAGGCCATGAGCGCACGGGTCAGACCGAACGACGGCTCGATCACGTACGGCATGTACCGCTCGTTCTTGGCCTGGTCGAAGTAGCTGAGGTCCTTGCCGGACTGCTCGGCGTGCACCTTGAGGTCGTAGTCGGTGCGGTTCGCGACACCCATGAGCTCGCCCCACTCGCTGCCGGCGAAGCCGAACTTGTACTCGATGTCGACGGTGCGCTTCGAGTAGTGCGCCAGCTTCTCCTGCGGGTGCTCGAACCAACGGATGTTGTCGGGCGTCATGCCGAGGTCGATGAACCAGGCCCAGCAGAGGTCCATCCAGGTCTGCTGCCACTCGTCGTCCGTGCCGGGCTCGACGAAGAACTCGATCTCCATCTGCTCGAACTCGCGAGTGCGGAAGATGAAGTTGCCGGGCGTGATCTCGTTGCGGAAGGCCTTGCCGATCTGGCCGATGCCGAACGGCGGCTTCTTGCGGGCCGTCTGCAGCACGTTCGCGAAGTTCGTGAAGATGCCCTGCGCGGTCTCGGGACGCAGGTAGTGGAGACCAGACTCGTCGTCGACGACACCGAGGAAGGTCTTCAGGAGGCCGGACATCTGACGGATCTCGGTCCACTGGCCGACCTTCGAGGGGTGCTCGGGGTCGGGGATGTCGGCGAGGCCGTTCTCCGGCGGGTGGCCGTGCTCGGCCTCGTACGCCTCGAACAGGTGGTCGGCGCGGTACCGCTTGTGGGTGATGAGCGATTCGGTCAGCGGGTCGCTGAAGACCTTGACGTGACCGGACGCCTCCCAGACCGGGGTGGGCAGGATGACGGCGGAGTCGAGACCGACCATGTCGCCGCGGCCACGCACGAACGCGTTCCACCACTGACGCTTGATGTTCTCCTTGAGCTCGACACCCAGGGGCCCGTAATCCCACGCAGACCGCGTACCGCCGTAGATGTCTCCCGACGGGAAGACGAAGCCGCGGTGCTGCGCCAGGGTGATGACGGACTCGAGATGGGACTGCTCTGCCATGGGTGTGGATCCTCCGTGCCGCTTGCCACGCGGCGGTACCTTCCGGTGCTGACGCCTGGCTGGCGCCCGCTCCCGGAACCCCTCAATCCTATGGGCGAGCCCGTGAGGACGCCCAACGACCCTTGTCCGGCACCGGATGGCCGCTTAGCCTGACAACCATCGCGGTACGCAGGATGGAGCACCGATGGACTGGCTGTGGAACCTCGACGTCATCGACGGTCCCCTCGTCTGGGTGCTCGACGGGCTCAGCATCGCCGGCCTGCTGTACCTCGTCATCCGTCGGTCCGGGCTGCTGTGGTACCTGAGCGCCGCCATCGCCCTCCTGGCGGGCGCGCTCCTCGCCCTGGGGACGGTCTGGCTGGTCTTCGACGTGCTCAACCTCTTCGGCGGGCCGTTGATCCGCTCCGCGGAGCCCTGGTTGATCGGCGTCTTCGCCGGCATCGCGCTCGCCGTCCTCACGATCTGCTGGCGCGTCTCGTGGAAGCGGCGCGTCATCGCCGTCGCGTGCATCCTCGTCTTCGGCGCGACCGCGGCGCTGGGCGTCAACGGCGCGTACGGCGTCCAGACCACCCTCGGGTCGATGTTCCACGTCCAGAACCGCAAGCCGATCACCCTCGTGACGCCGACGAGCACGCCCACCGGCGATCCGGCCCGTCCGCTGTACGAGACGTGGAAGCCGCCGGCCGACCTGCCGAAGACGGGCGGGTTCGGCCCGCTCCCCACAGGCGACCGGATCCCGAACACGAACTCCGGGTTCGACGCACGCCCGGCGCAGATCTACTACCCACCCGCCGCGCTCGTGAAGGATCCCCCGGCGCTCCCGTTCGTCCTCATGATGATGGGACAACCGGGCGACCCCGACGCGAAGTGGATCGGCGAGGCGCTCGACGCGATCGCCGCCGACCACCAGGGGCTCGCTCCCATCGCGCTCGTCGTGGATCAGCTCGGCGACCCTTCCGTGGATCCGCTGTGCATCGACGGGCGGTACGGGAAGGTGGAGACGTACGTCACGCAGGACGTGCTCCCCTGGGCGAAGGCGAACCTGCACATCCTCCAATCGCCGAAGGATTGGACGGTGGCCGGATACTCGGCCGGCGGCAGCTGTGCGATCTACTACGGAGCCAAGTACCCGCAGACCTTCGGCAACGTCGTCAGTGTCTCGGGTGAGGAGTATCCCGGAGCCGGGCTCCCGGCGGACAACCTGCGCGTGATGTTCAACGGCGACCAGAACGCGTACGACGCGATCAAACCGTCGACCATCATGGCGAAGACGAACTACGCCGACACGGAGGCGTTCTTCTCCGCTGGGACGGCGGACGCGGTCTACACCGACATGATGCGGCGCGCCGCAGCCACCGCAACGTCGGCCGGCTGGAAGGTCCAGACCTTCGCGATACCGGGCGGCGACCACGGCGCCAGCTCGCTCACGGGCGGGCTGGACCAGACGCTCCGTGCGCTCTACCCGCGGATCGGCCTCCAACGACCATGACGGCGGCGGGGCTCCACGACCCGGCCTCCACTCCACCGTGGGCTGTGGAGAACTCCGGCGGCGATCTGAACCGATTGGTTATGGTCGATGCCCATGACCAGCCAGCTCCCGCCGATGCCACAGCCCCTCCTCGTCCAGATCGGGAACATCAGGGTCACTGAGGACGTGATCATGACACCCGCCGGCACGTGGCCGCTCGCGGACGTCAACGTGACGTCGAGCGATCAGACCTCGACGACCACCCACACCCCGGCGTGGGCCATCGTGCTGGTCATCGTATTGATCTGGTTCTTCTTCCTCAGCCTGCTGTTCCTCTTCGCGAAGGAGAGGCGTGTCTCGGGGTTCGTCTCAGTGAACGTCCAGGCCGGCCCGTACACCTACACCGAGCAGGTCCCGATCTCGACCGACTTCGCCCGACACGACACCATGAACCGCGTCGGCTACACCCAATCACTGATCGGGCAGGCAAGGCACCGGGCGATCGCGAACCGAGCGGCGGAGTCCTCCCGGCACCCTGAGGTGCGGTGACCGGTCGGTCGAAGGCCACGCACGCGACGAGTTGGCTCAACCGGGCGGCGGTGCGAGAGACGCGCCCTCGAGGAAGGCACCCATGACGAGTTCGTGGCGCAACTCGCCGAGAGTGCCGTCGAGACGGCCGACGAGGGTCTCGACACCCATCCGGCCGAGCTGGGCGGCGGGCGAGACCAGGACGGCGAGTTCGGGGTCCGCGGTCTCCGACACCTCCGTGGTCGAGCCGATGAGGACGACCGACAGGTCACGCGGAACCGAGACGCCGAGCCGGCCGAGTTCGCTCACGAATCCGACGGCAGCCCGATCGTTGAGGACGAGTAGTGCGGTGGCCTCGGGCGCCTCCTCGAGCAGCGTCGTGGCGAACGCACGACCTCCCGCGGGGTTCGGTGGGCACCGCAGCGTCCGGCCACGGAGTCCACGGGCGGCGCAGACGGCGTGGAACGTCTCCCGGACACGGACCACCGGCCCGTACCCGTCGAGGTCCTCGCGCTCCGGTTCCTCCAGGAGCACGAGGTCGCGGTGGCCGAGCGCCTGCAACCGATCTATCGACTGCTCGACCATGCCCTCGAAGTCGACGTCCACGTAGTCGAGGCCTGATGGGTCACGCGTGCGGCCGATGAGTGTGAGCGGGGTCTTCGCCGCGAGGAGCTGGTCGACGCGTCGGTCGTCGAGACGCACCTCCATGAGGATGACGCCGTCGATGAGGCCATCAGAGGTGAGGTCACGGAGCGCGTCCGGATCGTCCGGTTCCGGCCAGAGGACGACGGTGTAGCCGAGTTCGGCAGCGGCCTCCGCAGCCCCCGTGAAGAAGCGGGCCGCCGTATCCGACAACCGATGCTGCAGCACCGGGAACAGCAGTGCGATGATGCGGGTCCGACGGCTCGCGAGCGCGCGGGCGACCGCGTTCCGGCGGAAGTCCAGCTCGACCATCGCCGACTCCACCCGCAGTCGGGTGGCCGGGGACACCGGCTTCGAATCGTTGACGACGAACGACACCGTGGCGACCGAGACCCCTGCGAGTCGCGCGACGTCACGCATCGTTGCCATGGATCCCCGTTCAGGTGCGGTGCTGTCCGGTCAGTCTCTCACGGATCACGATTCGGTAAACCGGTTAAATTGCTCCTTGACGATTCCGACGACGCGGTGCATGCTGATTCCCGAAGCGCGTAGTAAACCGGTTAACTTTCTGGTCTGCGCGATCCGACCTCGACCGGCGAAGGAGCCGTGCTGATGCCTGTACCGACCACCGACGACCACCGGACCGAGCAGCCACTGCGCGTCGCGATCGTCGGGTACAGCTTCATGGGCACGATCCACGCGCAGGCCTGGACCACCGCTCCCCGCTTCTTCGACCTCGGCCGCGGAGTCGACCTCGTCGCCGTCTGCGGTCGCGATGCCGACGCCGCCCGCGCGTTCGCCGACCGGTTCGGGATCGCCGACGTCGAGACCGACTGGCGAGCGCTCCTCACCCGTGGCGACGTCGACGTGATCGACATCTGCACCCCGGGCCACCTCCACGCCGAGATCGCGATCGCCGCACTCGACGCCGGCATCCACGTCCTGTGCGAGAAGCCGCTCGCGAACACGATGGAGGAGGCCGAGCGGATGAACGCCGCGGCCGAGCGGGCGGCGGCGCGCGGCGTGCACGCGATGGTCGGCTTCAGCTACCGGCGCACCCCCGCGCTCGCCTATGCGCGACGGCTCGTCACCGACGGTCGCCTCGGGACGATCCGCCACATCCGTGCTCAGTACCTGCAGGACTGGATCGCGGATCCCACCTTCCCGCTCGTCTGGCGGCTCGACGCCGACCAGGCTGGCTCCGGTGCGCTCGGTGACCTCGGCGCCCACATCATCGATCTCGCGCGGTTCGTCACCGGGCAGGAGCTGACCGGCGTGAGCGCCCTGACCTCGACCTTCGTCACCGAGCGGCCGCTCCCCACCTCGTCGAGCGGCCTCAGCGCCACCGCGGGCGACGACCCAGAGGATGGCGAGGCCACGGAGCCGCTCACCGGGCAGGTGACCGTCGACGACGCGGTCGTGTTCATCGCCCGGACCGACGGCGGCGCCCTGGCGACCTTCGAGGCCACCCGCTTCGCCACCGGTCGCAAGAACGCGATGCGGCTCGAGGTCGACGGTTCCGATGGATCGCTCGTCTTCGACTTCGAGCGCATGAACGAGCTGCAGTTCCACGACCACACCCTCCCGGCCGAGGAGGCGGGCTTCCGGCGCATCCTCGTCACCGAACCCGGTCACCCGTATGCGGACGCCTGGTGGCCGGCCGGCCACGGCCTCGGCTACGAGCACACCTTCGTCCACGAGGTCGCCGACCTCGCCCGCGACCTCGCCGCGGGCCGGGCGCCCGAACCGGGCTTCGCCGACGGCCTCCGGGTGCAGCGCGTGCTCACCGCAGTCTCGGCGAGCGCCGACGCAGGCGCCGCCTGGATCCCACTTCACCACTGACCGAACCACCCACCGCACCACGATCACCACCGCATCACGAACACCACTCACCAGGCAAAGGAGCCATGACATGAGATCCACGACCACCCGCGACACCCGGCCACGCATCATCCGTCGGCCGCACGTGCTCGGATCGCTCGCGATCCTCGCGATCACCCCGTTCGCCCTCACCGCGTGCAGCGGGGGCGGTGGCGCGGCTGCCGGAGGCGACGCCGGCACCCTCACGATCCTCGACTACTACAACAACGAGCCCGACAAGACCCTCGTGGGCGACGCCCTCGACCGGTGCGCGGACGACGTCGGCGTGAAGATCAAGCGCGAGACCGTCCCCGGCAAGGACCTCATCCAGAAGGTGCTCCAGCAGTCGTCGTCGAAGACGCTGCCCGACGTCCTCATGCTCGACAACCCGGACGTCCAGGAGATCGCCGCGACCGGCGGCCTCTCGCCACTCAGCGACTACGGCGTCGACACCTCGGGCTTCGCGAAGGGCATCCTCGACGCCGCGAGCTACGAGGGCGAGGTCTACGGCCTGGCACCGACGGTCAACACCCTCGGCCTCTTCTACAACGAGGACCTCCTCGCGGCGAAGGGCCTCACCCCGCCGACCACGTGGGACGAACTCAAGACCGCAGCGGCTGCACTGACCGAGGGCGACACCTACGGGCTGGCGTTCAGCTCCATCGCCACCTACGAGGGCAGCTGGCAGTTCCTGCCGTTCATGTGGACCAACGGTGGCGACGAGGCCGACCTCACGACGCCCGCCGTCGCCGAGGCCCTCCAGCTGCAGGTCGACCTCGTGAACTCGGGTTCGGCGTCGAAGAGCGTCATCAACTGGTCGCAGGCCGACGTGAACGACCAGTTCATGGCCGGCAAGGCCGCGATGATGATCAACGGTCCGTGGCAGATCCCGGCCCTCCGCGCTGACACGAACCTCAAGTACGGCAGCGTCCAGGTTCCGGTCAACAAGGCCGGCCAGACGCCCGTCGCCCCGCTCGGTGGCGAGGTCTGGACCGTCCCCGTGACCGGCGACAAGGACAAGCAGGCGAAGGCGGCGAAGTTCGTCGAGTGCATCTCGAGCGACGAGAACCAGCTGGCCCTCGCGGAGGCCCGCTTCACCGTCCCGACGAAGACGGCCCTGGCCGAGCAGTACGTCGCGAAGGTCCCCGAGATGGCCGCGTTCACCGAGCAGGTCGCCAACGCCCGCTCGCGCACCGGCGAGCTCGGCGAGGAGTGGCCCGAGGCCGCGACCGAGATCTACACCGCCATCCAGCTCGCCCTGACCGGGCAGGCGACGCCTGAAGAGGCGTTCAAGCAGGCGGCCGCGGGCTGATCCCGATGAGCAGTGGCATCGCCGGAGCATCGCTCCAGGACCGGAAGACCGACCAGCGGTCCAGCGGCACCGACGGGGGCGCGCCGACCAAGCGCACCCCCGCCGGGGCCGGCCGCCGGAGCCGACGCTTCCGCCGGGAAGACCTGATCAAGCTCGGCTTCGTCCTCCCCGCAGCGCTCTACATCGTCCTCTTCTTCGGCTATCCGGTCGTCAAGAACGTCACGATGAGCTTCCAGGAGTACACGACGAAGACGTTCTTCACGGGCGAGGCGCCGTGGGTCGGGTTCGCGAACTACGTGACCGTGTTCAGTTCCCAACTGTTCACACCGGCGCTGCTCAACACGGCGTTGTTCACGGTGGGGTCGATCGCCGGGCAGTTCGTGATCGGGCTCGCGCTCGCCGTCTTCTTCAAGCGACGCTTCCCCCTGAGCTCGTTCCTCCGCGCGATGCTGCTGCTCCCCTGGCTCCTCCCCCTGATCGTGTCGAGCGCCACCTGGCGGTCGATCCTCGACCAGGACAGCGGCGTCCTGAACGCCGCCCTCGGCTCCATCGGCCTGTCGGGCGTCCCCTGGCTGACGAGCCCGTCGGTGGCCCTGTTCGCGGTCGTCCTCGTCAACATCTGGATCGGCATCCCGTTCAACGTCACGATCCTCTACGGCGGCCTCCAGGACATCCCCGACGAGCTCTACGAGGCGGGAGCGCTCGACGGCGCGACCGGCTGGAAGGCGTTCCGCCACATCACCTGGCCGAACCTCCGCCCCGTGGTCAGCGTCGTGCTCGTGCTCGGCGTCGTCTACACGATCAAGGTGCTCGACATCATCCTCGGCCTCACGAACGGCGGGCCGGCGAACGCCACCCAGACCCTCGCGGTGCGGTCGTATCAGGAGTCGTTCGTGAACTTCGAGTTCGGCGTCGGGGCCGCGTTCAGCAACATCCTCATCGTCATCTCGCTCCTCTTCGCCATCGTCTACCTGCGCGTGAACCGACGCGCGGTCGACGAGTAAGGACACGGACCCTCATGACCACGACCAGCATCGTGACCGGCGGCCGGCAGACGCGCCGCTTCGCCCCGGTCGGCCCGCGTCGCCACCGCGGCGACCGGCGCCACCTCGGTTACACCGTCCTCGGCGTCCTCATCCTCGCGATCATGCTCTTCCCCGTCTACTGGATGGTGAACGCGTCCCTGCAGCCCTCCGGCAACACGCTCACCGGGGACTTCTTCCCGGTCAACCCGAGCTTCGCCGGGTACGAGAAGGCGATCGCCGACCAGGGCGGGCACCTCGTCACGAGCCTCGTCATCTCGCTCGGAACCGTCGTCCTCAGCCTCGCGATCGCGGCCCCGGCGGCCTACGCCCTCGCGCAGTTCCGGTTCCGGTGGATCAGCATCGCCCTCCTCGTGATCCTGATCGCCCAGATGATCCCGGGCATCGTGATCGCGAACGCCCTCTACTCGGCGTACAACGACCTCGGCCTGCTCAACTCGATCCCCGGGCTGATCCTCGCCGACGCCTCGCACGCCATCCCGTTCGCGATCCTCATCCTGCGGGCGTCGATGCAGACCATCCCGCCGTCGATCGTGGAGGCAGCGCGGGTCGACGGCGCCGGGCACGTGCGGGCCTTCGTCTCGATCGTCCTCCCGGTGAGCCGCAACGTGCTCATCACCGCCGGTCTGTTCGCCTTCCTCTTCTCCTGGAGCGACTTCCTGTTCGCCCTGACGCTGACGACGACGGAGGACGTCCGGCCAGTGACGCTCGGCATCTACCAGTACCTCGGCTCGCAGGTCTCGAACTGGAGCGCGGTGATGGCGACCGCCGTCCTCTCGTCCCTGCCCGCGATCCTGCTGCTCGTCATCGCCCAGCGGTTCATCGCCGCGGGCGCCACGGGCGGTGCCGTGAAATGACCGACGACCACTCCGACACCCTCTCCGACCACGCAACGCATCCTCGAAGGAGCACCACCATGTCCGACAGCAGCACCCCCATCCGCGTCCTCGTCTGGGGCGAGAACCGCCACGAGCAGATCGAGGAGAAGGTCCGCGCCATCTACCCGGACGGCATGCACACGACCATCAAGGAGGGCATCGAAGAGCACCTCGGCGCCGACGCCGTGGTCACCACGACCACGCTCGACGAACCGGAGCACGGGCTCACCGAAGAGGTGCTCGCCGCGACCGACGTGCTCGTCTGGTGGGGCCATGCGGCTCACGGCGAGGTCGCCGACGAGGTCGTCGAGCGCGTGCACCAGCACGTACTCGCCGGTATGGGTCTGCTCGTGCTGCACTCCGGCCACTGGTCGAAGATCTTCGGCAAGCTCATGGGCACCTCCTGCACGCTCCGGTGGCGGTCGGAGGAGGACCGCGAGATCGTCTGGACCGTCGACCCCACCCACCCGATCGCCCAGGGGATCCCGCACCCGTTCATCATCCCGGCGCAGGAGATGTACGGCGAGTTCTTCGACGTCCCCGCGCCCGACGAGCTCGTCTTCCTGTCGACCTTCACCGGTGGCGAGGTCTTCCGTTCCGGCATGACCTACAAGCGCGGCTTCGGCAAGATCTTCTTCTTCTCCCCCGGCGACCAGGACTACCCCGTCTACCACCACGAGCACGTCCGTCGCGTCCTCGCGAACGGCGTCCGGTGGGCGCAGACGCTGCGTCCGGAACGCGCGGTGCCGGTCCTGCTGCGGTACGAGACCGAGGACTTCTACAACGGCCGCGGATACGAAGGGGCGCTCGCGCGATGAGTGCTCCTGTCGACGGTGGCTTCGCGACGCTCGCGGACGCCACCAGGCCGGTCCGGCTCGTGCTCGTCGGTGCGGGCGGGATGGGACGGGCGTGGTTGCGGACGATCCTCGCGAACCCGGACACGGAACTCGTCGGCGTCGTCGACCTCGACACGGCCCTCGCGGAGTCGGCGGTGACCGAGGCCGGGCTCGTCGTGGGCCCCGGGGGTGTCGTCGTCGGCACCAGCGTGTCGGTCGTCGCCGAGGCGACGGCGGCGGACGCGGTCGTCAACGTCACCGTGCCCGCCGCGCACCACCCGGTGAACACCGAGGCGCTCTTCGCCGGATTGCCGGTGCTCTGCGAGAAGCCGATCGCACCGACCGTCGCGCAGGCGCTTTCCCTGGCGGCGACGGCCGAGGCCAGCGGGCAACTGCTCATGACCAGCCAGTCGCGTCGCTACTACGCGTCGATCGCCGCTTTCCGGGAGCAGGTCGCCACGCTCGGTCGGCTCGGGTCCGCGACGACGGAGTTCTTCAAGGCACCGCACTTCGGCGGCTTCCGCGAGGAGATGCCGCACGTGCTGCTCGTCGACATGGCGATCCATGCCTTCGACGCCGCCCGCTACGTCCTCGGCAGCGACCCGATCGCCGTGTACTGCGAGGAGTACAACCCGGGGTGGAGCTGGTTCTCCGCCGACGCCGCCGCGACCGCGATCTTCGAGTTCGCCGGAGGAGTCCGCTACACCTACAGCGGCAGCTGGTGCGCGGACGGCGTGGAGACCTCGTGGAACGGCAGTTGGCGGGTGAACGGCGAGTACGGCACGGCCGTCTGGGACGGCGACTCCGCTCCGCAGCGGCAGCTCGCGCCGCAGGGCGGATCTCCGTCGGCGGTCGAGACCGTCGAGCTCGAGCCGGACGTGCCGGAGGAGATCGCGGGCTCGCTCGTCGAGTTCGTCGACGCCCTGCGCACGGGGCGTGTCCCCTCGGGCGAGGTGCACGCCAACGTGCTGAGCCTCGCGATGGTGGAGGCCGCCGTGCGGTCCGCCGAGTCCGGCGAGCGCGTGGTCATCGCGGACGTGCTCGCCCAGGCGCACGCGCAGGCGATCGAGGCCGAGCCGCGCGACGACGTCCGGGCCGCACTCGTCGCCTCCCGCTGAGGTGAGGCGGATCGTCGCCCGCGCACCCCGCGAGCGACGATCCGCCTCACCTCACCAGGTCCCGTCGAGGAGGTCGCGGGTCACGACCAGGTTGAGGACCCGCCAGAGGCCGGAGTGACCAGGGGTCCGGCCCGGCCGGTTCGGCCACCCCTCGTGGCGTGCGACACGGACGAAGCCGACCTCGTGCCACACCGGGTCCGTCTTGCGGAACCGATCCGGCCGCCAGACGACCGGACGCTCCGGCAGATTGCCCGAGGCCGGCTCGCGCTTCGCTCGCAGCGTCGCCAGGGTCTCCGGCCCGGGGACCTGCTCGCCCACCCAGTCCAGCACGTCGAGCTCGGGTGAGTCACCGTATCGGGACCGATGGATGCCGGCGACCCGGAACAGGGCCGTCCGTCCGTTCGGCGCCGTGAACGCGAGGACGTCGCCCGGCGTCAGGTCGTCCTCCACATGGCGCCACGATCGTCGGAGGCGCTTCGGTGCGGGCTGCGGGCCGAGGAGCTGCTCGCGGAGACGATCGAGGGCCGCGGTCCGCCTGGCGACCTCCCCCGGGCCCGCTTCGGCCCACAGCTCGAGGTCGGCACCGCGATCGATCGCCGCGAGCGCCCGCGTCCGCACCTCGGGATCGAGACGGCCGACCTCACTCTGCGCGGCCGCGAGCGGGATCCACAGCTCACCGTCCTCGCGCTCCACCAGATGGGCGAACGACGCGATGGTCCGTCGCGTCGCCTCGTCGTCCGGCACCCGGTCCTGCACGTACTCGCGGTACTCGGTGCGGATGTCCGACGCCGTGTCGTTCGAGAAGATCGCCGTTCCCCATGCACCCATCCCGGCATCCTGCCAGACCCCTCGCGTCAGCGGCCAGGTGAGGCCCATACGATGGATCCAGCCCGATTCCGAGACGAAGGACGCTGCATGCCATCCCGCCCCACCAAGCTGATCCCGCCGACCTTCTCCCGCACCCCCTCACTCGACGCCGAGGCGGTCGAGCTGAGCGTCGCGATCGAACTCCCCGAGGGCGTCGAGGCGATCGGCCTGGCCGTCGCCCCCGCAGCCGACGGCGCCGGCGACGACATCCCCGCCGCGCTCGGACTCGACCGCGCGGCGCTGACCCGCGCCGGCTTCACCGGCGAGATCGGCCAGACGCTCGTCATCCCCAGCCAGGACGCCCCGACGTACATCGCGGTCGGCGTCGGTGCACCCGAGAAGCGCACCCCGGCAGCCCTCCGCGACATCGCTGCTGCCTTCGCCCGTGCGGCATCCTCCTTCGCGAGCATCGGCCTCGACGTGGCGCGGTCGTTCGACCTCGACCCGGCCTCCGCCGGGCAGCTCGTCGTCGAGGGCGCGCTCCTCGCCCGGTACCGCTACACCGAGTTGAAGCGGGAGACGAAGCGCACCCCGCTCGTCGCGCTCCACCTCGTCGCCGGTGCTGAAGACCTGCCCGAGACCGCGACGGGCGCACACCGTGGCGAGGTTCTCGCCCGTTCGGCGAACCTCGCGCGCGATCTCGCGAACACGCCTCCCGGACATCTCACGGCGACCGACCTCGCCGAGGTGGCCGAGACGCTCGGTGCCGCCAACGGGCTCGACGTCGAGGTCTTCGACAAGGACGCGCTCATCGAGCTCGGTCTCGCGGGCCTGCTCGGCGTCAACGCCGGTAGCGTCGAGGAACCGCGCATGATCAAGCTGCGGTACACGCCGAAGGACGACGACGGCTCGCCGATCGAGGCCGCAGGACACCTCGCACTCGTCGGCAAGGGCATCATGTACGACTCGGGCGGCATCTCGCTCAAGCCGTCCGACCCGTCCCACGCGGCGATGAAGATGGACATGGCGGGCGCCGGAGCGATCCTGTCCGCCATGACGGCGCTGGAGGAGTTGCACTGCACGAGTAGCGTCACGGCGTTCCTCATGTGCACGGACAACATGCCCTCGGGCTCGGCCACGATGCTCGGCGACGTGCTGACGTTCCGCAACGGCACCACCGTGGAGATCAAGAACACCGACGCGGAGGGTCGCCTCGTCCTCGCCGACGGCCTGAGCCTCGCCGTCGAAGAGGAGCCGGACGCGATCGTCGACATCGCGACGCTGACCGGTGCCGCGATCATGGCGCTCGGCACGAAGACGGCGGCCGTGCACGGCACCGACCAGGGCATCGTCGACCAGACGCTCGCCTCATCGAAGGCCACCGACGAGCAGCTCTGGCAGTTGCCGCTCGAACGCAGCTACCGCAAACAGCTCGACTCGGACGTCGCGGACCTCGCCAACATCGGCGGCCGGTTCGCCGGTTCGACGCTCGCCGCGCTGTTCCTCGCGGAGTTCGTCGGCGACATCCCGTGGGCGCACCTCGACATCGCCGGCACCATGCTCGTGGAGTCGGACGAGTCGTGGCGGTCGAAGGGTGCGACCGGGTACGGCACGCGCCTCCTGATCGACCTGGCGCTCAACTTCCGCGCCTGACGCAGAACGCGGCGTCGATGCCCGGTCCCTGAGCCTGTCGAGGGGCGGCGACCGGACCGTCTTTCCCCGCGAGCACTTCGACAGGCTCAGTGACCGGATCAGCCCATCCGCAACCCGGTCACTGAGCCGCAACCCGGTCACTGAGCCGCAGCCCGGTCACTGAGCCTGTCGAAGTGTCGAAGGCCGCGCGGCGACAACATCAGTTGCCGTTCCGGCAAGAAATGGCTGTTCGCAGCCGGTGTCACGGCAGGCTGATGCCATGAACCCCGAGCACGAGCCCGCCATCACCGATCCCGCCGCCTTCTGGGAGCACCGCTACAGCAGCCGCGGCCAGGTGTGGAGCGGCAAGCCGAACGCCGCCCTCGAGCGGGAGGTGGACGCGTTGGCGCCCGGCACCGCGCTCGAACTCGGCAGTGGAGAGGGCGCGGACGCCGTCTGGCTCGCCCGGCAGGGCTGGTCCGTGACCGCCGTCGACATCTCTCCGAGCGCGCTCGCCCTCGGAGCGTCGACCGCGAGCGAGGCGGGGGTCGCCGACCGCATCACCTGGGTGCAGGCCGACCTCGTCGAGTGGGAACCGTCAGCGTCGTTCGATCTCGTCACCGCGACCTTCCTGCACTCCCCCGTCGAGTTCCCGCGGGAGGCGGTCCTCCGTCGCGCGGCATCGGCGGTCGCTCCCGGCGGCACCCTCCTCGTCGTCGGCCACGCCGGTCCGCCGCCCTGGGCGACCGAGCACATCGCGCACGCGCACTTCCCGACGCCCGACGAGGTCCACGCGTCGCTGGAGCTTGAGGCGACCGACTGGGAGGTCGTCACCGCAGGACTCGTCGCGCGCGCCGCGATCGGGCCAGACGGCGAGCCCGCCGAGCTCGACGACAGCGTCCTCGTCCTCCGTCGCCGTCCCTAACTCAGGAGCGTCTCGGCGCGTCGCGACGCCCGACCGGCGTGTCGCACCCGACACGCGGCAGAGGTCCTGAGTTAGGGACACAACAACACCCGCCGTGCATCCCGGCTCAAACCGGATCCCCCCGTCCCTAACTCAGGAGCGTCTCGGCGCGTCGCGACGCCCGACCGGCGTGTCGCACCCGACACGCCACAGCAGTCCTGAGTTAAGAACCGAGATCGACGGATCAGCGGGTCGGGGGCGCACCCACGGAGCCGCGCTCGATGAGCGTCTGGGCGAGCACGAACTCCTCCGCGTCTGCCCCCGCCCCACCGATCCGGGCGATCAACCGGCGTGCGGATTCCGCCCCGAGTTCGTAGATCGGCTGCGACACGACGGTGATGGGTGGCGTGGTGAGGCTCGTCCAGTCGGCGTCGTCGAAGGCGATGAGCGACACGTCGTCGGGGATCGCGAGCCCGAGTTCGCGGATGGTCCGGAAGACCGCGGAACCGACCAGGCTGTCGGAGGCGATGATCGCGGTCACGGGGTCCGGGTCGCCGAGGACCCTCCGGGTGATGACGTCGATCCCCTCCGCACGCGCGTTGAGGTGGACGGATGCGGCCGGGTCCTCGACGCCGGCCTCCCGGAGGGCACCCGTGAAGCCGTCGATGCGATCGCCGACCGAGGAGGAGCCGACATCGTCCCCTGAGGCATACGGCTCCCCGTGCCCGAGCGTCGAGATGAACGCGATCCGACGGTGTCCGGCGGCGAGGAGGTGCCGGGTTGCCGCGGCCGCCCCGGAGGCGTTGTCGGCGACGACCGTGTCGGCCTCCATACCGGCCGCACGGCGGTCGAGGAGCACCACGGGACGCCCCTCGGCGAGCGCCGTTTGTAAACTTCTCGTTTCGATCGAGGAGGCGGGCGTGACGATGAACCCGTCCACGCGCTTGTCGAGGAGGAGCTCGATCGCTGCCGTCTCGGCGTCGACCTCCTCATCGGAATTGGCGAGGATGAGGTCGAATCCGGCGGCCTGCGCGACGTCGGAGATCCCCCGGGTCGCACGAGCGAAGAACGGGTTCTCGATGTCGCCGATGACCACCCCGATGGTGTTCGACTTCCCCGTGTTCATGCTCTTCGCGAGGGCGTTCGGGCGGTAACCGAGGCGTTCCGCGGCGGCCTGCACACGGTCCCGCACGTCGTCGCTCACGGCCCCGTAGTCGCCGAGCGCGCGGGCCGCCGTGGCCTTCGAGACCCGAGCCGCCTTCGCGACGTCCGACACCGTCGCCTCGCGTCTGCCGGTACCCGGATCCGTTGCCATGTGCCCTCCGATGGGGTCTGCTGCGTCGTTGACGTTGTCCGAGAACCAGGGTACTGTCCTGGACAACCTGTTGAGACCGGTCTCAACTTACGACATTGAGACCGGTCTCACCAGCAGAACGACAGCAATGGAGCTGACGGCGTCCACAAGACACGAGCCGACGGTTCCCTCCACGCACCACGAACTCCTCCCCACGATTGGACTCGCCGTGACGAATCGCTTCACCCTCCGCAGGACGGCCCTCCTCGCCGTCGCTGCGGCGACCGCCCTCATCCTCTCCGCGTGCTCCGGTGGTGCCGGAACCGCCAGCAGCACCGAGGACAACCCGTACGGACTCATCACCCCCGGACAGATCCGCGTCGCCAGCCTCGGCGACTCGAAGCCGTACACCTTCACCGACGCCGACGGGACGTTCACCGGCTTCGACGTCGAGCTCTTCACCGACGTCGCCAAGCGGATCGGGATCGACGACGTCGTCTTCACCGGGCAGGACTTCTCCGGCCTCCTCTCCGCCGTCGCGAATGGCCAGTTCGACGTCGGCGTCGCCGCCATCGGCATCACCAAGGAACGCGAGCAGACCGTCGACTTCTCCGACGGCTACCTCGCCGGGTACCTCACGGTCATGGCGGCGAAGGACTCCGGCATCACCGACGCGGACAGCCTCGCCGGCAAGCGCCTCGGCGTCGTCCAGGGCACCCTCCAGGAGGCCTACGCGGTCAAGCACTTCACCGACACCGAGCTCGTGCGCTTCCCCGACAACAACTCGGCGATCTCGGCGGTCAACAGCGGCAGCATCGACGCCCACTTCCTCGACTACGAGGCAGCGAAGGAGTACGCGGCCCAGTACGGGCTCGTCAACGCCATCGACATCCCGTCCTTCGACGCACCGGCCGGGTTCGCGATCGCGAAGGACAAGCCCGAGTTCAAGAAGGCCCTCGACAAGGCCCTCGCCGAGGCGATGGAGGACGGCACCTGGAAGAAGCTCTACCAGAAGTGGTTCCCGGGTTCCCCGATGCCCGAGCAGTACCTCCCGAAGGCGGAGCAGACCTCCAGCCCCAGCCCGACCTCGTCGACCGAGTAGTCCCCGTCTCGTGGTGCGGGCCGAGCATCGGCCCGCACCACACCATCCCACCCCTCAGGAGCAGACAGCATGGACTGGCTCGACAGCATCATCAAGACCTTCTTCGACTTCCACGCGATGTGGCAGGTGTTCCCGCAGCTGCTCGGCACCGGGCTCGTGAACACCCTCGTCATCTCGATCGCCGCCACGGTGATCGGCGTCGTCCTCGGCATGATCATCGCCATCATGGGCATCTCGCCCTCACGCTGGCTCCGGGTGCCCGCGCGGATCTACACCGACGTGTTCCGCGGCCTGCCGGCGATCCTCACCATCCTGCTCATCGGCCAGGGCTTCGCCCGCTTCAGCCAGCAGCTGTTCGGCCCCTCGCCCTATCCGCTGGGCATCCTCGCCCTCAGCCTCATCGCATCCGCCTACATCGGCGAGATCTTCCGCGCCGGCATCCAGAGCGTGGACCGCGGGCAGCTCGAGGCCTGCCGAGCACTCGGCATGAGCTACGGCAAGGCGATGCGACTCGTCGTGGTGCCGCAGGGCATCCGCCGGGTCCTTCCCGCGCTCGTCAACCAGTTCATCGCCATCGTCAAGGACTCGAGCCTCGTCTACTTCCTCGGGCTCCTCGTGAGCGAACGCGAGCTGTTCCGGGTCGGTCAGGACGCCGCCGTCCTCACCGGCAACCTCTCCCCGCTCGTCATGGCGGGGCTGTTCTACCTCGTCATCACCGTGCCCCTCACCCACCTCGTCAACTTCTTCGACAACCGCTTCCGGACGGGACGCCGGAAGGCCACCCCGCCGAAGAGTGGCCTCGACGAACTCGACGAGGTGCAGCCACCCCTGCCAGTCACCACCGGGAGCAACACATGACCTACACCTCTCCCCTGCCCGTCACCGACGGGCACTTCTACCGCGGCTCGAGCCTGGAGCTCCGCGACGTCTCGATGGCGTACGGCGACATCGAGGTCATCCGCGAGGTGAGCATCGACGTCGAGCCCGGCACCACGACGTGCATCATCGGGCCGTCGGGCTCGGGCAAGTCGACGCTGCTCCGCGGGGTGAACCGCCTGCACGAGCCCACGTCCGGCGACGTCCTCCTCGCCGGCGAGAGCGCCCTGAAGATGAAGCCGGAACGGCTCCGGACGCGGGTCGGCCTCGTCTTCCAGCACTTCAACCTCTTCCCCGACCACACCGCGCTCGAGAACGTGGCCCTCGCGCTCCGCAACGTGAAGGGCATGTCGAAGAGCGAGTCGCTCCGGGTCGCGGCAGCACGCCTCGACGACGTCGGACTCGGCGAACGATCGGACCACCGACCCCGCGACCTCTCGGGCGGCCAGCAACAGCGCGTCGCGATCGCCCGGGCACTCGCGATGGAACCCGAGGTCATGCTGTTCGACGAGGCCACGAGCGCCCTCGACCCCGAACTCGTGAAGGGCGTCCTCAACCTCATGGCCGGCCTGGCGCAGCGCGGCATGACCATGCTCGTCGTGACCCACGAGATGGGCTTCGCCCGCAAGGTCGCCGACCAGGTCGTGTTCATGGACGAGGGCCGTGTGGTCGAGGCGGGCACCCCGTCGCAGCTGTTCGACGCACCGCAGAGTCCCCGCCTGCAGCGCTTCCTCTCCGAGGTCCTCTGATGGCGGCACGCGTCTCCGGCACGATCAAGACGGGCGTCATCGGCTTCGGCACCTCCGGCGCGGTGTTCCACGCGCCGTTCCTCGCCGCGGCTCCCGACTACTCGCTCGACCTCGTCGTGACCTCCGACCCGGATCGACGGGCCGAGGCGCTCGGCCGGTACCCGGGTGTCCAGGTCGTGTCGACCGTCGAGGAGCTCTTCGCCCGAGCCGACGAGCTCGACCTCGTGGTCATCGGCTCGCCGTCCGGCACGCACGCCGCGCTCGCGACAGCCGCCCTGGACGCCGGCCTGCACGTCGTGGTCGACAAGCCGTTCGCCGTCACCGCGGCCGAGGGCCGGGCGGTCGTCGATCGTGCTGCAGCCGCCGACCGCCTCGTCACGGTCTTCCAGAACCGCCGCTGGGACGGCGACTTCCTGACCGTGCGGCGGCTGCTCGACGAGGGCGCGCTCGGGCACGTCCATCGCTTCGAGTCACGCTTCGAGTGGTGGAAGCCCGATCCGCCCGCATCGTGGAAGACGGCCGCGACCGCAGCGGAGGGCGGCGGCATCCTCTACGACCTCGGCACGCACGTGATCGACCAGGCCATCCAACTGTTCGGCGAGGTCGAGGACGTCCAGGCGGAACTCGGTGTCGTCCGGCCCGGAGCGGTCGCGGACGACGACGCCTTCGTGGCGCTCCGTCACCGTTCGGGGGTCCGGTCGCACCTGTGGATGGGGTCGCTCGTCGCCCAAGCCGGCCCGCGGTTCCGCGCCCTCGGATCGTCCGGTGCCTACACCTCGTGGGGACTCGACGGCCAGGAACCCGCGCTCAAGGCCGGTGCCGACCCACGCGACGAGGGATTCGGCCGGCGCGAGCCGTCCGGCTGGGGCTCGATCGGCATCGACGGCGCGACGGAAACCGTCCCGATGGCCGACGGCGACTACGCCGCCTTCACCCGCCTCCTGGCGACCGCCCTCCACGACGGCGGCCCTCCACCGGTCGATCCGGCCGACGCGATCGCCGTCCTCGAGATCATCGAGGCCGTCCACGCGGCCGCAGCACCTCACGAACGCAGCACTCCAGAACAGAAAGAGCAGACAGCATGAGCAGCACCACCCAGACCAGCCGACGCGTCGTCGTGATCGGCGGCGGCATCCTCGGAACGTCCAGCGCCGTCGCCCTCGCCCGCCGAGGTGCCGACGTGACCCTCGTGACCGACCGCTCCCTCGCCAGCGGCGCCTCGGGACGATCGCTCGCCTGGTTGAACTCCGCAGCCCAGCGGTCGAGCGAGTACCACGCGCTCCGCGTCCTCGGGATCGACCGCTGGCGGACCTTCGCCGCGCAGATCCCGAGCGCGGACTTCCTCCGCTTCGACGGCGGACTGATGTGGGCACCGGAGGGCGAGTCCTACGCGGAGACCTTCGCCTACGAGCGCGGCATCGGCTACGACGCCCGCTGGCTGGCTCCGGAGGAGGTCGCCTCGGTCACGCCGGGTGTCGATCCGGCCGCCGTGGCTGCGGAGGGCGCGATCTTCAACCCGGGCGAGGGCTGGGTCGAGCTGCCGTCCGTGATCGAGGTGCTGTCCCGCGAGTTCGTCGCCCGCGGCGGGCGGATCGTGACGGACGCCGGCGCCGAGATCGCCTCGTCCGGTGGACGTGCCGTGGGTGCGGTGCTCGCGAACGGCGACCGCATCGAAGCCGACGCGGTCCTGCTGGCGACAGGTCCCGACGTCCCGGCCCAGCTCGCCGCACTCGGCATCACGATCGGCGACCAGAGCCCGGCCGCGTTCGTCGCGTTCACGAAGCCCGCCGCATCCGAGCTCGTCGCCGTCCTCAACACGCCGAAGGTGGCCGTCCGTCGCACCAGGGAGGGCGGCTTCGCGCTGGACTCCGCGTGGTCGGAGGAGGAGATCGAGGTCCGCGACGACGGCTCGCTGCACATCTCGGACTCGACCGTGGAGCGGCTGTTGGCCGAGGGATCGCGGGTGCTCGCCGGCAACCCGACCCTCGAACTCGACCACATCGGGGCCGGCTACAAGCCGATCCCCGGGGACGGCGAGCCGGTCTTCGGTGCGGTCCCGCAGCTGCCGGGCCTCTTCACGGCCTTCAGCCACAGCGGTGCGACACTCGGGCTCATCGCCGGTGAACTCCTCGCGGACGAGATCGTCGACGGCGAACCCTCGCCGCTGCTCGCGACCTTCCGGCCCGAGCGGTACGCGGAGTCCCCCGTCCCCGCGTAGGCCTGGTCGGTTCACAACTCAGGACGGCCCGGCGGGTCGCATCGGCCACCCGGCGTGCCCGGCGGGACGCGCCGCACCGGTCCTGAGTTGTGAACCCCCGCCGTCCCCAACTCAGGAGTCGTCCGGTGTGTCGGCGGAGTTGCAGGTCGACACGCCGCAGGACTCCTGAGAACGGAACGGGAGGGACCACGACAGAACGCCCGCCGCACTCCTGGAGTGCGGCGGGCGTCCGGCGTTGCGAGGTGCGACTAGTCGGTGCCGGAGTCGAACGCGGCACCCTCGGAAGCGAGATCGGTCGCGCGCTCGAGGGCGTCGGCGGTCGGGTCGAGGAGTTCGCCGCCGAGGATCTCCTGCGCCTCACCCTGCTCGAGCTTGCCGACGAGGTCGGCGGTCGCGCCGCCGACGATGCCGGCCGCTGCGTACTGCTCGAGCCGCGAGCGCGAGTCCGCGATGTCGAGGTTGCGCATGGTGAGCTGACCGATACGGTCGTCGGGACCGAACGCCGCGTCGCCGACGCGCTCCATCGAGAGCTTGTCGGGGTGGTAGCTGAGGCCCGGGCCCGAGGTGTCGAGGATCGTGTAGTCGTCGCCGCGGCGCAGACGGATCGAGACCTCGCCGGAGACGGCGGAGCCGACCCAGCGCTGGATGGACTCACGGAGCATGAGCGACTGCGGGTCGAGCCAACGGCCCTCGTACATGAGGCGGCCGAGTCGGCGGCCCTCGTTGTGGTAGTTGGCGACCGTGTCCTCGTTGTGGATCGCATTGAGCAGACGCTCGTACGCGATGTGGAGGAGCGCCATACCGGGGGCCTCGTAGATGCCGCGGCTCTTCGCCTCGATGATGCGGTTCTCGATCTGGTCGCTCATGCCGAGGCCGTGACGACCACCGATGGCGTTGGCCTCGAGGACCAGCGCGACCGCGTCGGCGTACTCGACGCCGTTGAGCGCGACCGGGCGACCGGCCTCGAAGGTGACGGTGACGACCTCGGAGGCGATCGCGACGTCTTCACGCCAGAACGGTACGCCCATGATCGGCTCGACGAGTTCCATGCCGGAGCTGAGCTCCTCGAGGCGCTTGGCCTCGTGGGTGGCGCCCCAGATGTTGGCGTCGGTGCTGTACGCCTTCTCGGTCGAGTCGCGGTACGGGAAGTCGCGGGCGACGAGCCACTCGCTCATCTCCTTGCGGCCACCGAGCTCGTTCACGAAGTCGACGTCGAGCCACGGCTTGTAGATGCGCAGGCGCGGGTTGGCGAGCAGACCGTAGCGGTAGAACCGCTCGATGTCGTTGCCCTTGTAGGTGGAGCCGTCGCCCCAGATGTCGACGCCGTCCTCCTTCATCGCGCGGACGAGCATGGTGCCCGTCACGGCGCGACCGAGCGGCGTCGTGTTGAAGTACGTCTTGCCGGCGTTGCGGATGTGGAACGCACCGCACTGGAGGGCGACGAGGCCCTCCTCGACGAGCGCCGACTTCGCGTCGACGAGGCGCGCGATCTCGGCGCCGTACTCCTTGGCGCGGTCGGGGACGGCGCCGATGTTCGGTTCGTCCGCCTGGCCGATGTCGGCGGTGTAGGTGCACGGGACGGCACCCTTCTCGCGCATCCAGGCGACGGCGACGGAGGTGTCGAGACCTCCGGAGAAGGCGATGCCGACGCGCTCGCCGACGGGGAGGCTGCTCAAGACTTTAGACACGCCTGCGATTCTACGGGTTCGCGCGCCACGGTGTTCATTCGCCCATTCTTGGGCGACGGAAGGCCCATTCGCCCAGGAATGGGCGAATGAACCGGAGCGGAGCACGTCGCCGCCGGTACCGCCTCGCCCGGGCCGGGGGACGGCGGGGGCTGTGGCGATATCGACGGCGACGCTGCTGTGAACCGGACGGATCGGACCAGGTCCACTCAGGCGCTGTTCGGGTCTCGCGCCATGAGCTTCTCGAGTGCATCGGGATGACGATTCGTCGACTCCAGAGTGATTCTCGCAGCGTCGACCGCCCTCCCACATGTCCCACTACTGGGGTCATCGGCAGGGGGCGACAGGCTCCGCGAGACGCGGCACTACCAGATGGTGACGCGCTCCTCGGGGGCGAGCCATGCGGCGTCGGACTCGGTGACGCCGAACGCCTCGTAGAAGGCGTCGATGTTCCGGACGATCTGGTTACAGCGGAACTCGTTCGGCGAGTGCGGGTCGATCGACAGCAGTCGGATGACCTCCGCGTCGCGCCCCTTCTGCTGCCAGGCCTGCGCCCAGGAGAGGAAGAACCGCTCCGCGCCGGTGAGGCCGTCGATGACCGGCGGCTCGGCGCCTTCGAGCGACAGCAGGTACGCCTTCCAGGCGATGCCGAGCCCGCCGAGGTCGCCGATGTTCTCGCCGATCGTCAGGGCGCCGTTCACGTGGTGGTCGGGCACCTGGGCCGGAGCCAGCGCGTTGTACTGCTCGATGAGCGACGCGGTGCGCTCCTCGAACGCCGCGCGGTCGGCCTCGGTCCACCAGTCGGTGAGTCGGCCGTCGCCGTCGAACTTCGACCCCTGGTCGTCGAAGCCGTGCCCGATCTCGTGGCCGATGACCGCGCCGATGGCCCCGTAGTTCGCGGCGGCGTCGCGGCCGGCGTCGAAGAACGGGTACTGGAGGATGGCGGCCGGGAACACGATCTCGTTGAAACCGGGGTTGTAGTAGGCGTTGATCGTCTGCGGCGTCATGAACCACTCGTCGCGGTCCAGTGGCTTACCGATCTTGCCGAGCTCGCGGTCCATCTCGAACCGGCTGGCGCGACGGACGTTGCCGAGCAGGTCGTCGGCTTCGAGCTCCAGCGCCGAGTAGTCGCGCCACTTCACGGGGAAACCGATCTTGGGCGTGAACTTGTCGAGCTTCTCCAGCGCGCGCGTGCGGGTCTCGGGGCTCATCCACTCGAGGTTCTCGATGCTGTCGCGGTACGCCTCGACGAGGAAGCCGACGAGGACGTCCATCTCGTCCTTCGACGTGGCGCCGAAGTGTCGGTCGACGTAGATACGCCCGACGGCCTCGCCGAGCATGCCCTCGACGAGCGAGACGCCGCGCTTCCAGCGCTCGCGCTGCTGCGGCGTGCCGGTGAGGGTCTTGCCGTAGAAGTCGAAGTTGGCGCGACCGAACTCCTCGGAGAGGTACGGAGCGGCACCGTGGACGACCTTCCAGGCCAGCCAGTCCTTCCAGGACTCGAGCTGCTCCGCGACGAGGAGTTCGCCGAGGCCCTCGAGGAAGCTCGGCTCGCGGACGACGATCTCGGCGAACACCGCGTCGGCGGCGCCGATCGCGTCGCGCCAGACGGCGAGGTCCGGGCCGTCGAGGTCGGCACCCGCGGCGAGCGCCGCCGCTTCGTCCCACGAGTACAGGTTGTACGTCTTCTCGCTGTCGCGGGTGGCGACGTTGTCCCAGTGCTTGGACGCGATCGCCGTCTCGAGGGCGAACACGCGGTCGGCGCGTGCGGCAGCGTCGTCGATGCCGGCGAGCTCGAACATCGTCTGGAGGTGTGCGCGGTAGGCGTCGCGGATCTCGGCGAAGGTGTCTTCACGGAAGTAGGACTCGTCGGGCAGCGTGATGCCGCCCTGTTCGGCGAAGACGAGGTAGCGCTCGGGGTTGCCCGGGTCGTTGTCGACGAAGAGCTGCAGGAAGCCGCCGACCCCTTCGGCCTCGAACTCGCCGGACAGACGGAGGAAGGAATCGATGGAGTCGACCGCTGCGACGCGGGCGAGCTGGTCGGCGAGCGGGGTCGCTCCGAGGGCGTTGGCACGGTCGACGTCCATGAAGCTCGCGTACAGGGCGCCGATCTTCACACCCTCCTCGCCGTCGGGGTTCGTCTGCGACTCCTCGATGATGTCGCGGACGGCGTTCTCGGCGTCTTCCGCCAGCTGGTGGAACGATCCCCATCGAGCTTTGTCGTCGGGGATCTCGGTGCGGTCCATCCACTTGCCGTTCACGTGGCGGAAGAGGTCGTCCTGCGGCCGCACGGCCGGGTCGAGTTCGGAACGGTCGATGCCGGAGGCGAGCTGCGCGTCAGTCATGCGGATCAGCCTAGCGACGGCACCTGATCACGGCTCGGGTGTTCTCTCAGAGCGGGCGTGCCGCTCTGGACGGAGTCCTGTGGAGGAGCGTCGCGAGCGCTTCGGGGAACGAGGGACTACCGTTGACCCACCCGGCCGGAAGGAGCCCGCGTGGACTGGTTGGCCGACTTCCCGCCCGGCGTCCTGCTCCTCGTCGTCTTCCTGGTCGTCGCGGTCGAAAGCCTCGGCGTGCCGTTGCCGGGAGAGACCGTGCTCATCGGGGCGACCCTCCTCGCCGCGTCGAGCGGCCTGAATCCGGTGTTCGTCGCCGCTGCGGCCGCCGGTGGTGCGATCCTCGGCGACTCGGTCGGGTACTGGATCGGCAAGCGATACGGTCGGCGGCTCCTGTCGGTGCTGAACCGCAGGTTCCCGAAGCACGTGGGGCCGAAGCGGCTGGGCGCCGCGGTGCACCTCATGCGGCGGTGGGGGCCGTGGGCGGTGTTCGTCGGACGGTTCATCGCGGTCCTCCGCGTCTTCTCCGGACCGCTGGCCGGTATGTTCCGCATGACGTACCCGCACTTCCTCGTCGCCAATGCGGCGGGTGGCATCGCCTGGGCCTCACTCGTGGTGACCGTCGTCACCATCCTGGGGAGCGCTGCGACCGAATTCCTGCACCGCTTCTCCTGGGCGGCACTCGCGTTGGCCGGCGCCGCGGCCGTCGTGATCGCGGTGGTCGTCGTGTTCCGGATCCGTCGTCGGGCTGCCCAGCCGGCCGCCGATCGCGCGCCCGTGTCGATGACCGAGGCGGAGCTCGACGAACTGCTGTCGCCATCCGGCCCGGCCTCGGCCACGACCGACGCCGGAGACCGCGTAGACACGCCGCCCACCCCTGCCGGCTCGGCCCCCGTCCGCACCGATCTGCGCGCCGCGATCGCCGTCGTCCTGACACCGCTGCGCTGGGCCCTGCGGACGACCCCCGCGACCACCGCCTTCGTCACCGTCTTCGTCGCCCTCGGCGTCGTGACCAGTGGCCTGTGGCGCCCGATCGACCAGGCCGCCTGGTACCCGGCGTTCGCCTACGGGGTGCCGAGCCTCGACGCCGGGCGCTGGTGGACGGTCCTGACGGGCATGTTCATCACCGCCGACCCGCTCGCCTACCTCATCGCGATCGTCGGCGCGGCCGTCTTCGGCGGGTGGGTCGAGGTCCGTTTCGGCACGCTGCGGGCGTCGGCGATCTTCGTGACCGGGCATCTCGTCGGCGTCCTCGGAGCCCTCGGTGCGGCCCTGGCGCTGGCTCGGCTCGACTGGCCGTGGGCGCAGTCCCTCGTGACCACGCTCGACGTCGGTCCGAGCTGCGGCATCCTCGCCTGCGTCGCGACCGCGACCGCGTTCATGCGTTCCCCCTACCGGCTGCGCTGGCGGCTGCTGCTCCTGTCGTGGGTGTCGATCGCGCTCCTCTACGTCGGGAAGATCGACGACCTCGAGCACTTCATCACGACCGTCGTCTTCGTCGTCGTGGCCCGCCTCCTCCTCGGCGAGCACCGGTCGACTCCACGACCGACCATGCGCGACTGGCGACTCTTCGCGGTCGCCGGGTTGCTCGTGATCGGTGCGGTGCAGCTGCTCGTCACCCTCGTGCCGCTCGACGGGCCGCTCGGCTCGACCACCCTGACGCAGGGCTCCATCCTCGACGTCGGGGTCGACACCGTCGCGATCCTGGTGATCGCGAACTGGCTCCGCCGTGGTCATCGCTGGGCCTGGTGGGCGGCGATGGTGCTCACCGTCGGCAACCTGCTGGTCACCCTCGCCCTCATCGCCCTCGCCTGGCTGGCCCAGGTGCCGGTCGTGGCGTCGACCATCTGGATCTCCGCGAGCGTCCTGTGGGTGGGACAGGCGGTGGTCCTCGGACTGTCGCGCCACGCGTTCCGGGTCGCGGCGAACCAGACCAGGCGACGCCTGCCCGGGGCGATCGGTCCCGGTGCGCGGCGAGCACGCGCCAGGACGGCGCAGCTGCTGCGCGAACACGGCGGCGGACCGCTGGCGGCCTCGGCGCTCCGCCCCGAGAACCGGGTGTTCGTCACGGCCGACGGTGGACACGCGGTCGCCTACCAGCAGCACGCCGGCGTCGCGCTGGCCCTCGGCGAGCCGATCGGCGACCCCGGCGGTGCAGCAGCAGCGGTGACGGCGTTCGCGACGGCGGCCGAGCAGGAGGGGCTCACCCCGGCGGTCTTCGCCACTCGCGACGCGCGCATCGTGCCCGAGGGCTGGCGGGTGTCGCCGCTCGGTCGAGACCTCGTGCTCGACCTCGGCGAGGCGGGTGCATCAGAACCCGCTGGTCCGGACGATGCGACGGGAGCCATCGGCGCGGATTCGACGACCTCGATCCTGCTGCCCGCGCGCGAACTGCCGTGGGAGCTCCGCAGCCAGATCCGCGCGCTGTCGTCGGTGTGGGTGTCCGACCGGCACGTGCCCGAGCTCGGTCTCACGGTGGGTTCGAGCATCGACGCCCCCGATGGCGACGACCAGGAGCCGGCTGCCGCGGTCCGGGTCTCCGTCGTGACCGACGCCGCAGGCACCGTGCTCGCGGCGGTGTCCTGGTTGCCGATCCCCGGGGCCGGAGGCATCGTGCACGGGTGGGCGCTCGACGCGGTACGTCGTGCTCTGCCGGACGACGACGTCGACACGGCTGCGGGTGCGGGTGCGGGTGCGGGTGCGGGTACAGCGTCGGGGGAACGCACCAGCCGAGCCGTCGAGCGGGCCCTGACCGACGCCTGCCGACGATTCGCGTCGGAGGGCGTGGCCATGGTCTCGTTCGCTGCTTCCGGGCTGGCACAGGACGGCACCGAGCCCGACGGCGTCGCCGTGCGCACGATGGCCGGCATCGCCCACCGGGTCGACCCGCTCGTCGGCTTCACCGAGATCGCCGACGTCGCCGAGCGCCTGGGCGCCACCGCCGTGCCGCTGCTCCTCGCCTGTCGCGAGGACGCCGACCAACCGCGGGTCGCCTACGCCGCTGCCGCGGGATTCCTCACGGGCATCCGCCTGCGCGACCTCCCTGGCCTGAGCGGATCGCTGCTCGCGCGGTAGGCCGTCGACTCGTCCCGTCTCGGACGGCGACGCGGCGTGTCACCGCCCGAGGCTAGGCTCGGCGGGTGAGCACGGGACAGGACAGGCGGCGGCTGCGGCCCGTCGACCGCGACATCCTGCGGCTCGCGGTCCCGGCGCTCGGCGCGCTCATGGCGGAGCCGCTGTTCCTGCTCGCCGACTCGGCGATGATCGGCCACCTGGGCGTCGTGCCACTCGCCGGTCTCGGGGTCGCGAGCGCGGTCCTGCAGACGGTCATCGGACTCATGGTGTTCCTCGCCTACGCGACGACACCGGCGGTCGCCCGACGCCTCGGACACGGCGACGAACGCGGTGCGGTGTCGCTCGGGGTGGACGGCCTCTGGTTGTCGCTCGGGCTCGGCGTCGTGATCGGTGCGGCCGGCTGGTTCTTCTCCCCCACGCTCGTCGGGCTGTTCGGCGCGACGGACGACGTCGCCCAGCAGGCCGACACCTACCTGGGTGTCTCGATGCTCGGCATCCCCGCCATGCTGCTCGTCTTCGGAGCGACCGGGCTCCTCCGCGGCCTGCAGGACACCACCACCCCCCTCGTGGTCGCCGGCGCCGGGTTCGCCGCGAACATCGGCCTCAACTTCCTCTTCATCTACGGCCTCGGACTCGGCATCGCGGGATCCGCCATCGGCACCGTCATCGCGCAGTGGGGCATGGTCGTCGCCTACCTCGTCGTCGTCCTGCGCCACGTGCGGCGGACGGGAGCGCGTCTCCGCCCGCACCGCGCCGGCCTCGGTGGAGCGGCCCGTTCCGGTGGGTGGTTGTTCCTCCGTACGGTCAGCCTCCGTGCCGCGATGCTCATCGCCGTGTTCGTCGCGACCGACCTCGGCACCGACGAACTCGCCGGGTTCCAGCTCGTCATGACCCTCTTCGCCACCCTCGCGTTCGCGCTCGACGCCCTCGCGATCGCCGCGCAGGCGCTCGTCGGCAAGGGACTCGGGGCCGGCGACGTGGCAGGGGTGCGCGCCGTCCTCGTCCGCTGTCTGCAGTGGGGCGTCGGCTCGGGGATCGTGCTCGGCTTGGTCATCGCCCTCGCGAGCCCGGTCATCGGCCTGCTCTTCACGAGCGACCCCGACCTCGCGGCGCTCATCGTGCCCGCGATCGTCGTGCTCGCCGTCACCACCCCGCTCGGTGGCGTCGTCTTCGTCCTCGACGGCGTCCTCATCGGCGCCGGTGACGCGAGGTACCTCGCGATCACCGGGCTGCTCAACACGCTCGTCTTCCTGCCGTTCGCGCTCGCGGTCCTCGCCTGGGCACCCGGCGGGCAGGCGGGACTCACCTGCTTGGCGCTCGCCTTCTTCGTCGGCTATCTCGGTGCGCGGGCGACGACGCTCGGCCTCCGTGCCCGGACGACCACCTGGATGCGCACCGGCGCCTGAACGACGATTGGGGAGTTGTCCCCATTGAGGCCGCAACGCCGGCACGCCAGTCTGGAGGCGACATCGATCCACACCGTTCAGGGGGAACCACCATGCCACTCCACTTCGCTCACCACCGCCTCCGCGTGTCCGCCGTGACCGCGGTCGCCGTCCTCGGACTGTTCGGGCTCTCCGCCTGCAGCGGTGGGGAACCGTCCGACTCCAAGCCCGCGTCGACCTCCTCGGCGAGCAGTGAGCCGGAGACGGAGGCCACCGAGGAGGCGCCCGCTGCGAGCGGCGCGAAGTGCACGGAGGAGCAGGTCAACACCCTCAGCGCGGCGAGCGGCGTGTCCGTCCCGGCAGCCGGTATCGCTGCTGCGAAGGCCTCCTTCACACCCGCCAGCGTCGTGGGCGATCTGCCGGTCGTGTGCATGTTGAGCTTCGAAGCCGGCGCGGCTTCCGGCAGCTACGCCGTCCTCTCCGGCGGTGCCGCATCACTCACCGCGGCCGCTGCCAATGCCACCGCCGCGGGCGGCGAGGTCACCGAAGCCGGCGGTACCTTCACCACCTCGATCGACGGGCAGACCGTCGTCGGCGTCCCGTTCACGACGCTCACGAAGGAGACCGCGGGCTTCGAGAACGTGGAGGATCTGGTCGTCATCGCTGCGACCGCGCTGGCCGGATAGCGTTTCCGCTCTGCCAGGCCGACGCCCGCCCACCCGCGCAAGGGTGGGCGGGCGTTCCCGTCGGCGCGGCTCAGCTGGGCCAGGAAGAACAGCACTCGACCCGGGTACCGCGGTGCGGCCACGCCGGCGCCCGTCTATGCCCGTATCAACCGATCGGTGGATACGAGGATCAGCCCCTCCACCGCTACCGGCGCGCGTCGGAGCGGACGAGCATGGTCACCATGAGCACACGACCGATCATCGAAGTCCGCGAGCTGCGCAAGCAGTACGGCGATTTCACCGCCGTCGACGGGGTCTCCTTCGACATCCACCCGGGCGAGACCTTCGCCCTGCTCGGCCCGAACGGTGCCGGGAAGAGCACCACGATCGAGATCCTCGAGGGCTACCGGCACCGGACGGGCGGCGAGGCGAGCGTCCTCGGTGTCGACCCGGCGAAGGGCGGTCTCGACTGGAAGGCCCGCCTCGGC
Source organism: Plantibacter sp. MMLR14_011 (assembly GCF_001865025.1). Classification (NCBI taxonomy): domain Bacteria; kingdom Bacillati; phylum Actinomycetota; class Actinomycetes; order Micrococcales; family Microbacteriaceae; genus Plantibacter; species Plantibacter sp. MMLR14_011. The sequence goes on from NZ_MJGW01000028.1 coordinate 294,165, forward strand.
ATCGTCCTGCAGTCGAGCGCCGAGGCCGCCAACGTCACGGTCCGGGAGCAGCTCACACAGTTCGCCCGGTACTACGCGGATCCGCGGGATGTGGACGAGGTCATCGAGGCGGTCGGGCTCACGAGCAAGGCGGGCACGCGCATCGGCAAGCTCTCGGGCGGTCAGCGTCGCCGGGTCGACGTGGCCCTCGGGGTGGTCGGCCGCCCGGCCCTCCTCTTCCTCGACGAGCCGACGACCGGGTTCGACCCCGAGGCGCGTCGGCAGTTCTGGGACCTCATCCGCTCGCTCAAACGTGACGGTACGACCATCCTCCTCACCACCCACTACCTCGACGAAGCCGCCCAGCTCGCCGACCGCGTCGCCGTCATCGCGGCGGGTCGACTCGTGGAGATCGGCGCGGTCGACGAGATCGGCGGCGCCGAGGCCCGGATCCCGGTGGTGCGCTGGCGCGACGAGCACGGCCTCCGCGAGGAACGGACCGAGACTCCGGCTGCCCGCGTCGCCGCCCTCACCGCTGCCGCAGGTGGAGAACCGCGTGACCTGGAGGTCGTCCGTCCGAGCCTCGAGGACATCTACCTCGGGCTCGTCCACGCGGCCGACGGCGCTGCGTCGTCGACCACCCCATCAGCAGCACCGTCACCGGCCACGCAGGTCACCACGACAGGAGTCGGCGCATGACCGCCATCGACCGCACCACGACCCCCCTCGTCCCGGCACTCCCCCGTGGACGCACCCTCCGACTCGGAGCGAGCCGGATCGGCTACGAGACCCGCATCTACTTCCGCTCCGGCGACCAGGTGTTCTTCACCTTCCTCTTCCCCGTCGTGATGCTCGCGATCTTCTCGACCGCCTTCAGCGCGATGGGGAACGTGGGCGAGGCGCCCGACGGCACCGGCGGGGTCAGTCAGGCCGCCTTCTACCTGCCCGGCATGATCGCCGCGGGCATCCTCCTCTCGGGCGTCCAGAACCTCGCGACCGACATCGCGACGGAGAAGAGCGACGGCACCCTCAAGCGTCTCGGCGGCAGCCCGCTCCCGGTGATCTCCTACTTCCTCGGGAAGATGGGGCAGGTCCTCGTCACCTCGGTGCTCCAGATCGCACTGCTGCTCCTCGTCGCGCGGTTCCTGTTCGACGTCACCCTGCCGACCGAGCCCGAGCGGTGGCTCACCTTCGCCTGGGTCTACCTGCTCGGCATCGCGACGTCGGCCGTCCTCGGCATCGCCCTGTCGGCACTCCCCCGCACGGGCAAGAGCGCGACGGCCGTCATCATCCCGATCGTGCTCGTGCTGCAGTTCATCTCCGGCGTCTACCTGTCGTTCACGATGCTCCCCGAGTGGCTGCAGAACGTCGCGAGTGTCTTCCCGCTCAAGTGGATCGCGCAGGGCATGCGCTCCGTCTTCCTGCCGGAGGGGTTCGCCTCGCAGGAGCCGTCCGGTGGCTGGGACCTCCCGACGGTTGCGCTCGTCCTCGTCGTCTGGGCGATCATCGGCCTCGTCCTCACCCGACTCACCTTCCGCTGGGTCCGCCGCTCCTAGCCCGCGAACTGTCAGTTCCGGTGGGTGTACGCCACCGGAACCAGCAGGAAGTGACAGTTCGCGAGCAGGGATGGGAGGGTTGGGACATGGACGGACGACGGTGGTGGGATGTCGCGTTCGGCGCGGGGTGCGTGATCGTCGGCGCGCTCGTCAGTGTCAGCGCTGCCGGGACGCCGGAACGGGTCGTCGGCGTCTGGATCGTGCTGGCGGCGCTCTGCCTCGTGTATTACACGGTCGGGCGACGCACCCTGGAGCGACCGCAGGGCGGGCTCTGGTTCGCGATCACCCTCATCGCGCTCACCGCCGTCGGGACGGCGTTCTCCCCGAACGTCCTGACCCTGCAGTGCCTCGTGTTCCCGCTGCTGTGGGTGCTGACACCGAACACCCGGAACGCGATCATCCTCAACATCGCGAGCGCCGCGACCCTCGCCCTCGGCTTCATCGTCGGGCTGGGCGCCACCCCCGACGTGATCCTGCAGGGACTCGCGATCCAGAGCGTCTCGCTCGTCTTCGCGCTGTCCCTCGGTCTCTGGATCACCCGGATCGCCGAGCTCGGCGACGAGAAGGCACGACTCCTGGTCAGTCTGCAGGCGGCCCAGGCCGAAACGGAACGGGCGAGCCGGGAAGCCGGAGCGGCCGCCGAACGGGAACGCATGGCGCGCGACATCCACGACACGATCGCGCAGAGCCTCACGAGCGTGGTGCTGCTCGCTCAACGGGCCCGCTCCGAGGTCGGCGCGACCGTCGCAGGCACGCCGGACGCCTCCCCGCTGGACGGTCGCCCGGTCGCCGCCCTCGACAGCATCGACCTCATCGAGAGCACGGCGCGCGACGCCCTCCGCGAGGCGAGATCCCTCGTGGCCACGACGGCGGCGATGCCGGCCGCCGACACGACGCTCGGTGACAGCCTCCGACGCTTGGGCGAGCGGTTCGCCCGCGAGACCGGCGTGGCTGTCGACATCGACGCCCCGTCCGAACGGTTCGAGCGGGCACCCGAGGTCGTGCTGCTCCGGAGCGCCCAGGAAGGGCTCGCGAACATCCGGAAGCACGCCTCCGCCGCCCGCGTCGAGCTCGTGCTCACCGTCGACGACGGCTGGGCCGAACTGCGGATCACCGACGACGGCGTCGGGATCGCGGACCCGGACGGCGCGCTCCTCGGGACCAGCCCGGGCGCGGGCTTCGGGCTGCACGGCATGCACGACCGGGTGACGCTGCTCGGTGGGACGGTGGAACTCACGAGTGCCGCCGGAGCGGGGACGACGGTTCGGGTGCGAGTGCCGGTGACGATCGAAGCGAGCCCTTCGACGAGCTCAGCGACCGGGATTCCGACAAGCTCAGGGACCAGACAGGACACACGATGACACGGATCAGGATCGTCGTCGCGGACGACCACCCCATCGTGCGATCGGGCATCGTCGCACTGCTCGGGCGCGCGGACGACCTCGAGGTCGTGGCCGAGGTGGCGGACGGCGCTGCGGCGGTCGCGGCAGCCGAGGAGCACCGGCCGGACCTCGTGCTCATGGACCTGCGCATGCCGGTCCTCGGCGGCGCGGAGGCGACAGCGCGCATCGTGCAGCGCGTGCCAGGCGTCCGGGTGCTCGTCCTCACGACCTACGAGACCGACGACGACATCCTCGGCGCGATCGAGGCCGGAGCCGGCGGCTACCTGTTGAAGGCGGCGCCCGAGCAGGAGATCCTGGCCGGCATCCGTTCAGTGGTCGCCGGTCAGACGGTGCTCGCGCCCACGATCGCGGCGACGCTCGTCGGCCGCATGCAGGGTGGGGCACCGACCCGCCCGCAGCTCAGCGCTCGCGAGCTCGAGGTCCTCGCGCTCGTCGCCGCCGGAAACAGCAACCGCGCGATCGCGGCAGCGCTCTTCATCTCGGAGTCGACGGTGAAGACGCACCTGCTGCACGTCTTCGAGAAGCTCGAGGTGGCCGACCGCACCCGGGCCGTCACCCGTGCCCAGGAGCTCCGCCTGCTCTGAGCCGCACCGCACCGGCGCGAGCCACGGGGCGGGTCGGACGACTTCGACCTCGACCAGCTCGCGCTGCAAGGCCGACCGACGAAGGCCCCCGGCTCCGCGGCTCAGCTCGGCCAGTAGTAGGAGAACGCCCACTGCTTGTCGTAGGAACGCTGGTGGCATCCCGTGTAAATGCGAGCTCCGAGGCCCCGGTACTTGGCGGACATGGCCGAGCAGTCGGCCTTCACCGACCCGGTGATCTGGTACCAGACCTGCGGCGCGGCGCTCGCCGGCGCCGTTGCACCACCCACCACCAGTGCCGCGCCGAGGCCTACCGCGGCCAGGAACCTCGCCATTCGTCTGCGCATCAGATCCCCCGATCCTCCTTGCGGCGACCCCCTGTCGCCGCAGTGCAGCCACGCTAGCGCGCGGACACCACAGCCATCAACCACCGATTTCGCGAGCGGCGGGTGCGATCGATTCACTCCCGCCGTTCGCGACCGATCGTCGGACTAGACCTGACCCCGGGGCTTCGGGGCGTCGGGTTGCGCCGCTGCATAGGCGGACTGGCCGGTGGCTCCGGGCTCGCCCGCGGGGATCGGGACGAGGTACGCCGCGGTGCCGTAGGCGGTCAGCTGCGTCCACGCACCGCCGATGTCGGTGGTCTCGAGACGCATCGCGAGGACCGCGTTCGCGCCGCGCTGTTCCGCGTCGGCCACCAGGCGTCGCATGACCTCCTGGCGGGACTCGAACAGCAGCTGGGTCATCCCCGGGACTTCGCCGCCGCCGAGCGCCGAGAAGCCGATCGACATCGAGGATCCCCAGTCGCGAGCCCGCACGGTGAGCCCGACGACCTCGCCGAGGACGGCGTCGATGCGGTGTCCGGCGACGGTGTCCGTCGTCACGACGATCACGCGGTCGCCGCCGTTCCGGAGAGCCGCGACAGGGCGGCGAGCGAGAGGGCGGCGATGCCGGTGTCGAGCGTCGGGTGGATGAGCGGGGCGAACTTCGAGGAGTGGTTGCCCGGGAGGTCTTGCTCCATGCGCCCCGACGCGTAGGCCGCGGCGAAGGCTTGCGGGTCGGCGCCGCCGAGGATCCAGTAGACGATGGGCGCGTCCGCGGCCGTGGCGAGCATGCCGACGTCCTCGCTGCCCGTGACGAGCCCGGGGTCGACGACGCGGTTGGCACCGAAGGCGTCGGCGAACACGGCGCTCACCGCACCGGTCGCCGCGGGATCGTTCACGAGCACCGGGAAGGCCTCGGTGTGTTCGATCACCGGTTCCCGCTCGGCGCCCGACGCCGCGGCCTCGGCCCGGATGATGCGCTCCATGGAGCCGACGACGCGGTCGCGCACGTGCGGCTCGTAGCTGCGGATGTTGACGCCGATCTGCGCGGTGTCGGGGATGATGTTGTTCTTGGTGCCGGCGTGCATCGTGCCGACGGTGAGCACCGCGGTGTCGGTCCCGGCGACCTCGCGGGACACGATGCTCTGCAGGCGGACGACCGCCGACGCCGCCATCACGATCGGGTCGATCGTCGACTGCGGGCGGGATCCATGCCCGCCGCGGCCGTGGAAGGTGACGCGGTAGGCGTCGGTCGCGGCGAACGACGGCCCGCCGTGCGTGCCGACGACACCGGCCGGCAGCGGACCGACGTGCTGGCCGAACACGATGTCGGGCTTCGGGACGCGTGCGTAGAGGTCGTCGTCGACCATCGCCTGCGCACCGCCACCGGCCTCCTCGGCCGGCTGGAACAGGACGACGAGCGTCCCGGACCAGGTGTCGCGCCGTGTGGCGAGCAGTTCGGCGGCGCCCAGCAGGCAGGTGACGTGGACGTCGTGGCCGCAGGCGTGCATGACCGGGACGTCGTTACCCTCCGGGTCGACCCCGCGTGCGACGCTCGCGTAATCGAGGCCCGTCTCCTCGAGGACGGGCAGGCCGTCCATGTCGGCCCGCAGCAGGACCGTCGGACCTTCGCCGTTCTCCAGGACGCCGACGACGCCGGTGCCGCCGATCCCCGTCGCGACCCCGTACCCGAGGCCGGTGATGCGATCCGCGACGAGGGCGGCGGTCCGGTGCTCCGCGAAGGAGAGCTCCGGATTGGCGTGGAGATCCTTGTAGACCGGGGCGAGAGACGCGGCGAGCGCCGCCGCCTCCTGCTGGACGAGTGCTGCGGTGGCGATGGGCTGGTCGGTCATGGGTCTCCTTCGAGCGTCGCCTCCACCCTACGGGGCGGGTCCGCCGCGCGGCAGGATCTGTCGAAACCCCGGCGAGACCTCAGCGCTGTGGAGCGGGGACCCGTGCCGTCGTCGCGCCGGGGTGGAAGCGGACGCTGAACTGCTCGCACTCCGGATCGCGGCCGTCGAGCATGGCGATGATCGCACGGCCCGCGGCCGAACCCTTCTCGCGTGAGGGCTGCCACACCGTCGTGAGGTCGTAGTCGAGCCCCTCGACCCGGATGCCGTCGAACCCGACCACGCTGAGCTCTGCGGGGACGGCGATGCCGAGCTCCTCGGCTGCGCGGATGACGCCGGCGGCCAGGAGGTCGCTCTGCGCGGCGATCGCCGTCGGGCGTTCATCCGCCGGGACGTCGAGGATCGAGTGTCCGGCGACCCGGCCCTCTTCGAGCGATGACCCCGTGGTGACGAACCCCTGCGCGTCGGGGAAGACGTCGCGGAGGCCCTGCAGGCGCTCGATCGCGGGGACCGTCGTGGCGGATCGCTCCCACTCGGGCGTGAGCGGGCCGCGGCGTTCGGTCGGATCGAGGTTGAGGGTGACGACGGCGACGCGCTCGTGGCCGAGGTCGGCGAGGTGCTGGGCCTCCGCACGCACGCCGCCGCGGTTGTCGACGGCGATGTCGGGCACGCCGAGGGCTGCGAGGCCCTCGATCGACACGATCGGCATCCCCCGTCGACTGAGGATCGCGACCGAGCTGTCGAGGTTCGGACTGCAGCCGATGAGGACGACGCCGTCCATCGGCGCGTTGCTCAACTGCAGGGTGCCCTCCTGCGCGTCGTTCAGCAGGAGGAGTCCCGCGCCGACCGCACCGAGCTCGTCGGCGAGTCCGTCGAGGGTCTGGACCATCACGGGGTCGCGGAAGGAGTGCCCGATCCGGCCGGCGACGACGGCTCCCACGATGCCGCTGCGTCCCTGACGGAGGGAGCGGGCCCGGGGGTCGGGTCCGGCGTAGTCGAGGTCGGCGGCAGCCTGCAGCACGCGCTGCTTGGTCGCTTCGGACACGGGTCCGGCGCCGCTGAACGCGAGCGAGGCGGTCGATGGTGACACCCCCGCGCGCTCGGCGACATCGGCGAGCGTCGGTCGCGAGGGGCGTGTTTCCTGGTCCACGGTCTGCTAGCTTAGTCGACGGAATCGAATCGATTCGATAGCCTCCCGATCCACGGGCTTCACCACCCGTTCCACACGGCGCCCAGGCGCACCAGCATCGAACCCGAGGACCACGTGTCAGAGCCGACCAACCCGCACACCGACCCCGTCGCCCTACGACCACGCCGCGAACTGCTCGCCTGGCGGAACGCGATCTTCGTGGTCTTCGCCCTCAGCGGCCTCAGCATCGCGACGTGGGTGGCCCGCATCCCCGCCATCCGCGACAACCTCGGACTCACCACCGGCACCGTCGGGCTGCTCATCCTGGGCATGTCGATCGGATCGGTCGTCGGCCTCGTCGCCTCCCAGCACCTGCTCGCACGACTCGGACCGCGGCGAGGTATGCAGCTGGTGCTCGGGCTCGTCGCGACCGGACTCCTCCTCATCGGCGTCGGCGCGAGCCTCGTACCGCTCGCTGGGATCGTGCTGGTCGGGCTCATCGTCTTCGGCTTCGGAAACGGAGCCCTCGACGTGATGATGAACGTCGAGGGAGCCGCGGCCGAACAGGAACTCGGCAAGACGGTGATGCCGCTGATGCACGCGTGCTTCAGCTTCGGCACGGTCGCCGGAGCGGGGCTCGGCGCTCTGGCCTCGGCGATCGGCCTCGAGGTGTTCTGGCACGCGCTCATCATGGCGGTCGCCATCACCGTCGCGACCGTCGTCGCCGTACGCTTCGTCCCGGTCCAGCAGGACGTGGCCGCCGAGGCCGACGACGCACCGAAGACGCCGTGGCAGGAGCGTCTCCGCGAGAGCCTCTCGGTCTGGGCGGACGGCCGGCTCATCCTCATCGGCGTCATCATCCTCGGAATGGCGTTCGCCGAGGGCAGTGCCAACGACTGGCTCGCTTTGGCCGTCGTCGACGGCCACGGGCAGAGCAACACGACCGGCGCGCTCGTCTACGGGGTCTTCGTCACCGCGATGACCGTCGGTCGCATCGTCGGCGGGCCCCTCATCGACCGCTTCGGACGGGTGCCGGTGCTCCGGGTGTCGGCTGGAGCCGCGATCGCCGGGCTCGTCCTGTTCATCCTGACGCCGGTGACCGGACTGATGATCCTCGGCACCGTGCTCTGGGGACTCGGCGCCTCGCTCGGGTTCCCGGTGGGCATGTCAGCCGCGGCCGACGACTCCAAGCGCGCCGCGGCACGGGTGAGTGCCGTCGCGATGATCGGCTACTGCGCGTTCCTCGTCGGTCCGCCGCTCATCGGCATCCTCGGCGACGCCATCGGTCTCCTGAACGCCCTGTTCGTCGTGCTCGTGCTCATCGTGTTCGCCGGCCTTGCCTCTCCGGCCGCCCGCGAGAGCAGCCGCCGCAAGCGCTGAGCCCGTTCGTCCGCCCATATTCGGGCGATTCGGGGTTCCGTCGCCCGAACATGGGCGAATGGACGTGCTGCGGTGTCGCGGTAGGCTCGTCGTCGTGCGTTTGGTGATTGCGGAGTGCTCGGTCGACTATGCCGGACGGTTGTCGGCTCACTTGCCGCTCGCCAAACGGCTCCTCATGGTGAAGAACGACGGCAGCCTGCTCGTCCACTCCGACGGCGGCTCCTACAAGCCGCTGAACTGGATGAGCCCGCCCTGCGTGCTCACGACGGTCGAGCCCGACGAGACGCAGGCCGCGGCCGGGATCACCGAGCTGTGGAAGGTCACGCACAAGAAGACCGGTGACGCCCTCATCGTGTCGATCCACGAAGTCCACCACGACAGCGCGCACGAACTCGGCGTCGACCCGGGCCTCCAGAAGGACGGCGTCGAAGCACACCTGCAGAAGCTCCTCGCCGAGCAGATCGAGCTCCTCGGTGACGGCTACCGACTCATCCGCCGCGAGTACATGACCGCGATCGGCCCGGTCGACATCCTCGCCACCGACGCGACCGGGGCGTCCGTCGCGGTCGAACTGAAGCGCCGCGGCGACATCGACGGCGTCGAGCAGCTCACCCGCTACCTCGAACTCATGAACCGCGACCCACTCCTCGCTCCCGTGCAGGGCGTGTTCGCCGCTCAGGAGATCAAGCCGCAGGCGCGCACCCTCGCCCAGGACCGCGGCATCCGCTGCGTCGTCCTCGACTACGACGCGATGCGTGGCCTCGACGACAGCGACTCCCGCCTCTTCTGACGTCGACTGAGTCCCTTTCTCAGGAGTCCTCCGGCGCGCCGACTTCACCAGGCACCGACACGCCCGCACACTCCTGAGAAAGGCACAACCTACCGCTCAGTGACCTTTCTCAGGAGTCCGCCGGCGCGCCGGCTTCACCCGGCACCGACACGCCCGGACTCTCCTGAGAAAGGCACTGGACCGACGGTCACGACTCGGGCTAGACGAACAGCCAGATGAGGGCGACCATCCCGAAGCCGACGATCGAAAGGATCGTCTCGAGCACGGTCCAGGTCGCGAGCGTCTGCTTCACCGACATGTTGAAGTACTTCGCGATGATCCAGAACCCACCGTCGTTGACGTGCGAGAGCGTGATCGAACCCGCGGCGATCGCGATGCCGATGAGCGCCAGCTGCGGCTGCGAGTAGTCACCCGCGAGCACGACCGGCTGCAGGATCCCCGCCGTGATCACGATGGCCGCGGTCGCCGAGCCCTGCGCGATGCGGAGGCCGGAACTGATGAGGTACGCGGACACGATGATCGGCAGGCCGAGCGAACCGAGCACCTCGGCCAACGCCGCGCCCACCCCCGTCGCCGAGATGACGGCGCCGAAGAACGCACCCGCACCGACGACGAGCAGGATCATGCCGATCGGTCGGAGCGACTGGCCGGAGAGCTCGCCCAGTTCGGCGAGCGTCATGCCGCGCCGCACCCCGAGCACGTAGTACGCGAGGCAGACGGCGATCGTGAGCGCGACCGCCGGGTTGCCGATGAGCGTCAACGCTTCGAGGACGGGTCCGTTCGGCAAGGCGAGGGCACCGAAGGTGGCGGCGAGGATCAGCAGGATCGGCGTGATGATGATGAGACCGACGCTCCAGAGCGAGACGTCCTTGCGCTCGGGGGCGTCGTCCTCGGGCTCCAGGACGTACTCCTCGGGAACCGAGACCATGACGCGCTTCCCGATCCAGAGCGGCCAGGCGATGCCCGACGCGATGAAGGCTGGGATGCCGCAGAGGAAGCCCATGAGGATGAGCCAGCCGAGCCCGACCTCGAAGGTGCCGGCGAGCGCCGTCGGGCCCGGGTGCGGCGGCAGGAACGCGTGCGTCATCGAGAGGCCGGCGAGCATCGGGAGCGCGTAGAGCACGAGCGACTTCCCGCCGCGACGCGCGGTGATGTAGACGAGGGGCGCGAGGACGAAGATGCCGACGTCGAAGAACACGGGGATGCCGAAGATGAGACCGGTGAGCCCCATCGCGATCGGAGCACCGCGTTCCCCGAAGCGACCGAGCAGCTTCCGGATGAGGACGTCAGCGCCACCGGAGCGCTCCAGGATCGCGCCGAGCACGGTGCCGAGACCGATGATGATCGTGATGTGCCCGAGGATCCCGCCGAAGCCGGTCTCGAGGAGCGACGCCCCCGGCTTGATCTGCTCGTCGTCGAAGGGGTCCGGCACGGCCACGCCGACGATCTGGTAGATGCTCGTCCCGGTCGCGAGAGCCAGGCCGATGCCGACGATGAAGAGCGAGATGAACGGTTCGAGCTTCACCCGGATGATGAGGAACAGCAGCACCGCGATGGCGACGGCACACAGGATGAGCAGGCCGGGCGTGGTCTGCTGCAACCAGCCGATGGGGTCGCTCGATGCTGGAGCGGCGGCCGCGACGCTGCGCGCGAGGGCGTTGATGGGCATGGGAGACCTTCTGGATCGGTGGGAGGCGGGGGAAGCGGTCAGGCCGGGCGGCGGATCGAGCGGCCGGGGACGGCGTCGGTGCGTCGACCGTCGGCGATGACGGCGGCACCGTTCACGAACACCCACGGGATGCCGGCGGCCTGCTGCCGGGGCTCGGCGAACGTCGCGCGGTCGGCGATGGTCGTGAGGTCGAACAGGACGAGGTCGGCCACGGCTCCGACGCGGAGCACGCCGCGGTCGCTGAGGCCGAGGCGCGCAGCCGGCCGCGAGGTGAGGTGGGCGACGGCGTCTTCCAGCCCGAGCACCCCCTCTTCGCGGACGTAGTGGCCGAGGTAGCGCGGGAAGGTGCCCCAGGCACGCGGGTGTGGCTTCGCGCCGATCAGGATCCCGTCGCTCCCGCCCGTGTGGGCCGGGTGCACCATCATCGTGCGCACGTTGGCCTCGTCGCCGACGTGCTGGAGGATGCCGGTCGCGAGCCGGTCGGCTTCGAGCAGCGCGAAGAACAGGGCCGTCGGGTCGCCCGACCATGCGTGTCCCGCATCCTCGGCGGCGATGTCGGCGACGGTCCGCCCGACGAAGCCGGCGAGCTCGGGGTTCGCGACGCCGGAGATCTCGATCGTGGCCCAGTCGGTGACGACACCGTGACAGCCATCGGTGCCGAGCACCTCGAGCTCGTATCGGATCCGCGCCCGGACCTCCTCGTCGCCCAGACGCTCGATCGTCGCGTCCGGCCCGCCGACCGCCGCCCAGCTCGGCAGCAACGCCGACAGGGTCGTCGAACCCGGCAGGTACGGATAGGTGTCGAGCGTGATGTCGACGCCGTCCGCGATGGCGGCGTCGATGAGGGCCACGAGTTCGGCGGCCCGGCCGGCGTTGACGCCGAAGTTCATCGTCGCGTGCGTGAGGTGCAGTGCGCAGCCGGAACGACGACTGATGTCGATCATCTCCGCGTACGCCTCGAGTGCACCCTTGCCGTACGAGCGCTGGTGCGGTGCGTAGAAGCCGCCGTGCTCCGCGACGGTGCGGCACAGCGCGACGAGTTCCTCGGTGTCGGCGAACATGCCGGGCACGTAGGTGAGGCCGGAGGACATCCCGACCGCGCCCTCCCGCATGCCGGCGGCGACGAGCTCCTGCATCCGAGCGATCTCGTCGGCGGTCGCAGCCCGGTTCTCGGTGCCGACCACGAGCATCCGGACGGAGCCCTGCGGCACCAGGTAGGCGACGTTCAGCGCGGTCCCGCGGTCGACCCGGTCGAGGTACTCGCCGACGGTCCGCCACGCGAAGTCGACGTCGTCGGGTTGCCCGTTCCAGCCGGCGATCTGCTGCCGGACGATCGACATCGTGCGGTCGTCCGTCGGGGCGTAGGAGAGCCCGTCCTGTCCGAGGACCTCCGTGGTGACGCCCTGCGAGACCTTGGCGAGGTGCTCGTGGTCGCGGAGGACCGCGAGGTCGGAGTGTGCGTGCATGTCGATGAAGCCGGGCGATGCGACGAGACCGACGGCGTCGATGATCAGGGCGTCAGCGGGTGCGTCGGCTTCCGCAGACGCCCCGATCGAAGCGATGCGGCCCCCGTCGATGCGGAGCGACCCGTGCACGCTCGGTCCGCCGGTGCCGTCGACGATGCGAGCGCCGCGGATGACCACCGCGCGCGCTCCGTCCGTCGGTCGCGACGTCACGGCAGGAGTGCCGCCGCGGTGAAGGCGGTCGCACGCTCGGTGACCCCGGCCCAATCGGCCGCGGCGACGTCGGCCGCACCGACCACACTCGACCCCGCGGTCACGGCGGCTGCGCCGGCCTGGATGTACTCACGGGCGTTGCCGGCGTGCAGTCCGCCCGACGGCACGAGCCGGAGACCAGGGAACGGACCCTTGAGGTCTTTGAGGAAGCCGGGCCCCATGGCGGCGGCCGGGAAGATCTTCACCGCGTGGGAACCGAGCGACGCGGCGCGCATGACCTCGCTCGGCGTCATCGCACCGAGCAGGAAGGGGATACCGGCGGCGGTGGCGACCTCGGCCACCTCCTCGCTCAGACCGGGCGTGACCAGGAACTGCGCACCGCTGTCGATGGCGCGCTGCGCGGTGTCGCGGTCCACGACCGTCCCCGCGCCGATCACGGCCCCGTGGTCACCGATCGCGTCGGCCGCGGCACGGATCAGGGCTTCGACGCCCGGCGTGGTGAAGGTGAACTCCACACTGCGGATCCCGCCCGCGGCGAGCGCCCGGCAGAGTTCGACCGGGTCGGGGATGACGGGCACGCGGACGACGGCGATGGCGCGGTCGGCGTACAGGGCGTCGAGGGGGTGCGGCGTGGTGGGAGGGGTCTCGAGCGTCATGCGGGGCTCCTGTTCGGTTCGGCTCAGCCGAAGGTGGTGGTGACGGCGTCGACGGCGCTCGGTTCGGCGAGACGGACGTCGTCGATGACCACGAGCGCACGCCACTTGTCGAAGGTGGTGCACGGGTGGGAGAGGCCCAGGCGGATGACGTCGCCGACCTCGACGTCGCTGCCGGGCGGCAGGGAGACGAAGGTGTGCTGGTCGTTCATGGCCGTGGTCGTCGCGCCCGGGAGTGGTTCGACGGTGGCGGATCCGGCGCGGCGGACGCCCTGCACCTCGGGGAGCCCTTCGTCGAAGGGGAAGTCGCGCTTCCCGCCGTCGACGAGCGCGAGGCCGGGCTCGGGGCGGGAGACGATCGTCGCCCAGCCGTGGATCGCGGAGCGGAAGTCGCCGGTGCCCTCGTGGCGGCCCAGCGGGGTGATCCCCCGGTAGAAGCCGTCGTCGTGGGTGACATACGCGCCGGAGCGCAGCAGCACGTCGACGGCGCGTCCGCGAGCACCGTCGAGGTCGCGCAGTTCCGCGAGGACCTCGGCGACCACGTCGAAGTAGGCACTGCCCCCGGCGGTCACGATGAGGGTCTCGACGCGATCGTCGTAGCGGCCGGCGGCGAGGAGCCCGGTGTGCAGCTCGGCGAGCGAGGTCAGGTAATCACGCACGATCTGCAGCGAGCCGTCGTCGCCGTGGTGCGCGAGGGCCCCCTCGTAGCCGCTGACGCCGGCGAGCGCGAGCTCGGGCGAGGCGACGACGGCCTCGGCGATCTCGAGCGCGGTGGCGTGGTCCCGGGCTCCGGTGCGGCCACCCGGCGCACCGAGTTCCACGAGCACGTGGAGCGGGCGACGCGGTGGCTGCTCGGCGAGCACGCGCGACATGATCTGCACGGCGCGGACGGAGTCGGCCCACACGACGATCTCGGCGTCGCCGCTGGCGAGGGCCCGCCCGACGGCGCGCAGGTGTTCGGGCTGTACGAGGGCGTTGGCCAGCATGATGTGGGGAATCGACCAGTCGAGCGCGACGGAGAGCTGCCACGGGGTCGCGACGGTGATGCCCCAGGCACCCGCGTCGAGCTGACGCTGCCACAGGGCCCGGTTCATCGTGGTCTTGCCGTGCGGCGCGAGGCCCACCCCGGCGCGGTCGCACCACTGTCGCATGGTCTCGACGTTGTCGGTGACCGCCGAGCGGTCGAGCGTGACGAGCGGCGTCGTGAAGTCGGCGAGCGCCGGTCGGCCGGCGAGGAACGTGGCGGCGTCGGTCCCGACGGACGCCGGTGGGAAGCCCTTGAGGCTGCCGTCGAGCACGCCCAGTGCACCGGCATCGAAGTCGTCCGTCATGGTCTCCTCGTTTCGCGATCGAGCGCTGCGCCCACCGACACCGTGAGCGTCGAGCGTTGCGCATCTTGCAACGCACATTGCACTCAGCGCTACGTCTGTTCTAGCATTGCATCCACAGGCCGTCAACCGGACCCGGCCGAGACGCGAGGGGAACCGTGATGACGACATCACCGTCCACCGTGAGCACGATCGGCGAAGCGATGGTCGTCCTCCTGCCCGAGGGGCAGCTCCCGGTCGCCGAAGCCCGCGAATACCGGACGGGCGTCGGCGGTGCCGAGTTCAACGTCGCCTCCAGCCTCGCGCGCCTGGGCATCCCGACCCACTGGATCTCACGCCTCGGCGACGACGGGTTCGGCGACTACATCCTCGAGACGGCCCGGCTCGACGGCGTCCTCACCGACGCCGTCGAGCGTGACGACCACCGGCCCACCGGCCTCTACGTCAAGGAGACGGTCGTGAGCGCCGACGGCGACCGTCGGCCGCGGATGCACTACTACCGCAGCGAGTCCGCCGCGTCGCAGCTCAGCGCCGACACCCTTGGGCACGAAGCGACCCGGGCGGCCATCACCGCCTCGGCCATCGTGCACACCTCCGGCATCACCCCGGCGCTGTCCGACTCGACCGCGCTGCTCGTAGGCGAGCTGGGCGACGCGCTCCCCCGAGACACCGTCCTGAGCGTCGACCTCAACTTCCGGCCGCGACTCTGGGAGCGTCGCTCGACCGCCCCGCTGCATCGCCTGCTCGACCAGGCGTCCGTCCTGTTCCTGGGCGTCGACGAAGCGGAGTTGTTCTTCGGCCACACGGACGCCACCCGCCTCTTCGCCGAGCTGCCGACCCTGCGGCGCATCGTGCTCAAGGACGAGGAGAACGCCGCGACCACCCTCCACCGCGGGTCCGAGGCGGGCGTCGACGTGCGGTCGTTGTCGGTCGACGTCGTCGAGACCGTCGGTGCGGGCGACGCGTTCGCCGCCGGCTACCTCGCCGGGCTGGCCTCGGGTCGCTCCGACACCGCCTGCACGCGGCTCGGCCACGCGGTAGCGGCGTCGACGCTCGTCTGCCACGGCGACCGCCCCGAGCTCGTGCCGGACGCCCAGGGTGTCAGCACCATCGTCGAGGCGACCGATGAGGAATGGGCGTCGTGGCGCATCACCGCAGAGCGCCCACTGCCGTGGACCACCGTCGGCGCACACGGGATGATCGACGCATGAGCCAGTCCCTGTCCCGCGCGCTCGACCTCCTCCGCGAGATCGTCTCGGGCACCAACTCCCTCGACGCGCTCGCGGCGACGGCCGGTGTGCACAAGACCACGGTGCTGCGCCTGCTCAACACGCTCGAGGAGCACGGCTTCGTCACGCGCGACGCGTCGTTCCGGTACCACCTCGGGCGCGCGATGTTCGAGCTGACCCAGACCGCGCTCGACGAGCAGGACGTCCGCGGCGTCGCCGCTCCGCACATCCGGGCGCTGGGGGCGGCCACGGGCCAGACGGTGCACCTCGCCGCCTACGAGGGCGGCTCCGTCTTCTACATCGACAAGGTCGAGTCGCGTCAGCCCCTCCGCATGTATTCGCGCGTCGGCCTGCCGGCCTCCCTGTACGCGACCGGCGTCGCGAAGGTCCTCCTCGGCGGACTCGACGAGGCGGAGCGTCGACGCGTCGTCACGGGCATCGTGTTCGAGCGGTACACCGACAAGACCATCACCGACGCCGACGCCCTGCTCGCCGAGATCGAGCGTTCGACCGAACGCGGATGGGCCGAGGACCACGAGGAGCACGAGAGCTTCATGAACTGCGTGGCCGCTCCGGTCTTCGGGCCCGACGGCCGGGTCACCGCGGCGGTGTCGATCTCCGTCCCCACCATGGTGCTCCCCCACAGCGGCGTCCGCGCCCTCCTGCCGCAGCTCCTTGCCACCACAACCGCGATCTCCACCGAACTCGGCTACGCGCCACCGGCGCCCGCGGAGGCACCCGTAACCTCCTGACCTCCCACCCGTCCCGTCCCTGATCACCTACCCCGGTCCCTGAGCTTGTCGAAGGGCCACCAACCGAAGGACACACCCCATGACCGAACGCACCGCCATCTCCACCACCGACGCCCCGGCTCCCGCGCACACCTTCTCCCAGGGCGTCCGCAAGGGCAACTTCGTCCAGGTCTCCGGCCAGGGCCCCGTCGACCCCGCGACGAACGAGTACCTGTTCCCGGGCGACGTCGCCGCGCAGACCACCCGCACCCTGCAGAACGTCGAGGCCATCCTCGCGGCCGGCGGCGCGACCTTCGACGACGTCATGATGCTGCGCGTCTACCTCACCAAGCGCGAGGACTTCGCGATCATGAACGACGCCTACGGCGAGTTCGTCGGCTCGCGCGTCAAGGGTGGCGTCCTGCCCTCCCGCACCACGGTCTTCACGGGCCTCCCCCGCGAGGAGATGCTCGTCGAGATCGACGCCATCGCGATCGTCGACTGACGCACGTCCATTCGCCCGAGTTCGGGCGAATGAGCGTTCGTTCGCCCATCTTCGGGCGAACGAACACGTCTCGCCGGAGGCTGGTAGCGTGGTGCGCGATAGCGCCTAGGGTTCCGGAGCGACAGCTCGACTGGTCCGAGCGGCGCCACGGTCGGCGGCCAGCCGACGGCCGTCATCTGACAGGACAAAAGCCCGGAGGACCCTGATCGTCGCGCCCGCGAGGATCGGAAGGGTCTCACGTGTCTCTGCTCGCCGTCACCATCGTCCTCGCCGCCGCGGTCTGCCACGCGGCGTGGAACATCGTCGCCCACGGCGTCAGCCGGATCGGCATGCCCTTCCTCTGGTGGGGGGCCGTGTCGAGCACCGTGCTGTGGGCGATCGTCGTCCCCTTCACCGGCGGGCTAGGTACGGACGACCTCACCGGCTTCGCCATCGGCGTCGTGGTCTCCGCCGTGCTGCACTACGTCTACATGCTCGTGCTGCAACGCGGCTACGCCAGCGGACGCCTCTCCACCGTCTACGCCACGGCGCGCGGCACCGGCCCGACGATCAGCGTGATCATCGCCGTCCTCATCCTCGGTGAACGCCCGTCACTGCTCGCGCTTCTCGGTGTCGCGGCGATCGTGGTCGGCGTCGTCGCGATCGGTTTCGTCGATCGTGGGAGCGACCCGTCACCGGTCGCCGTCGACGTACGCGCCACGCGACGACGCATCGACCCTGCAGTCGCCTTCGGACTCCTCACCGGGGTCGCGATCGCGGCCTACACGATCTGGGACGCGCACGCCGTCCGCACGTGGGGCGCCTCGCCCGTCGCGTACATGGTCGGCTGCACCGCGGTCGAGGTCGTGCTGTTCTCCGGTTCGCTCGGTCGCCGGGCACGCGAGCTGCCGGCGGTCCTGCGCGCCCACTGGCCACGCATCCTCGCCTTCGGGGTGCTCTCGCCGATGTCGTACATCCTCGTGCTCGTCGCCATCACCATGGCACCGGTCGCCCTCGTCGCGCCGATGCGCGAGGTGAGCGTCATCCTCGTCAGCCTGTTCGGTGCACTCGTGCTCCGCGAGGGCCGACCCGTGCGCCGGATCGCCGCGGCGACCGTCGTCGTGATCGGCGTCGCCCTCCTCGCGGGCTGACCTGGCTCCGAGGCCTTCGCGAGCGCGCCCCTGCGACGTGAGCGCGGGCCTCCGGAGGGGCGCACTCACGCCACAGGGGCGCGGTCGGGTCAGCGCACCGCGCTGGCCGCAGGGATCACCAGTCGTGGACGGTGCCGTCGGCGAGGCGGTTGTAGGGCAGGTAGGCGCGCTGGTACGGGTACTTGCCCGCCTCGTCCACGTTCAACTCGACACCGAGGCCGGGCTGGTCCCCCGGGTGGAGCATGCCGTCCTCCCAGGTGTACGACTGCTGGAACACGGCGTCGGTCTTGGCGCCGTGCTTCATGTACTCCTGGATGCCGAAGTTGTGGATCGCCAACCCCAGGTGCATCGCGGCGGCCATCCCGACCGGGGAGATGTCCGTCGGCCCGTGCATGCCCGACTTGATCTGGTACTGCGCCGCATAGTCCAACGTCTTCTTCAGATGCGAGATCCCACCCATGTGCGTCACCGCACCACGCACATAATCGATCAACTGCTCGCGGATGATCTGCTG
>NZ_MJGW01000029.1:0-287 GCF_001865025.1 Plantibacter sp. MMLR14_011
AGTCGTCGATGAACCCGGAGGTCTTGGTGAACGACGCGGAGTCGGTGACGGCCGACCGGTAGCGCCCGATGGCCGCCGGGGTGTCGATGAACCACCACGGCGCGCCCGCGTACACGGCGGGGTAGAAGCCCGCGAGCGGCCCGATCTCGCGCGAGAAGACGGTCTCGTCGACGGTGAAGAGCACCAGGTGGAACCCGGGAGCGGTGCCGAAGGACTCGAGCAGCGGCCGGAGCGGCTCGGTGAAGGACCCGACGGCCGGCAGGTCGTGCCCGGTGTCCGGCCCGAAG
>NZ_MJGW01000030.1:0-375 GCF_001865025.1 Plantibacter sp. MMLR14_011
ACCCGGATGGCAACGACAGTGAAACACTGCTGAATGGCACCGAGCTGGATGGCCTGCTCGATACCGCCGACAACACCAGCGCCAACGACGGCGCCCTGTTCTGCTCCGACGTCATCGGCCTGGCCAACGGTGATGTGATGGCCGTTGGCGGCACCGACTACTATTCCGAGCCAGGCATTGATGGCCTGCCTCTTGGGGTGGCGGAACTGGAAGGCATCAAGAATTCGAGAATATTCGACGAGGAGACCAACACCTGGCGCCAAAGTGGCGATATGACCTACGGGCGCTGGTATCCATCACTCGTAACCATGGGCAACGGCAACGTCTTCGTCGCCAGTGGTGTCACCAAGCTGCTGAAGCCAGTGTACCCGGATG
>NZ_MJGW01000031.1:0-222 GCF_001865025.1 Plantibacter sp. MMLR14_011
GGTGCGGATCGTCCCGCTCGAGGTCACGCTGAGGATGCCGGTACGGCCGGCAGTGACCACCGTTCCGGCGTCGGTTGCGAGGGGAGACGTGACCTGGCCCTTCACCGCGGTGTCGAGCAGGTGGGTCCCGGTCGCGGCGTCCGCTGTGCCGATGAAGGTCTTCGTCCCGTCGAACCTGGAAAGGGTGACAGTTCCTGACGCGCCGCACCCAGGGTTGAAGTA
>NZ_MJGW01000032.1:0-422 GCF_001865025.1 Plantibacter sp. MMLR14_011
ATTCTGGCCGGTGTTCGGGAAGGACTGGAATTGAACATTCTGGGGCTCTCGATGGGCATCAACCCGTTGGCGCTTGGCATCAAACTCCCCGGAGTCGGCGAATTGGCGTTCCGCAGCACCAATCCGATGCATGAACCGTCTGGCTCGAACTCTGAGCCTGAGACCGACGCTGTGCCTCAAACTGGTGCCGCTGAGTCGGCCGAGGCAGGGCAGGCCTTCCAAAACACGCTCAAGCACATCCATGTGGCGCTTGGGCTCCGCCATCCATGGCTCCGCACAGTTTTGGAAAAGCCTTCCCAATTACCCCTTCGAACTTTGGTGATGCTTCATGAATGTTTTAAGTGGTGGAAAACTGAAGCTGATTCAGGCGGCGCTCAGGTTGATTACCCAGAGCCGCAGCCTGACATCTCTCGGTCTCCGGG
>NZ_MJGW01000033.1:0-298 GCF_001865025.1 Plantibacter sp. MMLR14_011
CACCTGGACCGGGTTCGACAACTACGTCCGCATCGCCTCCGACCCGTTCTTCTGGATCGCGCTCCGCAACACGGTGCTCTACACGGTTCTGTACGTGCCGCTCGGTCTCGTCATCGCGATGGCCACCGCGCTGCTGCTCAACCGCAGCGCCCGCAGTGCGCGTGTCTTCCGCACGCTGTTCTACATCCCGGTCGTCTCGTCCACCGTGGCGACCGCGACGATCTGGTACTGGGTGCTCAACCCGCAGCACGGTCTGCTGAACGAGGCGCTGAGCTGGTTCGGCATCAACGGACCAGCC
>NZ_MJGW01000034.1:0-280 GCF_001865025.1 Plantibacter sp. MMLR14_011
CTCCGCCAGCAGAGCCAGCGGCGAGGGATAATCCAGTGAAATGGTCTCGATCGCAAGTTGCGGATCCGGGAGCGTTTCAAATGCCTGCTCCCGAAAACGCGCTTCCGATTCAAAACGATTCACATGCTGGTGCCCGGGGTCTGCCCGGTGCCATGCTTCCCGAAGTTCGTCGAGGGTACCCTCCAGCAATGTCGACACCAGTAGCCGACCGCCTGGGCGCAGAACCCGGCGGCATTCAGCAAGCACACCGGCCGGGTCACGGCACCACTGAATCATCAAA
>NZ_MJGW01000035.1:0-292 GCF_001865025.1 Plantibacter sp. MMLR14_011
ACATCACGCTCGGGAAGGACGCAGACGAGCCCGAGTTCTCCACCGGGTCCTGGTTCGCCCTGCTCTTCGCGGCGGGCATGGGCATCGGCCTGGTGTTCTACGGCGTCTCCGAACCACTCAGCCACTTCGCGTCGCCGCGCCCCGGGGTCACCGGGACCGAGAAGGAACTCGCACAGCAGGCCCTGACCCAGACGTTCCTGCACTGGGGCCTGCACGCCTGGGCGATCTACGTGGTCCTCGGGTTGGCGCTCGCCTACGCCATCCACCGCCGCGGTCGGCCGGTGTCGATCCG
>NZ_MJGW01000036.1:0-311 GCF_001865025.1 Plantibacter sp. MMLR14_011
TCTTCAGCCCGGTAAGGGCGTCAACACGCGCCAGCCTGTTCAGCTCGTGAGTACGTTGCGCAACCTTCCGTTCCAGTTCGCGGGTTGAATGCTCGAGGGTGTCGGTCATTGTCTCGAAATGACTGGCAAGCCGGCCGATCTCGTTGTCCGGTTTTTCCAGGTGCGGAAGCGCAAAGCTGCCACCCCGAACCTTCTCAACCGCACTCTCAAGGCTGACGAGGGGTTTGAGGATGCGCGAACGGATGATCAGATGGAACAGGATCAGGGTGACCAGCAAACTGGTCAGGAACACGGCAACCAGAGGCCATAGG
>NZ_MJGW01000037.1:0-522 GCF_001865025.1 Plantibacter sp. MMLR14_011
CTGCTGAAACGGTCACGGGGACAGTCGTTGACGACCACCATCCGGAACCTGAACCCGGTGCTGAGAGGCTGGGCAAATTACTATCGCCTGACCGCCTCGAAGCGTTCGGTCGAAGCCCTGGATGGCTGGATAAGACGGCGGCTTCGCCTGATCCTGTGGCAGCAGTGGAAGCGGACCCGCACGCGGGCCCGCAACCTGGTACGGCTAGGCTTGACTGAGATAAGGGCTTGGAGGAGCGCGACCAATGGTCGTGGACCCTGGTGGAACAGTGGCGCGACTCATATGAACGCGGCCCTGCCTAAGAGGGTATTCGACCGTCTGTCTCTGGTAAGCTTGCTGGATACGATGACTCGGCTTCAGAGCCGACCATGAACCGCCGTGGTACGGAACCGTATGCCCGGTGGTGTGAGAGGACGGGGGAGGTAACTCCCCCTCCTACTCGATTCAGGGCGTGTGCTGCTTAACGGTCTGAATCGGTTGCGGCGCGCAGTGCGTCCAGGTGTGGTCGCAGGGCACGCTTGT
>NZ_MJGW01000038.1:0-423 GCF_001865025.1 Plantibacter sp. MMLR14_011
ATCCAGGAGCGTCCGATGGCAGTGAACGGCAAGGTCGAGATTCAGCCGATGATGTATCTGGCGCTTTCCTACGACCACCGCATGATCGATGGCAAGGAAGCAGTGCAGTTCCTGGTGGCTATCAAGGAAATGCTTGAAGACCCAGCGCGTATTCTGCTGGACGTCTGAGCTGACACTTAACGAATTGGAAAACGGGATAAAACATGTCTGACAAGTACGACGTAATCGTCATTGGCGCTGGCCCGGGCGACTATGTTGCCGCCATCAAAGCGGCTCAGCTGGGCCTGAAAACCGCGTGCATCGAGTCCTGGACCGATAAAGAAGGCAAGAACCGTCTAGGCGGTACCTGCCTGAATGTGGGCTGCATTCCATCCAAGGCGTTGCTGGAGATTTCCCATAAATATGAGGAAGCCAGCCACGATT
>NZ_MJGW01000039.1:0-96110 GCF_001865025.1 Plantibacter sp. MMLR14_011
CAGCAGATCATCCGCGAGCAGCTCATCGACTACGTCCGCAGCGCGGTCACGCACACCGGCGGGATCACGCATCTGAAGAAGGTCCTCGACTACGCGTCCCAGTACCAGATCAAGTCGGGCATGCACGGCCCGACGGACATCTCCCCGGTCGGGATGGCGGCCGCGATGCACCTGGGGTTGGCGATCCACAACTTCGGCATCCAGGAGTACATGAAGCACGGCGAGAAGACCGATGCCGTGTTCCAGCAGTCCTACACCTGGGACAACGGCATGCTGCACCCGGGAGAAGCACCGGGTCTCGGTGTCGAGCTGAACGTGGACGAGGCGGGCAAGTACCCGTACCAGCGCGCCTACCTGCCCTACAACCGCCTCGCCGACGGCACCGTCCACGACTGGTGACCCCGGCGACGCCCCGTCAGCGGAGGCCGAGGAGCGCAGCGACGCGGTGGCGCAGTCCTGCCCGGACGAGCCGGGCGTGCTCCCGCGCCGCCGTCCGGGCCTCGTCCACCTGACCGGTGGCGATCGCCTCGAACAGTTGCTCGTGGACGGCGAGCGAGTCCTGGGCCGCTTCGTCGCGGACCAACCTGCCGCCGTATGCGGAGCGCTGCGTCGAGACCAGGGCGCTCTCGATGCCGTCGAGCAGGAAGGAGAGCACCTCGCTGCCGGCCGCGTCGACGAGCGCAGCGTGGAATTCGCCGTTGGCGACGCCGAGGGCGTCGCCGGATTCGGCACTCCGCATCCGATCGAGGGCGGATCGGGCCGAGTCGACCGCGTGCGAGGCCGACGGGGAGGATTGCTCGGCCGCCCGCTGCGCGACGAACTCGTCGAGGAAGTCCCTGATCTGCGCGAGCTCGATCAGACGCTGGGGATCGCGGCGGACCAGGGCGCCGAGCTGGATGCCGAGCACCTCGCTGGTCGGCCGGGTCACCGTGCCGCGCCGCCCACGGCCCAACTCGATGAGCCCTCGGCCGCTCAGGACCTTCAACACCTCTCGGACCGTGGCGCGGCTGATCCCGTAGCGCTCGGAGAGTTCGGATTCGCTCGGGAGCTTCGCGCCGAACTCGAACTCGTCGGCGAGTTCCCGCTGCAAGTCGTCGGCGATGTCCTCGACCCGAGACTCGGTCCCTCCGGTGTGATCCATGCCGTGAAGGTATCAGACAACTTTTGGCCCGTGTGAGTAACTGGACAAAGGTGTCAGACATCTTTTGGCGTGTTTGGGGCGTCATTCGGCGATTTTTCAGCCAAGCACCTTGATTTCGTCGGGCTACCTGGAGAATCTTCTCGAAAAGTTGCTTGACAACTTTGACCGCTAGGCGGAGGATCGATCCATCAACGACGATGGGAGTCAGGTGTTCGAGTACGTCACATCACTGGGCCGGGTGCGCGGCGAGCGGATCGACACCCCGGACGGCGCGGCGGTCGCGGTCCTCGGGCTCCCGACCGCTCGGGTCGCAGCCCGGTTCCAGCCGGCGGTACGGCCGGACGGTTGGCGCGGTGTCCGCGCAAGCGCTCAAGGCCCGATCGCCTGGCAGGACGCGGGGCGGGCCGGAGGGGCACCGATGAGCGAGGCCAACAGCCTCACAGCGAACGTCTGGCTCCCCGGTGAACGCGTCGACACCCCTCGACCGGTCCTCGTCTGGGTCCACGGCGGCGCGCACCTCTACGGCTCGAACGCGCACCCGCTGTGCGACGGTGCCCGCCTCGCCGCGGCGCACGGGATCATCGTGGTGTCGATCGCGTACCGGCTCGGCTCACTCGGCTCGCTCCGCCTCGACCACCTGCTCGGCCCGGAGTATGTGGACGCCGGCAACCTGGCGCTCCGCGACACGCTCGCCGGCGTCCAGTGGGTGCATGACGAGATCGCGGCTTTCGGGGGCGATCCCGCACGCATCACCGTCATGGGGCAGTCCGCCGGCGGCGTGGCCGTCGCCACGTTGCTCGCCGAGAGCTCCGGCGACTCTCCCTTCCGTCGGGTGATCATCGAGAGCGCGACGGCCGAGCGGGTGCACACGCTCGACGAAGCGGCCGAGGTGACCGATGAACTGCTGGTGGAGCTGGCCGGCTCGGACGCCGACCCTGGCGAGCTGCTGCGCACCGGTCCCGCCGAGCTCGTCGCCGCCCAGGAACGGATGGTCGATCGGTGGCGTGCGACCCGGCGGGGGCCCGGCATCCCCTTCCGGCCCGTCATCGACGGGCGCTTCGTCCACGATGTACCGCTGCGGTCGATCGCAGCAGGCGCCGGCGCCCACATCGACGCGATCATCGGAACGAACCGGAACGAGGCGAGCGGATACGTCGACCTGCTCCGCCTCGCGCCTGCGGAGGCCCTGGCCACGCTCGACCGCGAACTCCAGGCCGACGGTCGAGGCGGAACCGCCGACGCCTATCTGGCTGCCTGCGCTGCGGACGACGGGCGGGTGCTCGATCCGGTCGAGGCGCTGGAATCGTACGTCTCCGACCGGCTCTACCGACGGCCGGTGAGCCGTCTGCTCGACGCGCGTTCCGGTACGGAGGCGAACACCTTCGGCTACCTCTTCGCCTGGAGCCGACCGGACACGCCCACGTGGGCCCGCCGCTCCGGTCACTCGCTCGAGCTGCCGTTCGTGTTCCGACACCTCGACGACAGCGCCGCGGCCAGGGAGGAGCTCGGCGCCGAACCGCCGTTCGAGCTCAGCGAGCGGATGAGCGCGGGATGGGCGGCGTTCGTCGCCGCGGGGGACCCGTCCTCCCCGGATGCCGCGTGGCCGGCGTACGGTCCCGAGCGCTCCACCCGCGTCCTCGACCGTCGGAGCCGGACCGTCCATGACCCCTTCGCCGCCCGTCGGCGTTTCACCGAAGCCTCCCCAGTGCTCACCGCCTGATACCTCGACACAACCGTTCCAGCGACACATCAGCTTCAGAGGAGAAGACAGATGTCACACACGAACCCCCTGCACGACGTCCAGCTCACCCGCCGCACCGCGCTCGGCCTCGGTATCGGCGGTCTCGCCGCCATGGCCCTCGCGGCGTGCTCGCCGGGTGGCGCGAGCACCCAGGCCGCGCGATCCGAGCTCCTGCTGCCCACGTTCCGAGCGCAGCGCGCCGCGGACGCCACCGCCATCGTGAGCCAGGTTGCCGGGGTGCAACCGGTCTACACCTCGTACCCCGCGAGCTACTGGACCAGTGTCGCCGCGGCGCCGGGCCGGGGCGGCGAGTTGAAGACGTTCCAGATGCTGTACTTCTCGCCACCCGCACCACTCGAGTCGAACCCGTTCTGGCAGGAGCTCAACAAGCGGATCAACGCCGACTTCAAGCCGAGCTACGCCTCCGGCGACAACTACGACGCGAAGGTCGCGACGACGCTCGCGGGCGGCACGCTGCCGGACATCATGTACCTCCGAGACGAGGTCCCGGCGGTGCAGCAGGCGATCCAGGCCGGTGCATTCGCCGACCTGTCCGACGCGCTGGGCGGCGACGCCGTCCTCGAGTACCCGAACCTGGCGAACCTCGAGACCCATGCATGGCGGAACTCGGCGAAGGGCAACCGCATCATGGGCGTCCCGCGCACGAGCCCCCGCGTGACGGCGTGCCCGGTCATCCGCACCGACCTCATGGAGGCGGTCGGTGCGACCGGTCAGCCGGCCGATGCGGCGGCGTTCGCGGACGTCCTGGCGGAGATCGCGAAGCTCGGCGAACACGCCGGCCGTCGCGTGTGGGCGGTGGGCGGTCTCGGCACGGGACAGATTCAACTCCTGTCGCGCTGGATGTTCGGCGCGGGCGCGGACTGGACCCTCGGCTCCGGCGGCTCGCTCGTCAACACCATCGAGACTGACGAGTTCGAGGCGACCATGGAGTACCTGGCCGGCCTGTGGAAGCGGAAGGTCTTCCACCCCGACGCGATCGCGCTCGGATCCGACTCCCAGCGCAGCAAGGAGAAGCAGCTCTGGCTCGAGGGTCAGATCGCCTTCGAACTCGACGACCCGGCCTGGCTGTCCTCGCAGGGCATGCTGCAGGTCGAGGAGTCGACGACCGGCGCCCGCGTCGGGTACCTGACCCCGCCCGGCCACGACGGCGGCGACATCGTCGTACAGGCGGGACCGGGCTACGGCGGCTTCGACGGGATCTCCGCCTCCGCGGCCAAGGACCCGAAGCGCCTGGCGGAGCTGCTGCGCTTCCTCGACTGGTGGGCTGCGCCGTTCGGCACCGAGGAGAACCTGTTCATCGGCGGGTCCGGTCTGGAGGGCTACAACTACACCTTCGGGCCGGGCAAGCAGATCGTCTCGACGGGAGACGCGACCGCCCTCGCCAACCTCCAGGGCCTCAAATGGCTGGGCGTCACCGCACCGCCGTACATCATGCTGAACAACGAGAACGCCGGGCGCGCCGACGCACTCGTCGCGCAGATGGAGTACCTCACGAAGGCCGCCGTCGACAGCCCGGTCGTCGGCCTGACGTCCACCACGCAGACGAGCCGTGGGGCCCAGCTGACCCAGATCAACGACGACTACCGCAACAAGATCGTCTCGGGCAAGCTCTCGGTCTCCGCGATCAAGGACTGGCGGTCCGACTGGCGGAAAGCCGGTGGCGACCAGGTGAAGGCCGACTACCGCAAGCTCCTCGACGAACGGAAGTGACGTCATGACGCAGCTGCAGACCAGGTCGGCGCGCTCCGCCGCCCGCGATCGTCGTCGAGAGGACGCGGCCCGCCGGCACCGCACCCCGCTCGGGACCCGGATGCGTCGCGAGTGGCGGATGTACGCGCTCATCCTGCCCGGGCTCCTGTTCTTCGTGCTCTTCGCCTACGTCCCGATCCTCGGCAACGTCGTCGCCTTCCAGGCATTCTCGCCGTTCCTGGGGATCGAGGGCTCACCGTGGGTGGGCTTCGACAACTTCGTCCGCATCGTCAGCGACCCGGAGGTCGTTCGGGCAGTGGTCAACACGATCCAGATCGCCGTCCTCCAGATCGTCTTCTCCTTCCCTGCACCGATCCTGCTCGCCCTCCTCCTCAACAGCCTGTTGTCGTCCCGCGTGAAGCGGGTCGTGCAGTCGATCGTCTACCTGCCGCACTTCATCTCCTGGGTGATCGTGATCTCCATCTGGCAGCAGATCCTCGGCGGCGCCGGACCGGTCGCCGGGCTGTTCGAGTCCCTCGGCGTCGACGGCGTGAACATCATGTCGAATCCGGACACCTTCAAGCTCCTCGTGACCTCGCAGGTCATCTGGAAGGACATCGGCTGGGGGACCATCATCTTCTTCGCGGCGATCGCGGCGATCCCGCAGGAACTCTACGAGGCTGCGGCGGTGGACGGCGCGAAGCCGTGGCGGCAGACGTGGCACGTGACCCTGCCGGGGCTCGTCCCGGTGATCTCGCTGCTGCTGGTCCTGACCGTCGGCAACGTGCTGACCGTCGGGTTCGAGCAGCTGCTCCTGCAACAACCGATCGTCGGCGCGGATGCTGCGCAGGTCATCGACACCTTCGTGTACTTCCGAGGCGTGGTCGGAGGCGACTGGGGGATCTCCGCAGCCGCAGGACTCATCAAGGGCGTCATCGGCACGCTCCTGGTGCTGGGCGCGAACCATCTGGCGAAA
Organism: Plantibacter sp. MMLR14_011; assembly: GCF_001865025.1. Classification (NCBI taxonomy): domain Bacteria; kingdom Bacillati; phylum Actinomycetota; class Actinomycetes; order Micrococcales; family Microbacteriaceae; genus Plantibacter; species Plantibacter sp. MMLR14_011. The sequence continues at coordinate 5,569 of NZ_MJGW01000039.1, forward strand.
CGAATGGGAACGGAGGGGGTCCTGTGACCACCATGACAGCACCGGAGACGCCGACGGCGCCGATCACCCCGGAGGCCGCGGGCGGCGCTCGCCCACCGCGGACGAAACGTCGGCGACGCGGTCCCACGAGCGACCGACCGGCGTGGATGGGGCGCCCCTCCGTCCCCGTTCAGGCGCTCAAAGCCCTCGTCATCGGCTTCATCGTCCTGGTGATGCTGTACCCGTTCGTCTACATCATCGCGATGAGCTTCGCCTCGAAGGACGCGCAGACGAGCGGCTTCCTGCCGACCTCGTTCTCGCTGGACGCGTACCAGGCGATCCTCGCCGGCGACATCGTCACGCGTTCGCTGCTCATCTCGGCCTTCGTGACGATCGTCGGGACGGCGCTCTCGCTCACCTGCACCGTGATGTTGGCCTACGGGCTCAGCCGCACCAGGCAGGTCCCCGGCTCGCGCGCGATCCTGCTCCTCGTCGTGTTCACCATGTTCTTCGGTGCCGGGATCATCCCCAACTACCTGCTGATGAAGAACCTCGGCCTGTTGAACACCCTGTGGTCGCTCATCCTCCCTGGCCTGATCTCGGCGTTCAACATGGTGGTCGTGCGCAACTTCTTCATGAGCATCCCGGCGAGTCTCATCGAGTCCGCGCGCATCGACGGCGCGAGCGACTTCCGGATCCTCTGGAAGATCGTCCTGCCGCTGTCGCGCCCCGTGCTCGCGGTCGTCGGGCTCTTCGCCGCCGTCGGGTACTGGAACAGCTACTTCAGTGCGCTGCTCTACATCAACGACTCGAGCCTGTGGCCGGTGCAGGTCGTGCTGAACCAGTACGTCATCCAGGGGTCCGTCCTCACCGACATCATCGGTTCGGACGTCCCGACACCACCGTCCCAGTCGGTGCAGATGGCGGTCGTGGTCCTCGCGACCCTGCCGATCCTGATCGTCTACCCGTTCATCCAGCGCCACTTCACGAAGGGCATGCTGACCGGCGCGATCAAGGGGTGATTCCCTGATCCGATTCCGAACGGACCGCGACACCCCGGACCCTCCTGGTCCGGGGTGTCGTTCGTGGTGTGCTGTAGCCGTGCGCCTCAGTCGATGGGGTCGAGTCGTCCCGGCCGGACGACGACCCACAGGATGACGATCGCGGCGAGCTGGCCGACCACCATGACCGCGGCCACGGGTGCGGCGCTCGTCACCCCGATGAACCCTGCGATCGGGGTGGCGAGCGCGCCGAAGCCCTGCCGGGTGGCGTTCAGGAGACTCGCCGCGGTGCCGGCGTCGCCGCCGTGGCGGGCGAGCGCGAGGGTCTGGATGCAGGGGGTGTTCACACCGAGGAAGAAGGTGAACGCCCAGAGGAACACCATGATGCTCACGAGCGGCCCGACGGGCAGGAGCCCGATCAGGAGCAGCCCGATGGCGGAGAGCCCGAGACCGGTGGTGGACAGCATGACGATGCGGCGAGGTTCGATGCGATGGGCGATGCGGACCCCGAGTTGCGTGCCGAGGAGCATCATGAGCGCGTGCGAGGCGAAGACGAGACCGTACTGCAGTTCGCTGAGCCCGTAGACCCGTTGGAACAGGAACGAGGACGCCGCGAGATAGCTGTACATGCCGGCCCACGCCAGTGAGGTCACGAGCACGAGCCCGACGAAGGGTCGGTCGGAGCCCACCCGCCGCATCGCCGAGGCGCGAGCGCGCAGTCCTCCGGGGTGCCGGCGTTCCGGAGGGAGCGTCTCGCCGATGAGGACGAGCACGAGCAGCCCGATGGCGAGTCCGTATCCGGCGAGGGAGGCGAAGACGCCCCGCCACTCCATGACCTCCAGCAACAGCGACCCGAACAGTGGCCCGACGGCGATGGCCATCCCCGAAATGAGCGACATCGACGCCAGCATGCGCATCATCGACAACCCGGAGTAGAGGTCGCGCACGATGGCGAGCGCGATGACGCCCGTCGCGGCCGACGCCGCGCCCTGGAGCACGCGAGCGGCCACCAACATCTCGACCGAGGGCGCGAGGGCGCAGGCGATCGAGGCGGCGACGTGGACGACGGTGGCGATGAGCATCGGCTGGCGCCGACCGACGGCGTCGCTCCAGGGGCCGGCGAAGAACTGTCCGAAGACCATGCCGATCATCGCGCCCGTGAAGGTGAACTGGATCGACGGCTCCGAGACGCCGAACGTGCCCGCGATCTGCGGGAAGGCCGGCAGGTAGATGTCGATCGTGAAGGTGCTGAGTGTCTGCAGCAGTCCCAGCGCGATGACGTACGCGATCCGTCGGCGTGCGAAGTCGTCGGCCGCCGGTGCCGCGTCGCCCGCGCTCATCGCCGGTGTCCCGTCGAGGACACCGGTCGGATCGCGCGGCTCATGCGGTCGCTTCGCGGGCGGTGAACCCGAGTGGGTCCCGGAGGAGCGCGGCGAACGCGACGTCGCTCGCCCCCGCGAGGAGCTGGCTCTCGCCGAGCCGCGGTTCGACGAGGCGGGCCGGGCTGCGCAGCGCGGAGATGGTCTCGTCCGAGAGTCGCCGTCGGATCGCGCCGTCGCCCTGGGCGAGCAGCAGACCGAAGAAGCCGCCCATGACGACGATCTCGGGGTCGTAGATGTTGGTGATGACCCGGATCGCGGTCGCGACGTACTCCAGCTGCCGGTCGAGGGCGCCGGCGGTCCGGGCGGCGGATCCCTCGGCGAGCGCGGCACGGAGGTCCGCGAGCGCGACCGAGGCGGCACCGGTGGCCGCGGCGATGGCGTGCGAGGAGACGACGGTCGTGAGACAGCCGACGTTGCCGCAACTGCACACCGGTCCGTCGGGGGCGACGAGCAGATGGCCGAGGCGGGCGATGCCGCCGTTCGCGCCTTGCAGGATCCGGCCGTCGACGAGAGCCGCCGCCCCGATCCCGCCGGGGCCGCCGTAGAGGTAGACAGCGTCGTCGGTGTCACGGGCCGCGCCCCAGTGTCGTTCAGCGGCGAGCCCGACGGCGGCGTCGAAGGCGACCCGGGAGGGGATACCGGTCGCGTCCTGCAACAGCGAGGCGAACGGCACGTTCCGCCACCGCAGGTGCGGCGCGTAGACCACGTCTTCGCCGGTCTTGTCGACGCGGCCCGGGGTGGCAGCGCAGAGCGCGACCAGGCGGGAGTCCGGTAGGGCCGCGTGCAGCTCGCCGACGGCTTCGGCGGTCATCACGGCGGCCTCGTTCGGGGTGACCACCCGCTCGCTCGGACGGAAGGTCTGCGCGACGATCCGCCCGCCGAGGGCGCAGAGGGCCACTCGGACCCCGTCGACGTCGGGGTTCACGGACACCGCGAGGAACCGATCCGTGGGGACGACGACGGGGGAGGGGCGCCCGACCCGGGTCGCCGGGGGAGCGGCCTCCTGGCGGACGACGCCGGCGAGTTCGAGGTCGGAGATGACGGTCGCCACCGACGAGCGGGAGAGACCGGTGCGCCTGGTGATCTCCGCTCTGGAGAGGCCACCGTCGCCGTGGACGAGTGCGAGGACGGCGGACACGTTCCGCCGTCGGATGTCCTCGAGGGTGTGCCCGGAGGGGGTTCCGATGCTCATTGGGTCCTCTCGACGGGGTTCCTCCGCGACCGGTGCGGAGCGAGCTGATAAGTTCTAGTCTTGCACAAATGCAACGCGATCGAGGAGACCGGCATGCACAACGTACTCATTCTTCGTGGCGAGGGGCGCTACGCCGATCCCTGGCACGACTTCGCTGCGACGTCGGGCCGCGTGGCCGATCTCGCCCGAGAGGAGGGGCTCGGGGTCCGGGTGAGTGGTGCGGTGGAGGAGGAGCTGGCATCACTCGACGATGTCGACCTCCTCGTCCTCATGGTCGGCAATCCCACACGGCACGGACTGGAGTCGTCAACCTTCGCGGCGGCGCAGGAGGGGTTCGAGGCCTACGCGCGCGGCGGAGGGTCGATCTGGTCGCACCACGTCTCAGCCACGTCGTTCCCCCACATGCCGGCGTGGGAGCGGGTGATCGGCGGTCGGTGGGTCGGTGGTGTCTCGATGCATCCCGAGATCGGCCAGGCTGCCATCGAGGTGCCCGACACCGGGCATCCGATCACGCGGGGTCTCGGCGACTTCACCGTCTGGGATGAGCGCTACACGCACCTCCGGATCTCCGACGCCGTCCGGCCGCTCGCCTTCCACGAGCACGAGGGCGTCCGTCATCCGGTGTTGTGGACGCACCGCCCGGGTCCCGCCCGCGTCGTCTACGACGCACTGGGTCACGACATCCGTTCGTTCGACTCGCCCGAACGACAGATCCTCCTGCAGCGCAGCCTCGGCTGGCTGCTCGACGGCGATGCCACGGGAATGACGGCCTGAGTTTGTCCAAGTCTTGAACATAAGCTACTGTTCCTGACAGCAGCACCGGCTGTAGCGACGACCGGTGCACCACCGAAGGATTACGAGGAGGTAATTCCATGAAGCGATCAGCCGTCTGGATCACCGCAGCCGTCGTCGGGGCCCTGGCCCTCGGCGGATGCTCCGCCGGGAGCGACAGCGAGGCACCCGCCGAGAGCGGCCCGGTGACGCTCACCTGGTGGACGTGGTGGGCCGGCGCCCCCGGCATCGCGGATGCCTGGAACGCGGAACACCCGGACATCCAGGTCAAGGTCACCAACGTCGGGGGTGGCACCGATCAGTTCACCAAACTCAACGCCGCCGTGCGGGCCGGGGAGGGCCCGGACCTCGCGCTCGCCGAGTACCAGTGGCTCCCCTCGTACATCTCGAGCGGCGTCGCCGCAGACATCAGCGAGTACGTGGACGGCATCGAGGACCAGTACAGTCCTGCCGTCTGGAACCTCGTCCATCTCGGTGACGACGGGGTCTACGGGGTCCCGCTCGACCAGGCGCCGATGCTGCTCATGTACCGCGCCGACCTCTTCGAGCAGTACGGGCTCTCCGTGCCCACGACCTGGGACGAGTTCGCCGACACCGCCAGGGCGTCGAAACAGGCCGCTCCGGATGCGGTCCTCGCGAACTTCCCGACCAGTGATGCCGGCTGGCTCGCCGGGCTCACCGCCCAAGCCGGCGGCGACTGGTGGTCACTCGACGACGGCTCCTGGTCCGTCGACATCGACGGCGCGGCACCGACGAAGGTGGCCGACTACTGGGACGGACTCGTCGGCGAGGGCGTCGTCTCGGCCGGCGCGAGCGGGACGCCGGAGTTCAACGCGCAACTGAACTCCGGCAAGATCCTCACCCAGGTCATCGGGTCCTGGGGCGCGACCGGATCCTCGGTGAAGACCGGCGCGCCGGACACCATCGGGAAGTGGCGGATCGCTCCGCTGCCGTCATGGACCGACGACGACCCGGGCGTCGGGTTCCAGGGCGGCTCCTCGAGCCTCGTCACGACGACGTCGAAGCACCCGAAGCAGGCGGCCGAGTTCCTCGCCTGGTTGGGTTCCACCGCGGAGGGGCAGGGCGTCATGATCGAGCAGGGCGGCAACTTCCCGGCCTCCGCACCCGGCCTCGACGTCTACGCGAGCATCCCGCAGCCGGCCGACAAGGCGGCCGCCGGACAGGAGGACTTCCACGACATCCTGCTCGACGTCGCCGCCGACACCACGGACGTGACCTGGGGGCCGAACACGACGGTCGCCTTCAGCGCCTACACGGATCAGGTCGGGAAGGCCATCCAGGCCGGTCGCCCCCTCGCCGATGCACTCGCAGCCGTGCAGCAGACGGTCCGCGCGGACCTCGAGAAGTCGGGATTCGACGTCGAATGAACACCACACCGCTCATGAGAGCCACGAGCGCGTCACCTCCGGTTCCGGACCATGGCCGGATCAGGACGCCTCGTCACCGGGTCCCGGCACCGATCGCCCCGTACCTGTTCCTCCTCCCGGCCATCGTGCTCTTCCTCCTGTTCCTCGTCGCGCCCATCGGCTACGCCGTCGTGCTGAGCCTGTTCGGGCAACGGGTCCCGGCCGGATCCGGGGGCTACGGGGCTCGCGAGCAGACCTTCGTCGGCCTCGACAACTACGTCACCTCACTCACGGACCCCGAGTTCGTCGCCAGTGTGGGTCGCCTCGGTCTCTACGCGGTCATCGTCATCCCGTGCACCCTCGGCATCGCTCTGCTGTTCGCGCTCCTCCTCGACCTCCCCGGCATCCGTGGCGCGCGGATCTGGCGGACCGGCATCCTGCTGCCCTACGCCATCCCCGGCGTCATCGCGGCGATGATGTGGGGCTTCCTCTACCTGCCGTCGACCAGCCCGGTGAACGCGGTGCTCACCGGCGTCGGACTACCCGCGGTCGAACCGCTCGCCTCCGGTTCGGTCATCGCCGCCCTTGCGAACATCAGCGTCTGGGGGTCGCTCGGCTTCAACATGGTCATCATGTTCACCGCGCTGCGAGCCGTCCCCGCCGAGGTCTACGAGGCCGCCCGCATCGACGGCTGTTCCGAGTTCGACATCGCGGTGCGGATCAAGATCCCGCTCATCGTGCCGTCACTCGTCCTCACCTCGCTGTTCGCCCTCATCGGGACGCTCCAGGCCTACGCCGAACCGACCGCGCTCCGCCCGCTCACCGACACCATCAGCTCCACCTTCTTCCCGCTGATGAAGGTCAACACGGATGCCTTCACCAACGACAACATCAACGGCGCAGCGGCGACCGCGGTCATCATCGCCGGGTTCACCCTCGCGGCCTCGGCCATCCTGCTGCGTGTGACCCGGGATCGGAGCGACGCCTCATGACCACCGCCACCCTCCGCGCCGGGGCGACGGCTCCTGGCGCCGCCGTGCCGAGACGACCCCGCCGCGGACCGCTCATCCCGACCGTCATCCTGGTCGTGGGTGCCGCGTACTGCCTCTCCCCGCTCGTCTGGGTCGTCATGGCCTCGACGAAGTCGCCGCAGGAACTCTTCTCCACCTTCACCCTGGCGCCCGGGACCGGCTTCCTCTCCAACCTCGAGAAGCTGTTCACCATGCAGAACGGCGTCTTCCTCTCGTGGATCGGCAACACGATCGTGTACTCGCTCGGCGGTTCCGTGCTGTGCGTGCTCGTGTCGGCGCTCGCCGGGTACGCGCTGGCGAAGTTCCGATTCCCAGGGCGCGACACGATGTTCCGGATCCTCCTCGGTGGGGTGCTCATCCCCGGGATCGCGTTGGCGATCCCGCAGTACTTCGTGATGGCCGGCCTCGGTCTCACGAACACCTACTGGGCGGTGCTCCTGCCGATGGTGATCAGCCCGTTCAGCATCTTCCTCTGTCGGGTCTACGCCACCTCCTCGGTGTCGTCCGACCTTCTCGAGGCGGCCAGGATCGACGGGGCGGGGGAGTTCTCGATCTTCCGGCGGATCGCGCTCCCGATCATGGTGCCCGGGCTCGTGACCGTCTTCCTCCTGCACTTCATCGGCACCTGGAACAACTTCCTCCTGCCGTACCTGATGCTGTCCAACGAACGGCTCTACCCGCTGACCCTGGGGCTCTTCACCCTGCTGAGCACCGGGGACGGGAAGGAGCTGTTGTACACGACGGCCATCGTCGGCGCATTCGTGTCGCTCATCCCGCTCGTCGCACTCATGCTGTTCCTGCAGCGGTTCTGGAAGCTCGACCTCATCAGCGGTGGATTGAAAGGATGACCATGACGGAGCGGATCTCGGCCCTCGTCGAGCAACGGCCCCTCGGTGACACGGGTGTGACGGTGAGCCCGATCATCGCGGGTGCCGCAGGCTGGCGTCGGCGGGAGGACGGCTCCGGCTCGTCCCGGCAGGAGAGCCTCGAGCTCGCCGCCGCGATGGCTGGCGACGGCGTCGTGACCACGATCGACACGGCCAACAACTACGGCTACGGCGACAGCGAGCGACGCATCGCCCAGGTACTCGCACAGCTCGGTGACGAGGCCGGACGGCTCCGGGTGCAGACGAAGGCGGACCGCGAGCCGGGGACCGACGACTTCTCCGCACCGCAGATGCGTCGGTCGCTCGAACAGAGCATGGAACGGCTCGGCGTCGACCACCTCCCGATGGTGTACCTGCACGATCCCGAGAACACCACCTGGGAGCTCGCGATGGCCGACGACGGCCCGGTCGCCGCGCTCGTGGCGGCGCGCGAGGAAGGCCTGATCGGCGCGCTCGGGATATCCGGCGGTCCGGCCGAGCTGCTCGCGCGGTTCGTCGGCACCGGCCACTTCCAGTCCGTGATCACACACAACCGGTTCACGCTCGTCGACCGGTCGGCGGATGCGCTGCTCACGTTGGCCGCCGAGGCGGGGCTCGGTGTCCTGAACGCCGCGCCCTACGGCGGAGGCCTGCTCACCAGTTGGCCCGTGCGGACCACGCGGTACGCCTACGGCACCGCCCCCGAGGCGATGCTCCGAGCCGTCGATCGGATCGGCCGCGTGTGCGACGAGGCAGGAGTGCCACTCGCCGCCGCCGCGCTGCAGTGGTCGCTCCGCGACCCGCGTATCACCGGGACGATCGTCGGCATGGAACGGCTCGAGGATTACACGCGCACGCTCGACCTCGCCGCCGTGCCCATCGACGACAGCCTGTGGACGGCCATCGAGGCGGTCGAGCTCGACGTCTCCACCTGGCAGGACACCCCGCGCGGCTGACGGGCCGGACGCTCAGCGCCGCTGTGCCGGTGTCACCGCGCCTCAGCGGGTGAGCGCCGGACCGTGCCCCGGGGCGATCGTGCCCTGCAGGACGAGTGACGCGGCACCGATGGCGGCCGCGTCGCGCGGGTTGGCGGAGAGCTCGACCACGATCGGGTGTGCCCGGCGGGCGAAGAACCGTTCCTCGAGGCGTTCCCTGATGGCGCGGGCGTAGAGCGAACCGGCGACCGCCATGCCGGGGCCGGCGAGGACGAGTCGGTCGAGGTCGAGCAGATTCGCGAGCGTCACCGTGGCTGCGGCGACCCGGTCGGCCGAGAACCGGATGAGGTCGAGCGCCACCTCGTGCCCGCTGACGGCCGCCCGGGCGAGCTGGTCGAAGTCACGGCTGAGGGTCTCCGGTGCGAAGCCGAGCCCCAGGCCGTCGAGACGGTCCCGCACCGCTTCGGCGGCGGCCATCACGGCCGCCGGTGCCGCGTAGCGTTCCAGACAACCGCGGTTGCCGCAGTGGCAGGGGACACCGTCGACCTCGATGCTGATGTGACCGAGTTCACCCGCGTTCGAACTCGAACCGCGGTAGAGCGCACCGCCCAGCACCATACCGGCGCCGATGCCGGTGCCCATGTAGACGCAGGCGAACGACTCCGTCCGCGAGACCTGGCGGCTCCAGAACTCGCCGACGGCCGCGGCGGCGGCGTCGTTGTCGACGACCACCGGCACGTCGAGGTTCTCCTGCAACGCCTGCTGCAGGGGGAAGTCGTCCCAGCGGACGAGCGTCGGTGGCCCGAGCAGCACCCCGCCGAGCTGGGCGATCGGCCCGGGTGCGACGACCGCGACCCCGGCTATCGACGGCGCCGCGAGCCCCACCCCGGCGACGAAGTCGCGGTAGAGCGTCACGAGGCGATCGGTCACCTGCTCCGGCGTTGCCGATCCCGCGCCGTCGACGAGCTGCCGGCCGACCACGCCACCACGGACGTCGGTGGCGACGAGCGTGATCGACTCGAACCCGAGCTGCACGCCGATCCCGTACTTCGCACTCGCGTTGATCTCGAGGAGGGTCCGCGGTTTCCCGCCTCGGGGTGCTGCGCGGCCGGTCTCGCGGACGAGCCCGTCCTCGATGAGGCGACGCACGATGTTGGAGATCGACGGTTGGGTCAGGCCGGTCGCCTCGGTGAGCTCCGTGCGGCTGATCGTGCCGGCCGAGCGGATGAGGTCGACGATGAGTGCCTGGCTACCGGGGCCCGACTGCACGGACTCGCGTCTGGCCATCTGTCCCTCCCGGCGATCGTCGAGCGCGTAATGTGAGGGCCACACGACCACTCCTCACGAAAGGCCGCGTCCCGATGGGTCTCGACGCCGAACAGACTATCGCGCAGCCCCGGCCGATCGGCCTCACGCTGTTCCGTGCCTCGGAGATCTACGGGGCTGAGCCGTTCTACCACGAGCTCATCGCGGGCATCGATCGCGTGGTCCGCCCGCACGGCCTGTCGGTGCTGCTGCGCGTCCTGCCGACGCGCGAGGAGGAGCTGCTGCAGCTCGGACGCTGGCAGCGGGACGGCACGGTGAGCGCCGTGATCCTCGTGGACCTCATCGACGACGACGAGCGGGTCGCCTTCGTCGAGCGCTCGGGCATCCCCGCGATCGTGATCGGCGCACCGACGACGGCGCAGGGGCTGCCGGCCGTCTGGACCAACGACGCGGTCACGATGCACGAGGCCGTCGACCACCTCGTCTCCCTCGGGCACCGGCGGCTCGCGCACGTCACCGGTCCGCGCGAACTCACCCACACGCTCTCGCGCATGGAGGCGTTCACCCTCGCCTCCGACCTGCCCGACGTGGACACCGTCTCGATCGGCGGCGACTACTCCCGGGCGTCCGGTGTCCAGGCCATGCAGGCGCTGCTCGCACGGGACCCGCGACCGACGGCGGTCGTCTTCGACAGCGACGTCATGGCGCTCGGCGGCTTGCAGGCCGTACAGGAGGCCGGATTGCGCGTCCCCGACGACCTGTCGATCGTCGCGTGGGACGACTCGTCGCAGTGCCAGCTGTCCGACCCGCCGATGTCGGCGCTCAGTCACGACGTCCAGCGCATCGGTGAGATGGCGGGCGAGGAGCTCTTGGAGCTGCTCGCCGGTCGTGTGGGCACCACTCGCGAGGCCCCGCACGCCGTGGTCATCGAGCGCTCCACCTCGGGGATCGCCCCGGCCGTCTGAGTCGCGCCGAGCGGCCGGGGGCCCTGGCTTCCTGTGACCGAGTTGTTATATAAATTAATAATGTTTAGTCTTGACGGACGCGGGACGGCAGACGATGCTGGACAACGAGCGAGGAGGCGACCCGGCCCTTCGCCCCCACGAACGAAGGAGTTCCCATGTCCCGGAGACCGATCATCGGCCTCGCCGCGACGGCTGCCGCCGCGGCACTCGTCCTCAGCGGCTGCTCCGGCGGTGCCGCCAACGACGACGGCAAGCCGAACGGTGAGATCACCGTCCTCACCAACCGCACCGACCTCGTCGACACCACCTTCAAGGACTACGCGAAGGAGTTCGAGAAGCAGTACCCCGGCACCACGGTCAAGTTCGAAGCCCTGACCGACTACGAGGGCGACGCCAAGATCCGCCTCAACTCGAAGGACTACGGCGACGTGCTCCTCATCCCGTCCTCGAACGTCACGAAGGACCAGTACGCCAACTTCTTCGAGCCGCTCGGCAGCACCGAGGAGCAGTCCAAGACCTACCGCTTCGCGAACGAGGCCTCCTTCGACGGGACGGCCTACGGCGTCTCGACCTTCGGGTCCGCCATGGGCTACGTCTTCAACCGCGACGTCTGGACGAAGGCCGGCATCACCGAGCCCCCGGCAACCGAGGAGGAGTACCTGGCCGCGCTCGAGAAGATCAAGGCCACCGGTTCGATCCCGTACTACACGAACTACAAGGACGGCTGGCCGCTCGCGACGCTCGAGGGCAACCTCGGAGCGGTGCAGGGCCCGAAGGTCCGCACCGAGATGATCGCGACCGACAGCCCGTGGACCGAGGGCAACGACCAGTACAACATCGACGGCCTCCTCTTCGACACCGTCGCCGCCGGTCTGAGCGAACCCGACCCCACCACCACGAACTGGGAGGAGTCGAAGAACCTTCTCGCCTCCGGTGAGATCAGCTCGATGGTCCTCGGCTCGTGGGCCGTCTCGCAGATGCAGGACGCCGCAGAGAAGGCCGGCGAGTCCCGCGACGTCATCGGCTTCTGGCCGATGCCGTGGAAGACCGACGAGGGCTTCACCTCCGTCACCGCCTCCGACAAGTTCCTGGCGGTCAGCAAGTACTCCAAGAACAAGGCGACCGCGAAGGCGTGGATCGACTGGTTCACGAACGAGTCCGGCTTCGCCGCAAGCCAGGGTGCGATCAGCCCGGTCATCAGCGACCCGGCACCCGACACGCTGTCCGACTTCGCCGACCTCGGTGTCACCTACCTGGAGCTCGCTCCCGACCCGGTCGGCAAGGAGGCCGTGATCAACGACATCGCGAACGCCGCCGAGATCGACCTCTTCGGCAACACCTACCGCCAGAAGCTCATCGACATCGCCCGCGGCGCCGCCGACGGCGACAAGGAGAGCGCCTTCGCCGACCTGAACGAGCGCTGGGCGGCAGCCCGCGCCGACGTCGCCGAGTAGCACCCGACCGGCGCCCGGGCCCACGAACCCCCTCAGCGGACCTCCGGTCCGGCGGGCCCGGGCGCCATCCACCCACTCCAGCGAATCGAAGGCAACGAACATGGTCACAGTCCAGGGAGCGTCACCCGCCACCCGAGCGGTGGTGACGAACCATCCACGCCGCGCGCGCACACTGCGGCCGGGCAGACCGCCGAAGGCCACCGGCTCGCGCGTCACCCCCTGGCTGTTCCTGGTGGTGCCGCTCGCCTTCCTGATCGTGCTCACCTACGTGCCGGTCGCGAACATGTTCTGGTACAGCCTCACCTCGTGGGACGGCCTGGAGCCCGAGCAGGAGTTCGTCGGCATCGACAACTTCGTGCAGATCTTCACGAAGCCGGAGATCTTCCAGGTCTTCTTCGTCAGCCTGTACTACCTCGTCGGTGCCGTCGCCCAGCTCGTCCTGGCCCTCTACCTGGCCACGCTGCTGAGCTTCCGCACCCGCTTCAAGAACCTCTTCAAGGGCGTCATCTTCTTCCCGTACCTCATCAACGGGGTCGCGATCGGTCTGGTCTTCCTCTACTTCCTCCGACCCGGCGGCACCCTCGACGCCCTGCTCGCGGCGGTCGGTGTGCAGGACACCCCGCAATGGTTGGGCGACCCGTCCTTCGTGAACGCGTCCCTCGCGGCGACCTCGGTCTGGCGGTACATGGGCCTCAACTTCGTGCTCTTCCTCGGCGCCATCCAGTCGGTGCCGTCGGAGCAGTACGAGGCCGCCGACCTCGACGGTGCCAACTCGTGGCACAAGTTCCGCTTCATCATCCTGCCGAGCATCCGGCGCATCCTCGGCCTGTCGTTCATCCTGGCGATCGCCGGGGCCCTGTCCGCCTTCGAGATGCCGTACATCATGACCGGCGGTGCCAACGGCTCCGAGACCTTCGTGATCCAGACCGTGAACACGGCCTTCAAGTTCTCCAAGGTGGGGCTGGCGTCGGCCATGGCCGTCGTGCTGCTGCTGATCGTCCTCATCATCACCTTCGTCCAACGCCGGGTGTTCCCCGACGAGAAGGGAGGCGAGTCGTGACCGCCACCACCGACCGACCGGTCTCCGCGTCCGCTCCCGAGCCCCGCACCCCGCTGCGGCGGACGAGGCGCGGGCCGAAGCGTCCACAGGGCGCCGGCGCCCTCACCGCGACGACGATCAAGTACGCCTCGCTCATCATCGCGAGCCTCTTCGCCGTCGTCCCCCTCGCCACGATCTTCATGCTCGCGTTCAAGACCGACCGCGAGCAGCGGACGACCGGCCCGCTCACCCCACCATCGAACTGGTTCAACTTCGACAACTTCGTCGTCGCGTTCGATCAGGGCGGCATGGTCACCGGCTTCCTCAACACCGCGATCATCCTGCTCGTCTCCGTCGCCGGGACGATCCTGATCGGCACCATGTCGGCGTACGCGCTCGACCGGTTCCGGTTCCGCGGCCGGAAGCTCGTCATGGGGCTGTTCCTGCTCGCGACGCTCGTCCCGTCGGTGACCACGCAAGTGGCCACGTTCCAGGTCGTTTCGGCGCTCGAACTGTTCAACACCCGCGGCGCCGCGATCCTGCTGTTCATGGGGACCGACATCGTCGCGATCTACATCTTCCTGCAGTTCATGCAGTCGATCCCGGTGTCCCTCGACGAGGCCGCGATGCTCGACGGTGCGAACCGCTTCACGATCTACTGGCGCATCATCCTCCCGCTGCTGAAACCCGCCGTCGCGACGGTCGTGATCATCAAGGGCATCGCCATCTACAACGAGTTCTACATCCCCTTCCTGTACATGCCGTCGCAGGACCTGGGGGTGATCTCCACCTCGCTGTTCCGGTTCATGGGACCGTTCGGCGCCCAGTGGCAGATCATCGCGGCCGGGACGATCCTCGTGATCATCCCGACGCTCGTCGCCTTCCTCTTCCTGCAGCGATACATCTACAACGGCCTGACCTCTGGAGCAACCAAGTGAGCATCATCGACACCGCCACCGTCCGTCCCCTGACCACCCGCCTCCTGCACGAGGGGTGGAGTCTGCGTGCGGTCGGCGGTGCGGTCCCCGAGGCCTTCGTCGGGACGAGCGTCCCCGCGACGGTGCCCGGCCTCGTGCACACGGACCTCCTCGACGCAGGGCTCATCCCCGACCCCTTCCTCGACCGCAACGAGCACCTCGTGACGTGGATCGGATCGACGGACTGGGAGTACCGCACCACCTTCGCCTGGGAGCCGGACGGCCACGACCGGCACGACCTCGTGTTCGAGGGACTCGACACCGTCGCCACGGTCACGGTGAACGGCTCGGTCGTCGCGACCACGCGGAACCAGCACCGCACCTACCGCATCGACGTCGGCGCCGTCCTCCGCGAGGGCGAGAACGACCTCGTCGTGCACTTCGCGTCGCCCGTCGCAGCCGCCGACGTCGCGAGCCTCGAGATCGGCTACCGCCCGCACACCTACTCCCACCCGTTCAACGCCATCCGCAAAGCCGCCTGCAACTTCGGCTGGGACTGGGGGCTCGACGCCGCGTCCTCCGGCCTCTGGAAGCCCGTGAGTCTGCAGTCCTGGTCGACGGCCCGGCTCGCCTCGGTGCGTCCGGTCGTGACCGTCGACGGCGGCGAGGGCCGGGTGGCCGTGCACGTCGACGTGGAACGCGCCGACGACGGTGATGTCGCCCTGGCGCTCTCGGCCACGGTCGCCGGCGTGGACGCCGAGGTCGTGCTCCCGGCCGGTGCCGGTTCCGCCGTCGTCGAGCTCACTGTCCCGGACGCCGAGCTGTGGTGGCCACGCGGCTACGGCGAGCAGCCGCTGTACGACCTCGACGTCGCGCTCGGGCAGGACGAGGCACGCCTCGGCGAGTGGTCGAAGCGGATCGGCTTCCGGACCGTCGCCGTCGAACTCGAACCCGACGCGGAGGGCACCTCGTTCCGCTTCGTCGTGAACGGTGAGGCCGTGTGGGTGCGCGGCGCCAACTGGATCCCCGACGACGCCTTCGTGACCCGCGTCGACCGCGCCCGGCTCGCGCGCCGGATGGACCAGGCCGAGTTCGCGAACCTCAATCTGCTCCGCATCTGGGGTGGCGGCTACTACGAGTCCGACGACTTCTACGAACTGTGCGACGAGCGCGGGATCATGGTGTGGCAGGACTTCCTCTTCGCCTGCGCGGCCTACGCCGAGGAGGAACCGCTGTGGAGTGAGGTCGAGGCGGAGGCGCGCGACAACATCACGCGCATCATGCCGCACGCGAGCCTCGTGCTCTGGAACGGCAACAACGAGAACATCTGGGGCTTCGAGGAGTGGGGCTGGGAGAAGCGCGTCCAGGGCCGCACCTGGGGCATGGGCTACTACCTCGACCTGCTGCCGCGGCTCGTCGCCGAGCTCGACCCGGCCGGCAACTACACCGCGGGCAGCCCCTGGTCGGGAACGCCGGACATCCCGGCCAACGACCCGGACCACGGATCCGTGCACCTGTGGGAGCTGTGGAACCGCGTCGACTACCCCGCCTACCGCGACGTCTCGCCGCGCTTCGTGGCCGAGTTCGGTTGGCAGGGGCCGGCGACGTGGTCGACGATCGGGCGGGCCATCTCGGACTCGCCGCTCACGCCGGAGTCGCCCGGCATGATCCACCACCAGAAGGCGATCGACGGCAACGACAAGCTGACCGACGGACTCGTCGCCCACCTGCCGCTCCCGGACGACACCGAGGACTGGCACTGGGCGATGTCGCTCAACCAGGCGAACGCGGTGACGGTGGCGATCGAGCACTTCCGGTCCTGGAGCCCGCGCTGCATGGGATCGATCGTCTGGCAGTTGAACGACTGCTGGCCCGTGACCTCCTGGGCCGCCGTCGACGGCGACGAGCGCGCCAAGCCACTGCTCTATGCGCTCAAGCACGTCTACGCCGATCGCCTCGTGACCGTCCAACCGCGTGGCGAAGGCCTCGTGGTCGCCGTCCTCAACGACGGAGCGGACGCCTGGGCGGACGAGCTCGTCATCCGACGCCTCCGGTTCGACGGGACGGAACTGGCCTCCGTGCGGGTCCCGGTCGACCTGGACCGACGCTCCTCGACGCTCGTCGAGATCCCCGAAGCGGTCGCGGTCGCGGGATCGACGACCGACGAGGTGCTCGTCGCCACCCTCGGTGCCGAACGCGGCTTCTGGTTCTTCGCCGAGGCTCGCGTGTCTGCGCTCCCCGCTCCACGCCTCAGCATCGAGATCGCTCGCGAGGAGGGCGGGTACGCCGTGACCGTCGCGGCGGAGTCCTTCCTGCGCGACCTCACCCTGCTCGTGGACAAGGTCGACCCGGCCGCCGTCGTCGACGACCAACTCGTGACGCTCCTGCCGGGTGAGCGCGTGACGTTCCGCGTGCGGACCGAAGCCGAACTCGGCGAGGACGAGCTCCGGTCGACCCGGGTCGTCCGCACGGCGAACCAGCTGGTCGAGGACTGGGCGCGGTGACCCTGGCGGACATGACCGGGAGGCAGGACCCGTCGGGATCGATCGCGCTCGCGGTCGACCTCGGCGGTACCAAAGTGGAGGCGGCACTCGTCACGGCCGAAGGCGTCGTGGTCGAGGGCAGCGCGCACCGGGCGCCGACCGGGCCCGATGCCGGGCGCCGGGCGCTCGAGGACGCCGTCGACCGGGTCGTCCTCGCCTCGGTCGCACACCTGCCGGACGGGTCCGCGCTCGTCGGCGTCGGCATCGGTTCCGCCGGCCCGGTCGACCTGGAGCGCGGGACGGTCAGCCCCAAGAACCTCCCGCAGCTGCACGGCTTCGACCTGCGCGCGCACGTCGGGAGGCTGCTGCCGGACGCCCCGGTGGTGGTCCGGCTCGACGGCACCTGCATCGCCCTCGCCGAGCACTGGCTCGGAGCGACGCGTGGCACCGAGAACTCGATGGCGATGATCGTCTCGACCGGGGTCGGCGGAGGGGTCATCCTGCACGGCCGCCTGATCGCGGGCCGCAGCGGCAACGCCGGCCACATCGGTCAGGTGCAGATCGCCTCGCGGGACGCGCGGACGTCCGCCGACGACGCGACCCTGGAACGCATCGCCTCCGGTCCGCGGAGCGTCGCCTGGGCCCGGTCCATGGGCTGGGACGGGCACACCGGGGAGGAACTCGCCGTCGCGGCGGCCACCGGCGACCCGATCGCCCGTGCGGCCGTCGTCCGCTCGGCCACGGCTGTCGGCCAGGCCATCGCCAGCGCCGCGACCCTCCTCGACCTCGAAGCGGTCGCCGTGGGCGGCGGGTTCACCGCCGTCAGCCCCGACTACCTCGACCTCGTCCGCGCCGCGGTGCAGGACGCCATCGTGCTCGACTACGCCGCCGACGTGGTCGTCACGGGTTCCGCCCTCGACGGCGCCGGACCGATCCTCGGCGCCGCAGCACTCATCCACCGACCGGAGGCTCTCGGCCTCCCGGCGAACGACCTGATGCACCATCCCAGACGAAGGAGCCTGGCACGATGAACCGCACCACCGACCCGCACCATCCCCGTCGCAGCGCCCGAGGACGTCTCGCGGCGGGCGTACTCGCCGCGGCCGTCACCGCCGCGCTGCTCCCGGCGCTCGCGACCCCCGCCGCCGCTGCGCCCACCGACTGGACGTCGCTCAACACCTCGTTCGTCGAGCGTGACGGCTCCCGGCTCGTGCTCGACGGCGAGACCTTCCGCTTCAGCGGACCGAACATCTACTGGCTCGGTCTCGACGAGAACGTGGGCGGGGTCGACTACCCGACCGCCTTCCGTATCGCCGACACCCTCGACGCGGCGGCACGGATGGGCTCGACCGTCGTCCGGACGCACATGATGACCTCGACCGGTCAGGACGGCGCGAACCCGCTCGCCATCATGCCGGCCCTCGGGCAGATGAACGAGGAGGCGTTCGCCACGATCGACTTCGCCATCGCCTACGCGGGCAAACTCGGGATCCGGCTCGTCCTCCCGCTCACCGATGAGTGGGAGTACTACCACGGCGGGCATCGCGACTTCACGACGCCCTACGGCCTGTCGTCCGCCGACTTCTACACCGACGAGCGTCCGATCGCCGCCTACCAGGCGTACGTCGACGCGATCCTCCAGCGGACGAACGCGCTCACCGGCGTGCCGTACACCGCGGACCCGACGATCATGGCGTGGGAACTCGGGAACGAGTTGGAGGGGATGACCGCGCCCTGGATCGACCGGCAGGTCGCATTCATCAAGGAACGCGCCCCGCAGCAGCTTGTGGCGGCCGGACGTCGGTTCGACATCGATCCGGACACGCTCGCCGCGCCGGGGCTCGACATCGTCGACGTGCACTATTACCCGCCCACCGCCGCACGCGTCTCCGCGGACGCGGCGACGGTCACCGCCGCCGGCAAGGTCTACCTGGCCGGCGAGTACGCCTCGACGGCTGCGAGCCCGGCGCTCCTCGAACCGCTCGTCGCCGACCCGAACGTGACCGGCATGCTGTTCTGGTCGCTGTTCGGCAACAACGACCGTGGCGGGCTCGTGCCGCACGACGACGGCTTCACGATCCACGCTCCCGGTGCGACCGACGCCGAGCGCGCCCGGGTCTCCGCGATCACCGCCTACGCCGCCGCGATCGGTGCCGTTCCGGCCGCTCCCGCCGTCGGGACGCCGCTCATCACGGCGATCGACCGGGCGAACGGCATCAACACCGTCCGGTGGCGTGGTGCCGGCGGTGCAGTCTCGTACCGTGTCGAGCGGACGATCGACGGAACGGCTTGGACGCCGGTCGACACGGGTGTCCTCGCCGCCGACGCGGGATCGGCGACGGACTTCGGATCACCCGCGGGCGCCGTCTACCGGGTGGTCGCCCTCGACGCGGCCGGCGCGGTCGCCGATCTGTCGGACCCGGTCCCGACCGAGACCGACACCCGCGTGCTCGTCGACCCGCTCGAGTCCTGGCTGCTGACCGAAGCGCACGACGACCTGGCGATCACGCCCCGTGCCGACGGGACGAGCGTGACGGCGGTCGCCGACGGTGCCAGCGTCACCTGGAAGCAGGACCGACTGTCGGCGGCGGCGTTCGCGGTCTCCGGGTCGGTCGTCGTCGAGTCCAGCGCCGACGGTTCGACCTGGCAGACCGCGGCGACCGAGGCCGGCGTCGGCGGCGCGGTGGTCGCACGCGACCTCGTCGGCCCGTACCTGCGGGTGACCCTCGCCGCGGGCGCGACGCTGTCGCGGGCCACCATCTGGTCGGCGGTGGACGCCCCGAGCGGACCGCCCGCGGCGTTCGGTTCGACGTCGCCCGTACCGGGCACCGTCGACGTGACGGCGACGCCGACCTTCAGCTGGGAGCCGTCGGCCGGCGCGGCGTACTACCGCTTCACGCTCTCCCCGCAGGCCGATCTTGGGAACCCGGTCGTCGTCGTCGACGGCGTCGGGACGACTTCCATCACGCCGACGGTCTCGCTCACGGCAGGGCAGCGGTACTGGTGGTCGGTGTCCGCGGTCAACGGGGCCGGGACGACCGCCACGAGCACGGGAGCCTCCGACTTCCTGATGAAGGCCCTCCCGAGCGAGCCGCTCGTCGTGGAGGACTTCGAGTCCTACCCCGACGACGCCGCACTCCAAGCCGCCTATGTGCGCAACGTCGGCGGTGGAGCGATCACGCCGACGCTCACGAGCAACCCCGACTCGGGGTCGCAGGCGATGTCGGCCGCCTACGACCTCGCCGGTCCCGGCTACGCCGGTGTCGTCCGGACCTTCCAGACGCCGCAGGACTGGTGGGGGTACAGCGGCCTCGAGCTCTGGGTGCAGGGGACGCCGGGCGACGACGTCACCGTCCAGTTCGTGACGCGGGGGACGTACTGGGAGACGGTCGCGCCCATCGTGGGCGAGGGCTGGCAGCTGGTCGAGATCCCGTTCTCGGACTTCGCCCCGCCGGCGTGGGCCGGTGAGGCGGCGTTCGACCCCACCTCCGTCACCCAGATCGGGTTCTACCTCGGCGGCGAGGGGACCGGCACGCTGCTGGTCGACGACGTCACCACGATCGTCGCTGCGGTGGACCCGGGACCCGGCACGGGCGAGCCGGGTACCGGACAGCCCGGCACCGGCGAGGCCGGAGGCTCGAACGCCGGCGCCACCGACGCTCCCGCGGGCGACCTCGCCCGCACCGGCCTCGAGGCGACGCCGTGGATCGTCGGCGTTCTCGCGCTGCTCGCCATGGGCGGTCTGCTGCTGTTCCGCGGTCGTCGGCGCGTGCACGGATGACCCTGCACCGCATCACGAGCGACCCCCGACGGTACGCATGGGGTTCGACGACGGCCATCCCGGAGCTGCTTGGCGTGCCGGCCGACGGTTCGCCCCAGGCCGAGCTCTGGCTCGGGGCGCACCCCGACAGCGTGACCACCCTCGTCGACGCGGAGGATGGCGGCCCCGCGAGCCTCAACGACTGGCTCGCTTCGGACCCCGACGCGGCCCTGGGTGGACGGGACCGGTTGCCCTTCCTGCTCAAGCTCCTGGCCGCGGCTGGTCCTTTGTCCCTCCAGGTCCACCCCACCCCGGACCGCGCCAGGGCCGGGTTCGCGGACGAGGAGCGCCGGGGCGTGCCCCGGGACGCGCCGCACCGGAACTACAAGGACGCCTCGCACAAGCCGGAGATCATCGTCGCCCTCCAGGACGGCTTCCGTGCACTGTGCGGATTCCGTGCGACAGACCGGTCGCAGGCGTTGCTCGTCCACCTCGCCGGCCTCGTCGAGGGGACCGACCGGCGGGTGCTCGAGACACTGGCGGGGCAGTTGCTCGACGCCGGTCTGGAACACACGGTGCGGGCGGTGCTCGAACGACGGACGCCCGGCGTGGTCGCCGCCGTCGTCTCGGCCGCGCGTACCGACACCGATCACCCACGCTGGGCGGCCGAGCGCGAGCTCGTCCGGCAACTCGCCGAGGAGTACCCGGGCGACCCGGGCATCGTCGTCGCGGTGCTCCTCAACCTCGTGACACTGAACGAGGGCGAGGCGTTGTTCCTGCCCGCGGGCAACATCCACGCCTACCTCTCCGGCTTCGGGGTCGAAGTCATGGCCTCGAGCGACAACGTGCTCCGTGGCGGGCTGACGCCGAAACACGTCGACGTCCCGGAACTGCTCGCCGTCCTCGAGTTCGAACCGGTGCCGGTCCCGTTCGTCGAGCCGGTCGTCCGGCCGGAGGGCGGGCTCGTCTACCCGGTGCCGGTCGACGACTTCGAACTCGTCAAGGTCGACCGGGGGACGGCGGGCGACCTCGCTCGCGGCAGGGCGGCCGTGATCGTCGTGACCGCCGGTACCGCGCGCGTGGAACAGGGCCCGGACACGGTGGTGCTGGAGCGCGGTGCTGCGGTGTTCGTCTCGCCGGGCCCGGACCCGGTGACCGTGTCCGCGGACGGGACGGTGTTCGTCGCCACCGGCTGACCGGCCAGACTGGACCCATGATCACCATCCACCTCCGCTACCAGATCGACCCCGAGCAACTCGACACCTTCACCGAGTACGGGCGGCGCTGGATCCGCCTCGTGAACCGGCTCGGTGGCGACCACCACGGCTACTTCCTCCCCGCGGAGGGCGACAACGACGAGGCGTTCGCGCTGTTCAGCTTCCCGTCGCTCGCCGCGTACGAGCAGTACCGCATCGCCGCGGCGACGGACCCGGAGTGCGTCGAGGCCTACGAGCTCGTGCGGGGCACCGGCTGCATCGTGCGCTTCGAGCGTCGTTTCCAGACGCCGCTCTTCGGCGATGAAGCGGACCTCCGACCCTGAGCCTCAGTGGCCCTGAGCCTCAGTAGGGCGCGCGGAACGTCAGGGTGAACCGGGTCGGCGCGTCCTCGGTGAGGAGGGACCCGTTCAGGAGTTCGGCGCGTTCGCTCAGGCCGACGAGGCCGTGGCCCGCGGACGACCACGAGCTGTCCGACGCGCGTGCGGGGCGGGTGTTCCGGATGACCACGGTGACCTCGTCGGCGGAGGCTTCGGCGCGTACGTCGACCGCGGCCCCCGGCGCATGCTTGCGCGCGTTCGTCAGCCCCTCCTGCACCGTCCGGTAGATCGCACGCTGCAAGGGTGCGGGGAGGCCGTCCGGCAACTCGATGGCGGAGGTGACGGCGATGCCGCTGTCCGCGATCAACCGGTCGAGGTCGTCGACCGTCGGTTGCGGGGCCAGCGGCGCGTGTCCGGTCTCCGCGCGCAGCAGCGTCACCATGTCCCGCAGCTCGTCGAGTGTGCGCGACGCGAGCGACCGGATCGTCACCGCCATCCGCTTCGTCGCGGGTTCCTCGGTCTGCACCTGGATCGCACCGGCCTGGACGGCGATCAGACTGACCTGGTGGGAGACGACATCGTGCATCTCCCGGGCGATGCGCGTGCGCTCCTCGACGAGGACGTCGGAGGCGATGCGCGCCCGCTCGCTGCGTCGTATCTGCTCGAGGTCGCGGATGCGGTCGAACAGTTCGCGGCGGGTGCGGACGAGCAGACCGAAAGCGATCGGCGCCGCCGCGTAGAGCGCGGCGTACACGATGGACAGGATCGTGTAGTTGGGCGAGGTCCACCCCCACCACGGCACCGCGGCGAGGACGAAGACGACGGCGCCCGTCGTGACGAGCCGCCAGCGTCGATGCTCCCGCACCGCGACGGAGAACAGCGACGCCAACCCGGCCAGGGTGGCGAGGTTGAGGGTGAAGGCCGGCACGGCGAGGAGGAGCGACAGCCACGGCCAGCGTCGCCGGAAGATGAGGCCGACCGCGGCGGCGATCGCCAGGCCGGACTCCCAGGGCGTCGCCCACTCGAGCGTCGTCAGGCTCTCGACGGCCGCCGCCGCGATGAGGGCGAGTTCGAGGAGGACCGACCAGAGCCGGGAGCGCCGCTTCACCGCGGGGTCGCCTCGTCGCCGCGGACCCCGGCACGCTCGGCGATGATCGCGGCTTCGAGTCGGGTCGTCACCTCGAGTTTGCCGAGGATCGCGCTCACGTGGTCCTTCACGGTCGCGCGGCTGAGGTGGAGTGCCTCGCCGATCTCGGTGTTGGACGCGCCGGTCCGGAGCGCCGCGAGCACGTCCTGTTCGCGGACAGTCAGCGCGGACAGTCGCTTCGCCGCCTCGCGGTCGGCGGTGCGGGCGAATCCGCCGACGAGTGTCCGGGACACCTGCGGGGACAGCACGATGCCGCCAGCGGCGAGGGATCGGAGCAGCATCGGGAGCTGCTCCGGGTCCGTGTCCTTCACGAGGAACCCCGCGGCGCCGCTGCGGAGGGCGCGTGCGATGTAGTCGTCGGAGTCGAAGGTGGTCAGGATCGCGACGACGGGCGGGTCGTCCCAGGTCTGCAGTTCGTCGAGGATGTCGAGCCCGTCACGCCCTGGCATGCGGACGTCCAGGAGGACGACGTCGGGACGGCTCGAGCGGATCGCCTCCACGGCGCCGATCCCGTCGACCGAGGCGACGACCTCGATGTCCTCGACGGCACCCAGGATGAGTTCGAACCCGGACCGTACCAACGCCTCGTCGTCGACGATGGCCACTCCGATCACGGTGTCCTCCTCAGTTCGACTCTCACCCTACGAGTCCCGAGAACCGCGCGGCGACGGCCAGGAGGCCGAACCCGCCAGGTGGCGGGGGTGGAATAGCCCGCAGCAGGATGTGGACGGAACGCCGCGCCGTCGATACTGAGTCAACCGGGTCGGTCGACGCTGCCCGGCGCGTCGGGGTCCAGGATGCCGGCGCAGAGCCAGCGCGATCTGCATGGGGGACCACACGTGAGACCACGACGAGACAGCGGTGCGCGTCGTCGCTCGTCCGCAGACCAGCTTCCCACGGTCGGCATCGGGATCATTGCGACCGTCGTCATCGTCGCGGCCGTCGTCCTCGTCGTCGGTTTCATCGTCGTTCTCGCGCTGGGTGGCCGTTGACGGCGATCGCATCACCACGCCTCGCGTGGAGTCGACTGGCTCGAGCCGCGATGCGCACGTCGATCTGACGAGTCTCCGCCGCGTCAGCCCGCCCGCACCTGTCGGCCACGCGAGTCGATGTCGGGCACCGTGGCGGTGGTCGCCGCTTCGCGCGAGCCGAGGACGGTGAGCGCATGCTCGACCGCCTCCCGCACGCTCAAGCCGGTCGCCGTGAGGGTGTTCAGCTGCGCGAGGGCCTCGGGATCCACGATGACGACCGAGACGGGCGACTCGGGCCCCGCCTCGCCCACGGCGGACCCGGCGCGAGCCCGACGGGTGGCGAGCCCGCGAGCGATCCACGCCCGGTTCCGCTCGACGTCGATCTTCAACAACCGTTTGTTGTTCCGGACCCGTTCGGCGACGAGTCTGCCCTCGTGGATGTCGGAGTACACCTGCCAGCGTGGGTAGAGGAGCCGGGTCGCGAGGTCGGTCGGTCGCAGGGGGACCGGGAGGTCGTCGATGAAGTCCTGCAGCACGGCGTCCGCGAGCGCGGCGCGGAGCGGTCGCCGCTGCAGCACGTCATCGGGCGAGGTGGGGAACGGCAGGGTCATGGGGATCCGGTGGTCAAGGGTCGGGTGTGATCCAGTGTCGCTCCGGGTCCTGGGTCCGAGATGGATCCCGCCTGGAAACCACCCCGGAACCAACCCCTGCAAGCCGTTGACCGTGCCGATGCGCATCTCACCGCACGGACCTGATCGGCAGCACGGCGAGTCCGCCCAGGACGGCGAACACGATCGCCGCGAGATACAGCGCGTGGTAGTTCTCCCCGCCACCGAGCGCGAGTAGGGGGACGGCGACGATCGGTACGAGCAGCTGCGGGAGTTGATACGAGAGGGAGACGATGCCGAGGTCCTTGCCGGCCTCGTCGAACGACGGCAACACCTCCGTCATGAGGGCGATGTCCACGGACACGTAGGCTCCCTGAGCCGCTCCGACGATGAAGATGCCGACGAGGAACACGGTGACGTCGGGGGAGACGATCGCGACCCCGAGCCCGACGGCGCTCAGCAGGCTGGAGACGAGCACGATCGGTTTCCGTCGCCCGGTCCGGTCGGAGATCCAGCCGAACAGCACCGTCATGACGATGTTCCCGACCGTGAAGATGATGAGCGCGTTCGCCTGGACCCCCGATGCCTGCTCCTTCGGGATGCCCAACTGGTCGATGATGAAGAACAACAGGTAGATCGACACCGAGACGATCGACATCGTCACGAGCAGCCGGCAGGCCCAAGCCCAGAAGAAGTCGCGGTAGCGCACGGGGTTCAGCCAGTACGTGGACAGGACGTCGGCGAGGCGCAGCGGCGGAGCGGGTACCGTCCGCACGATGTCCCGGAGCCCGAACACGAGCGCGGTGCTCAGGACGCCGCCGATCAGGCCCGGGACGACGAACCAGGTCCACCGCGCGTCATTCGGGAGGGCGGCGACGATCTGCGCACCGACGATCAGGGCGAGCCCGCCCGAAACGCTGGCGGCGGCCGCGACACGCGCTCGGATCCGCGCCGGGATCTGATCGGCGAGCAGCGCGTGCACCGCCATGTTCGTCGCACCGAAGCCGAGCTGCACGATGCTCCAGCCCAGGATCGTCACCGCGAGGCTGTCACCCGTCGCCAGGATCGCGACCCCACCGAGCGCCACGATCGCGCCGCCGAGCATCCACGGTCGCCGCATCCCGAAGCGCGAACGTGAACGGTCGGACAGCCGGCCGAACAGCGGCGTGATGATCATGATGACGATGCCACCGACCGCCGCGACGATCGAGAGGTTCGTCCCCTTCGTCGCGTCGTCGAGGAAGGCGAGGGCCTTCGGGATCGACGCACCGCTGATGGTGCCGAGCGCCAGCGTGACCCCGAACCAGGCCAGGACGAACAGCGGCAGGAAGCCGCGTGCCTGCGGTGACCCGGGGACGGCGTCCGGATCGACCGCCGCGACGGGGACGGCGTCACCGATCCGCGGCTCCGGCTCGGCGGGTTCTGTGGACGGACCGGTGGGTGGGGTGTGAGCTGACATCATCGTCTCCTCGGCTGGATCGGCTCTGGCGTGAGCGGGTTCGTCCCGTAGGCCTCACGGAGCGCGGTGGCCTGGACCGCCTGCCACTCCCTCGCCCCCTCCATGACGGCCGTGAGACCACCAGACGCATGGACGTGCCCGTGCCCGATCCACGTCATCGTCGGAACCCCCGCCTCCATGAGTCGGCGTCCGTACGCCAGACCTGCGTCGCGGAGCGGGTCGTGCTCGGCGACCTGGATCAGTGTGGGCGGCAGGCCCGAGAGGTCGTCGGCCTCGAGCGGGGAGGCGTAGGCGTCCACCGCCCGCGGACTGCCGAGATACAGCGGCACGAGTGCCTCCGCGTCGTCCAGTCCGAACCCGCGCGCATACCGTGTGGCGGAGTCGCCCGATGGGGTCAGCGACACCGCGGGGACCTCGAGCGCCTGATGGACGAGCGGGAGATCACTCGAGTCACGCAGGTGGAGGACGGCGCTCGCCGCGATCCCGCCGCCCGCCGAGTTGCCGGCGATGCCCAGGCGGCCTGGGTCGACGTCGAAACGGCTCGGGCCCGCTTCGGTCGTCAGGACCCGAAGGGCGTGGACGGTGTCGTCGACGGCGGCCGGATAGGGGTGCTCGGGTGCGAGCCGGTATCCGAGCGCGACGACCTGGATCCCGGCGGCGAGCGCCCGGGCGGCGAGGAGGCGGTCGTTCAGGAGCTCGTGGACGGTGCCCGACGTGAAGCCGCCGCCGTGCAGCGCGAGCTGGGTCGGCGCCGGAGACGGGAGTCCTTCCGGGCGGTATCGGCGGAGCTCGAGCGGCCCGGCCGGTCCGTCGATCCAGCTCGTGGTGATCTCGACCGACGGCGGCGCGGGTTCGGTGAACTCCTCCGCCAGGAGGTCGGAGAGCCGCCGCGCCGCCTGCCGACGGAGGACCAGGTCCGAGGAGCGGAGTGCCGGCAGCTGCTCCGCGTGCTGCTCGATCCGCCCAGCCCAGGCGAGGACACCCGGATCCAGCCGCAGCTCCTCCACGGACGTCACCGCGAGGCCTCCGCCGGCTCGCGGAGCGGCGCACCGTAGCTCGCCGGCTCCTCGTGCAGCGTCCGCAGGGTCGTGATGACGTCGCGATGCAGGTGGTCTGCCGCCGGGACGTGACCGGTCAGCCCGCCGGAGGTGTGCGTCTGCCCGATGTACCGGACGCAGCTCACCGGCACGCCGGCCTCGCTCAGCACGCGGGCGTAGGCCTCGCCGTCTCCGCGGAGCGGGTCCATCTCCGCCGTGTAGATGACGGCCGGCGGCAGATCCCGGTGGTCGGTCGCGAGGAGCGGCGATGCGTACGGTTCGCGCTGCGTCGCCCGGTCCGGCCCCAGGTACTGGAGCACGAGCTGGCGCGCGAGGCGACGCAGGATGGCACCCGGGACCTGCGTGATCCCCCGGGCGTCGAGGTGTCCGCGGGTCAGGTCGAGTGACGGCGCCTCGAGCAGCTGCAGCCGGATCGGTCGTTTGGCGCGGTCGCGGTTCATGAGGGTCACGGCGGCGGCGAGGTTCCCGCCCGATGATGCACCGCCGATCGCGAGTCGGTCGGGGTCGCCGCCGAGTGAACGTGCGTGCTCGGCCGCCCACTCGAACACGGACCAGCACTGCTCCGGCTGCGCGGGGTACCGGACCTCCGGGGCCAAGGAGTACTCGCCGGCGACGATGATGACACCGGCCTCCCTGGCGCGGCGACGGAACCCGGCATCCCAACCGATCCAGTCGATCCCGGCGATCGTGAAGCCACCGCCGAAGAAGTAGACGAGGACGGGCCGACCACCGGACGCACCGTCGGCGAGGGCTGGGAGTCGCTGCTGGTCGGGCCAGTAGACGCGGAGCCGTGCGTCAGGGTGGCCGGGCACGTGGACGGTGTGGTCCTCGGTCGCCGCCACGAGGGTCTCGGTGCCGAGCGCCTCGGAGGACACCCGGTCGAAGGCGGCCGCGTGTGCACGCCGGCCGACGGGATCCTTCGGCTCGGGCGTCTGCTGCAGTGATGCCAGACGCCCGGTGACCGCCGTGACGAACGCGTCGACGGTGGGCTTGCTCCGAGCCATGGTGTTCCTCCGATCCCGGCATCGATGCCGTGTCCGGTTCGAGTATCCGTTATCGAAGAACTTCGATCAAAGAACTTTTTACGGGCTAGGATCGACGGAGGAGGTGCGCCATGGACGAGCGACCGCAGAAGGCCACGATCTACGCGGTGGCCAAGCGTGCTGGCGTGAGCATCTCCACCGTCTCCCTGGCCATCAACCACCCGCAGCGCGTGAACGAAGCGACGCGACGATCGGTCATCGCCGCGGCGACGGAGCTCGGCTACCGAGGTGGCGCCGCCGCGAGCGGCGCTCAGCGGATCGCCGTCGCGGCGCCGTTCTCGAGTTACGCCTCCTACTACCGGCGACTGTCGGGGCTCATGGAGCGCGCCGCGACGGACTCCGTCGAGATCGTCGTGCACGACCTCCCCTCGGCGGCGGGGAGCGACAGTCCCGTCCTCGACGCGCTGCCCATGCGTGCGGGGATCGACGGCATCATCGTGATGGGCGTGCCGCTGTCACCGGCCGCGTTGGAGTCGAAGGCGCTCCCCGGCCCGCCCGTCGTCCTCGTCGACGTCCCGGACGGCGCGCAGCGGCGGCTCGGGCTGCCCTCGGTCCTGATCGACGACGAGCAGGGTGGTGAACTCATCGCTCGACATCTCGCGGAGCTCGGTCACGAACGCGTGGTGTTCCTCCACGAACCGCAACGCTCCGAGGAGTACGTGTCGGCCGGCATGCTGCGGGCGCGCGGCCTGGGTCACCTGCTCTCCGTCTCCGAGGCCGTGGCCGACGTCGCCGCGACGGACCTCGTCGAAGCCGTCGGTGCCGCGCTCGAGCGGGCGTTCCGGGCCGACCCGGAAGCGACCGCCGTGGTCGCCAACCACGACGAGCTGGCCGCCGCCGCGCATCGGGCGTTCCGCGTCACCGGCGCGCACCTGCCCGAGGGGCGCTCGCTCGTCGGCTACGACGACGGACCGCTGGCGTCGGCGCTCGATCTCACGACCGTCCGCCAGCCGTTCGAGGAGTCCGGGTACGCGGCGCTCGATCTCCTGCTCGGTCGGCTCTCGGGTGAGCACGCCCGCGTCTCATCGGTCCAGCTCGCACCCGACCTGGTCGTCCGAGGCACCACCTTCCGCGTCTGACCCCGACCCCGCGAGCGCCCGCCGCCGCGACGCTGTTAGCCTCGACGCACGAACACCACCGTTGAGGGAGGAATCGTCATGGGCAACGACGCCGGACGACAGGACCGAGCACGCGCAGGATCGGGGCGGGACGGAGCGGTGCAGCCCGCGGGCGGCGGGGAGGCGGAACCCGTCCTGGTCCAGGATCCGGAGCTGCCGCCCACGGCGGTCGACGAGGCCGACCTCGCCCCGAGATGGACCCCGGCGAAGGTGATCCTGTGGGTCGCCATCGCCCTCCTCGGCGGTCTCGCCTGGACGATGCTCGCCCTCGTCCGCGGTGAGACGGTCAACGCGATCTGGTTCGTCTTCGCGGCGGTCTGCACCTACCTCATCGCCTACCGCTTCTACTCGAAGCTCATCGAACGCAAGCTGCTGCGCCCCGACGACCGACGAGCGACCCCGGCCGAGTACCTCGCCAACGGCAAGGACTTCGTCCCCACCGACCGCCGGGTGCTCTACGGCCACCATTTCGCGGCGATCGCCGGTGCCGGTCCCCTCGTCGGCCCGGTGCTCGCGGCACAGATGGGCTACCTGCCCGGCACCATCTGGATCATCATCGGCGTGATCCTGGCGGGTGCCGTGCAGGACTACCTCGTCCTCTTCTTCTCGATGCGCCGTGGCGGCCGCTCCCTCGGCCAGATGGCGCGCGACGAGCTCGGCGTGATCGGCGGGACGGCGGCGATCATCGCGACGCTCGCGATCATGGTCATCATCGTCGCGATCCTCGCCCTCGTCGTCGTCAACGCGCTCGGCGAGAGCCCGTGGGGTGTCTTCAGCGTCTCGATGACGATCCCGATCGCGCTCTTCATGGGCGTGTACCTGCGGTTCATCCGGCCGGGCAAGATCACCGAGATCTCGATCATCGGTTTCGTCCTGCTCATGTTCGCGATCGTCGCCGGCGGCTGGGTCGCCGAGACCGAGTGGGGTGCCGCGGCGTTCACCCTCGACCGCACGGTCATCGCCGTCGGGATCATCGTCTACGGCTTCGTCGCCGCGATCCTGCCGGTGTGGCTGCTCCTCGCACCACGTGACTACCTCTCCACGTTCATGAAGATCGGCACGATCGTCATGCTCGCGGGAGCGATCGTCCTCGTCCGCCCGGAGATCACGGTCCCGGCGTTCAGCGAGTTCGCCGGTGGCGACGCCGGCCCGGTCGTCAGCGGCTCGCTGTTCCCGTTCCTCTTCGTCACGATCGCGTGCGGCGCCCTCTCCGGCTTCCATGCGCTCATCGCCTCGGGCACCACGCCGAAGCTGATCGAGAAGGAGCGCCAGACCCGCTTCATCGGATACGGCGGCATGCTCATGGAGTCGTTCGTCGCGATCATGGCCCTCGTCGCGGCACTGTCGATCGACCGCGGCATCTACTTCGCGATGAACTCCTCCGCGGCGGCGACAGGTGGCACCGTCGAGGGGGCGGTCGCGTTCGTGAACTCGCTCGGTCTCGCCGGGGTCAACCTCACGCCCGACGTGCTCACGCAGACCGCGGCGAACGTGGGGGAGGAGTCGATCGTCTCCCGCACCGGCGGTGCGCCGACGCTCGCCCTCGGCCTCGCGCACATCATGCAGCAACTCATCGGCGGCACGTCGCTCATGTCGTTCTGGTACCACTTCGCGATCATGTTCGAGGCGCTGTTCATCCTCACCGCCGTCGACGCCGGGACGCGCGTGGCGCGCTTCATGCTGCAGGACACCTTCGGCAACATCATCCCGAAGTTCCGCGACCCGGACTGGCGGATCGGAGCGTGGATCTGCACTGCGGTGATGGTGGCGGCGTGGGGAGCGATCCTCATCATGGGCGTCACCGATCCGCTCGGCGGCATCAACACCCTCTTCCCGTTGTTCGGCATCGCGAACCAACTGCTCGCCGCCATCGCGCTCGCCGTCTGCATGGCGATCGTGGCGAAACGCGGGAACTTCCGGTGGCTGTGGATCGTCGCCGTCCCGCTGGCCTTCACCGCCGTGGTCACCATCACCGCGTCGATGTTCAAGATCTTCTCGCCGGTTCCGGCCGTCGGCTACTGGGCGCAGAACGCGGCGTTCCGCGAGGCGCTCGCGGCGGGCGAGGACAGCTTCGGCAATGCGCCGACGCGGGCGGCGATGGAGGCGGTCGTGCGGAACACCACCGTGCAGGGAGTGCTCTCGATCCTGTTCGTGACCCTCGCGATCATCGTCATCTTCTTCGCGATCCTCCACACGGCGCGGTCGTTCCGCTCGGGTGGCGGGCCGAGTTCGGAGGATCCGGCGCTGCCGTCGCGCCGGTACGCGCCGTCGGGTCTCCTCGCCACGAAGGCGGAGAAGGCGCTCGAGCGCGAGTGGTCGACCGTGGACGCCGATAAGCGACCCGCGCGGTCGGGGCACTGATGGCCGGCATACGACGGGGCTGGGCCGCGCTGCGGTGGTTCGTCACCTCGCTGATGGGCGACACCGCCTACGCCACCTACGTGGATCACCAGCGTCGCGTCCATCCCGACGCAGCCGTTCCGGACGAGCGCACGTTCTGGCGAGAGCGCTTCGCGGAGCAGGACCGGACGCCGGGCTCGCGCTGCTGCTGAGTGGCGGCTGCTGTCGATGCGATTCAGGCCCGTGAGCGTTGCTTCCAGCCGGTGAGCCGCTGGAAGCGCCGGCCGTCGATCGGGACGGTGCGGTCGATCATCGAGAGCGTGGCCCGGTGGGTCCCGCCGACGACCCGGGTGGCCTGCTCGGTGGCGGCCGCGACGCGTTTGGCGACCATACCGACCGTGCTGGCTTCACCCTTGAACCCCCACACCGTCGTCGTGTGGAGGACGGAGCCGTACTCGGTCGGCCGGACGGCGACGGGCACCGCGCACCGGGCGAACGGCCGGCGCACGCCGAGCAGCGAGAGGAGCGGCACGACCTCCAGGGCGAACCCGCTCCAGTTCGAGGCGGCGTCGTCGCCGATGACGGCGTAGCGGATGGTCCAGGGGTCGGCGGTGAACTCCTCTGGAGCCACGGCGAAGCCGTCCGCTTGCAGCGTCGACAGCATGGCCGTCAGGGTGTCGGTCGGTGGAAGCGGTGAGACGACCTCATGGAAGCGCACCATCGATCCCACGGAGAATGCGTGGCCGCTCACGCCGGAGTCCCTACTGGTCCACCGCGTGGACGGAGAGCACGACCTGCTCCTCCGGCACGAGTGCCTCGAGTGCCTTGCGAGCGCTCGGGTAGTCGCGACCCTCGGCCTCGATGGTGCGGGTGGCGGTCGGACGGAAGACCGCGGTGCCGACGAGGTCGCCGTTCACTCGGCCACCGCCGTGCAGTCCGGCGAGGGCGTGCCCGGGAGGGGTGGAGGCGATGACAGCGGCACGCAGAGCGGCGACGTCGGGTGCGGAGGCTTCGGTGGTGATGGTCGCGCGGTCGCGGACGGTGGCGATGAGCTTCACCCCTCCAGCCTACGGAACGTCGTGAATCCGCCGCACCCCCCGCCGATCCCTGAGCACCCTCCTCCGGTCCCTGAGCCTGTCGAAGGGCAGACGGACAACCTCACGAACTCGGCGCCATTCTCCTCCGGTCCCTGAGCCTGTCGAAGGGCACACGAGCAACTTCATGGTCACCCTCACTCGGCATCTGGAATGTCAGTGGTCCATGGTGGACTGGAGCCATGATCGAGACCACCTCCGCAGTTCGAGCTGGCGACGAATACGCCGCGCAGCTCGCGGAGTTCTCGGACCACTACGCGGACATCCAGCGTCGGCGTGCGGCGCTGGACGCCGAGGAGGCCCGGCTCCTCGCCCGTTCCGCCGCCTACGCGGACGCTTTCGCCGACGCCACGGTCCCGGCGATCTTCCCGCCGGCGGAACGGCAGGCCCTGTCCCGTCGTTCGACGTGTGCGGCGCTCGCGATGGCGACCCGCACCCCTGAGCGGACCGTGCAGCGTGCGACGAACGACGCCGAGCGGCTCGTCAACGACGCACCGGCCGTGCTCGCCTCCCTCGAGGCCGGTCGCATCTCGGCCAGGCACGCGCAGACGATCATCGACCAGCTCAGTGACGTCCCGACCGAAGGGCGGCCAGTATTCCTCGCGGAAGTCCTGCCGGTTGCGGAAGCGTCCACCAACGCGAACCTTCGCAGGCACGCCCGAGTGCTCCGGGAGCGGCCCCACCCCGAGTCCATCACCGCTAGAGCGGTCCGCTCGGAGGCGGACCGCCGGGTGGAGTTCGAGCCCGCAGCGGACGGCATGGCCTGGGTGCATCTCTTCACCACCGCCCCGATCGCCCAGGGCATCCTCGAGCGCATCGAAGCAGCGGCCTCAGAATCACGCGCATCTGGCGACAACCGCACCTGCGCCCAGCTGCAGGCCGACGCCCTGGCGGCGCTTGCCCTCACCGGTGTGACACCCGACGACGTCATGTCGAGCCCGGTACTTCCGCACCCGATCGAGGTGCAGGAGCACATCAAACCGACCGTGCAGATCACGGTCCCGGCGCTCACGATGGCCGGCGTCTCCGATGCACCCGGCATGCTCGACGGCTACGGCCCCATCGACCCGGAGACCGCCGCCCGTATCGCGGTGAACGCACCGAGCTTCACCCGGATCCTGGTCCAGCCCGAGACCGGCGCGGTCCTTTCCGTCGGGCGGAATCAGTACCGCGTTCCGGCCGACCTCCAACGCGCTGTACGCCTGCGGGACGGCACCTGTCGGGCACCCGGTTGCGGAAGACGGGCCCGGGCTTGCGACCTCGATCATTCGGTCGCGTGGGAGGACGGCGGGACGACGGATGTCGGGAACCTCGCCTGTCTCTGTCGACATCATCACCGGATGAAGCATCTCCCCGGTTGGAACCTCGACCACAGACCCGGCGGCGTCCTCGAGTGGACGACACCCGACGGAAAGCACCACCGGACCGAACCGGACCCCGCACCGTTCTGACCCCGCCGACGAGGGGTTTCTCGTGGGCACTTCGACAAGCTCAGTGACCGGGGAGTGTGCCGCACACGCTGGTCCCTGAGCCTGTCGAAGGGCGGTCGGGTCGCACGCTCAGCGGGCGAGAAGGTGTGCCCGGACATGCGCGGCTCCTGTAGCGTCGAGACGAGCTGTACCTCAAGGTCGCTTGAGGTCGATTCGAGGAAGCTGGTGGAACGCGGTGCACAGCCCCGACGAGTTGCTCAGTGTCGGCGAGATGAGTCGTCGCACCGGCGTCGCGGTGTCGGCGCTGCACTACTACGAGCGGCTCGGCCTCATCGGTTCCGAACGGACCACCGGCAACCAGCGGCGATACCCCCGGCACATGCTGCGCCGCGTCGCGCTCATCTCGGTCGCGAAGCGACTCGGTATCCCGCTCGAAGACGTGGCGGAGGCGTTCGCCGATGTGCCGCTCTCCAGCACCCCGAGTCACGAGGACTGGCAGCGCGCGTCTCGCCGCTGGCAGAAGGTCCTCGAACAGCGTCGGCGCGGGATCGAGCAACTCGAACGCGAGCTCACCGGCTGCATCGGCTGCGGCTGCCTCTCGATGAAGGCGTGCACGCTCCTCAACCCCGACGACGAACTCGGCGACACCGGCACCGGCGCCAGGCGAATCCCGGTCTGAGTGCTGCCGGCCCGGTGCTCAGCGTTCGCGGAGTTGCCCGAACGTGCCGGGATCGACCGGCCGCAGCCGCTTCGGCAGCCCCTCGACGACGAGCAGGTACGACTCCGTGACGAGGTCGTCGACGAACGCCGGTTCGAGCTCACCGTCCGGCTTGAGCGAGATCCAGTGTCGTTTGTTCATGTGGTAACCGGGGATGATGTCGGGGAAGGCCTCGCGCAGGCTGCGGCTGTCCTCGGGCCTCGCCTTCAGGGTGACGATGGGTTGGCCCGTCGCCCCCGTCTGCAGCATGAAGACCTTGCCGCGCACCTTGTAGACGTCCCACTCCTCGCCGAACGGGTGCGTCAGCTCCGCACCGGGGAGTTCGTCGGCGCGGCGTGCCGCCCGGTCCTGCAGCTCCGAGCCGTGCATCGTGGTCCTCCTCGGTGTCGGTGTCGGTGTCGGCGTCGGCGTCAGCCCTGGCCGGTTGCCGGACGGAGCCTGGCGAGGTTCGGGAGCGGCGACCAGGCGCCCAGGCGCGGGTAGTCGATCGTCACGCCGGCGACGCCCAACTCACCGAAGGAGAGCACCCAGTCGATCGCGCCCGGCATCGGGACCGCCAGCAGCGACACCGTGGCATCGGACGGGACCAGGCCGTTCGCGTAGGCGGCCTCCTGCGCCCGCGTCCCGCTGCTGTAGATGCAGAGCAGGTTGCCGGGCTCCGCGGCGATCGCATAGGGCCGAGGGTCGTCCTCCGGACCGCGGTTGATGAAGACCCACCGGTCGAGTGCGGCGACCGCCCGCCAGAGCCGGATCTGCGCGTCGATGTCGTCCGGCGCCGCCCGGCAGGCCTCGTTCAGTGCGTCGAGCTCGGCCAGTACCTCGGGAGCGGGTTCGAGGGTGCGGCCCTGGTTCGGCTGCTCTGGGACGTCGGTCTGCTCATCGACCGGGCTGCCATCGTTCGGGCTGCCGTCGCGGCGGAACGGGTTCTTCATGGTCACTTCCTCGTGGCTCGGGATCCGGGTTCGGAGACGTGACCAACGCTATCGCAGTGGTCCGACGGGAAGCCGGAGGTTCAGAACGCACTCCCGAAGGCGAGGGCTTCCGCCGCTGCCTGCGCCGGCGAGCCGAAGAACGCCGGGCCGTGTCCGGGCAACACGACGGAGGCCGGAAGTCCGGCCAGCGTGGTCAACGACTGGCGGGCGCGCTGCAGGTCGCCGTGGAACATCTCGGGGAGCAACTGCGGACCGTCGTGAGGGCTGGTGGGGTGGGCGGTGACGAGCGCGTCGCCCGCGACGAGGACACCATGCTCGACGAGGAGGAATCCGAGGTGCCCGCGCGTGTGGCCGGGGAGGGGGAGCGGGCGGACCGCGACCCCGAGGATCGCCCGGAGCTCGGGCACGTCCTCGATCGCGGTGACCGACGCCGGCGGCACGACCTCGAGTCCGCCGGCCTCGACGGCGTGGCTGACCCAGTCGGCGACCCCGGGACGCTCGAGGTGGGGTTGGACGTCGGCGAGCCCGACCTGCTCGAGCACCTCCCGGCGGACGTTGGGGATCTCGTCGCGGGACGCGAGGATGTCACACTCCGCCAACCCGGCGATGAACGTCGCGTTGCCGATGTGGTCGCTGTGTCCGTGGGTGAGCAGGATCGCCCGCACGTCCTCGACCGCGTAGCCGAGCGCGCCGAGGGTCGCGGTGACGGCTGCACCGTCGCCGGGGTAGCCGGTGTCGATGAGGACCGGCCCGAGGTCGCCCTCGACGATGATCCAGTTGACGGACGGGCCCTGCACGAGGTGCACGCGATCCGCGACCGTGGTGCTGCGGGTGGTGCCGTTCGGCACGGCGTCGATCTGGGACATGGGCGTCCTTCCGATTGCGGAGACGGGGTTCGGGGGAGGGGTCGATGCCCGGGGAGGTCAGTGCTCAGCTGGCCCGGCGACGAGCTCATGAGCGGCCGCCGCGGCGGTCGTCGTGGCTGCGGCGCCGGCGGGATCGACGGTCGCGAGGATCGGCCGGATCAGGGTGATCAGTCGCTCACTGAGATCGGCCGCATCGTCGTCGCCCACCGTCGTGGTGACGAGTCCGAAGCAGGCGTCGAGCAGGACGTCTGCGACGCCGTCGAGGTCGGGGAGGTCGAGATCGTGCGCTGCGGCCTCCATGCGGAGGTTCGTACGCGTGTAGGCCCGCCAGTCGAACACCGTGTAGACCGGATCGTCCATCCGCGGCAGTTCGTGCAGGAGCCGGATGGCGCCCATCGCGATGGGGGACCGCTGCGCTTCCTGCGCGGAGGCGAGGATCATCGTCACCCAACGGAGCGCGCCGTAGGGCACCCCGATCCGTGCGTCCGCCGCCTGCCACCGTTCGTCCTGCTCCGCGATCACCGCGTGCGCGAGGCTCCGCTTCGACGGGAAGAGGTGGTACCCGATGACCGACTTGGGCTTGCCCATGACGGACGCGATGCCGGAGAACGACGTCCCGGCGTAGCCGTTCCGGCCGAACTCGAGTCCGGCGGCGTCGATGATCTCGTCGCGGACCTGGTTCATCGCGTACTGGCGCAGACCGCTCACGAGCGCTCCTTCGAGGTGGAGGGCCCGGGCTCGGGCCGCTAGACGATCGTCTGAGTCAGACGCTCGTCTAGCTTAGACGATCGTCTGTGAGGAAGCTGAGGAACTCGACGACCGCCCGCGCCGACCACTCAGCCCGGGAGCGGCTCGATGAGGTGCGGGCCCGTGTTACGGACGTTGTTCACGTCGCGTGTGACCTCGTAGTGGGTGAGATCGTGGGCGACCGCGAAGGACTCGCGGTCGAGTAGCTGCAACAGCTGGTCGGTGTCGAGGTGGTCGCCGAGCCAGTCGTCGTAGCCGTCGGGGGTCAGGCAGGCCGGCATCCGGTCGTGGACCTCGCCCGGTGAGACGTGCGCGTCCCGCGTGATGATCGCCATCGACAACCGCCATTTGTCGGGGTCGTCCTCCGCCTTGGCCGGGTCGGGCCAAGCGCTGATGATGCCCGCCATCGCGAGCTCGGCGTCGGGGTCGTGGATGAAGTGGGGCTGCTTGCCCGTCTCGGTGACCACCCACTCGTAGTAACCGGTCGCCGGGACGATGCACCGTGCCGATGCGAAGGCCTTGCGGAACATCGAGGCGGTCGCGACCGTCTCCATCCGCGCGTTGATGGGTTGCGGGCGCTGCTTCGCGAAGTCCTTGGCCCAGCCGGGGACGAAACCCCAACGGGCGCTGGTCGCGGTCCGCTCCTCGTGCCGGGTGCGGACCACCGTCACCTCGGTGGTGGGCGCGACGTTGTAGTCGGGCGCGGGCGCTTCGAACTCGGCCACGAGGTCCGCGAGCAGGGTGGACGTGGAATCGGTGACGACGAAGCGACCGCACATGGGCTCAGCTTAGGAGCGGGGAACCGTGAGGTCGAGGCCTGGACCGGGCCTCGTGACGGGGTCAGGCCCGACGCCTCGGCCGTCGTCCGAGGAGCAGCCACGCCCCGGCCCCGGCGAGCGATCCTGCGAGACCGACGGTCGCGAGCAGCGCCGTTCCCGAGAGCCCGGTCGGCGGGAGGGCGTCGATCGCCGCTTCGGACACGGTGGTGGGCCCCGGAGGGGTCGGGAGTGAGACGGCCTGCAGGCTCGCGCCGACGTCGATCAGGCCCGCGCCGACCGAACGTTCGGTCGGGATCGAGGGGTCCCAGGGGATGGTGATGGTGTCGAGACGCGCATGGTCGGTGAGCGCTGCTCGCACCTGACCCGGCGTCAGATCCGGCCTGAGCTGACGGACGAGCGCTGCCGCAGCAGCGACGGTGGGGGCTGCGGCCGAGGTTCCCCGGAAGTTGCCGGAGCCGGTGAGGACGGTCGTCGAGACGGGGAGATCGTCGACACCGGCTGCGGTCGGACCGGGGACGACGACGGGTGTCGGGACGCCGAAGAGGATGGTCGACGGCCCGAGGGAGGAGTAGGTCTCCAGGGTGGAGTTTGCCGCGTCGACGGCTGCGACGCTGAACACCTCGGGAGTCGCCTGGTGGCCGAAGAGGGCTGCGCCGACGATGTCCGTCGCCGTCGACCGGAAGTACTCCTGCGCGATCAGCTCCGGCCGGCCGGGGAACGGGGTCCAGGTGAGGGCGAGGGGAGGGGTCGCCGCGGTGGCCGTCAGGTGCCGGACGACACTGACCTGCACCTCGGACTGTTCGGTGTCCGACAGGTTCTGCAGCGGTGCGGTGCCCGTGGCGAGCTGCGGGTCCGCCGCCGGGAACGGGATCGTCCGGTCCTCCACTGACAGGACGTACTCGAATTCCGTGGACACCCCGCCGTCGGGCTCGCCCCAATCGAGCGAGCCGACCATGATCGAACCGGCCGGCAGCGTGACCCCCATGGCCGAGTCGACCGCGTCACCGGGGTCGAAGTCGAGGCAGTCGACGGAACCGGCGTCGAACAGCTCGGAGACGTTCCCCGGGCAATCGGTGGGGCGGTAGCGGTCGGTCGCCCAGGACCCGATCGGAGACCCGGCGCTCGGGAAACCGGGTGCGCCCGGCACAGCGAAGTTCCCGGCCGCGGTGACGACGAACACACCGGCGTCGACCGCCCGACGGATGGCCGCCTCGCCGGGACCAGTCCGGTAGCGACGGTCCTCGCCGCCTTGCACGTCGTCGACGATGACCGAGGCACCATTGGCGACGAGCAGGTCCACGGCGGCAGGGTACCCGGCGCTGTCGGACGCGAAGAGGATCTCGGCCCCGGGGGCTATCCCGTGCACGAGCTGAGCCATCGCCCGTCCTTCGTCGTCCTGGCCGACCGGCGGGTCGTTCAGGATGGAGACCGGCGTCCCGAAGCCGCAGGGATTCCCCGGCCCGGGGAGGAGTCCTGCGGCGACGTCGGCTGCGACGGCCTCCGCTCCGGCGTTGCCGAAGGATCCGGAGATGATCCCGACCCGGACCCCCGAACCGTCCACGCCGAACGCCGTCCGTGCGTCTCCGGCATGCAGGAGTTCGACGGCGGGTGCCGGGAGCGAACGGCAGGCAGCCGCGGTCGTGGCAGGGACGGCCGATACCGGGAGGGTGCCGGCGCCGACGGCACCGCAGGCGAGGACGACCGCCAGCACACCGGACACGCTGCCGCGAAGCACACCCATCGTCACTCCTCATCGCGACGGCCGCCCCCACGGCGGCCGGCCTGAGGAGATCGTGACAGAGGATCTCCTCAGGCCGGCGGTTCTTGCGGAAAACGGATCACCGGTGCCGCGAGCAGGACCGTCGTGGACTACCGCTCGAGGCCGGCCCGTGCGTCACGGCGGGTCTTCGCGAGCGAGGCGACCGTCGCCACGGTGATGGTCGCGGCGATGAAGAGCAGCGAGAACCAGATCGGGATGTCGGGGATCCAGTCGATGTGCTGACCGCCGTTGATGAACGGCAGCTCATTGACGTGGAGGGCGTGGAACACGAGCTTCACGCCGATGAAGGCGAGGATGACGGCGAGGCCCTGGGCGAGGTAGACGAGGCGTTCCAGCAGACCACCGATGAGGAAGAACAGCTGGCGGAGACCCATCAGGGCGAAGGCGTTGGCGGTGAACACGATGTACGCCTCCTCGGTGAGGCCGTAGATCGCGGGGATCGAGTCGACCGCGAACACGAGGTCGACGAACCCGATGGCGACGATCGTCAGCAGCATCGGCGTGAAGAAGCGCTTGCCGTCGATCTTCACCGAGAGTCGGTCGCCGTGGTAGGTGTCGGTGATCGGGAGGATGCGGCGGGCGAATCCGACGACCTTGCCGTTGGCCGGGTCGCTCTCGTGGCTACCGAACGCCTGGCGGTACGCGAGGAAGAGCAGCAGCGCGCCCATCAGGTAGAAGATCCACGAGTAGTTGTCGATGAGTGCGGCGCCGACGGCGATGAACGCGCCGCGCATGATGAGGGCGATGATGATGCCGATCATCAGCACCTTCTGCTGGTACGCCTTCGGCACGGCGAACCCGGCCATCACGATGAGGAAGACGAACAGGTTGTCGATCGACAGCGCCTTC
The DNA here is from genome assembly GCF_001865025.1 of Plantibacter sp. MMLR14_011. Taxonomy (NCBI): domain Bacteria; kingdom Bacillati; phylum Actinomycetota; class Actinomycetes; order Micrococcales; family Microbacteriaceae; genus Plantibacter; species Plantibacter sp. MMLR14_011. The sequence continues at coordinate 46,471 of NZ_MJGW01000039.1, forward strand.
TCGGTCAGGTACCCGGCGAAGTACTCGCCGCCGTACGTCCAGCCGGAGACGAGGCCGATGCCGACACCGAACAACAGGGCGAGGCTGACGTAGAAGATCGACCAGCGTGCCGACTCGGCGATGGTCGGTTCGTGGGGCTTCCGCACGTGCGCGAAGAACTCGTAGACGAAGAAGAGGATCGTGACACCGATGGTGATGATCCAGATCAGCGGGGTGACGGCCATGGTGGCTCCAGGGGCTCGAGGACGGGACTCCGACGCGATGGTCGGAACACGGTCTTCTCCACTCTCGATGAGAGCCGACACCCCGGGACCCGATGGCGGATCCGTACTGACGAGCATGTCGCGAAGGAGTACTCCCCCTGCTCCGACAAGTGTAGGTCAGGGGTGGGAGGGGTGCCTGGGAATTCGCCCTTCGACAGGCTCAGGGACCGGGGTGGGTGGCTCAGGGGCCGGGTGGGGCTCAGTGACCGGAGACGCTCAGGGGACGTCGACGCTGCGCCTCGCCAAGCGCTCGGCGTTCGCCGTCGCCGTGGAGTCGCGCAGGATCAGCTCCGGTACCGAGGGCGGCACCGCTCCCGGGGGTTCTCCATTGACGTGGTCGAGCAGGGTCGCGAGCAGGGCTCGGCCGACCCGTTCGAAGTCCTGCCGCACGGTGGTGAGCGGTGGCGACAGGTGCTCCGCCTCGGGGATGTCGTCGAACCCCACGACGCTGAAGTCGAGCGGGACCCGGAGGCCGCGCTCCGTGAGGGCGTGCATGAGGCCGAGCGCCATCTGGTCGTTGGCGGCGAACACCGCGGTGACCTCGTCGTCCAGCTGACGCCCGAGGGAGTATCCGGACGTCGGCGTCCAGTCGCCGGTCCCGACGACCTGCGCGACGAGACCCGCTGAAGCGAGTTCGTCCCGCCAGCCACGCTCACGCTCGCGGGCGTCGATCGCGTCCGGTGGTCCGCCGAGGTGCCCGATGCGCCGGTGGCCGAGCGCGATGAGGTGGGCGGTCGCCGCACGCGCGCCGGCGTACTGGTCGACGCCGACGGTCACCATGCCCGCGCGTGGCGTGGCGTGCAGGGCCACGAGCGGCACGCTGAGTTCCATCCCCGCCACGATGTCGGTGACCCCCTCGCGCGCGCTGATGACGGCGATGCCCTCGACGTTCTGGCGCAGGAACCCCTCGACCGCTGCGCGCGCCGAACCCGGGTCGCTGTCCACCATGTTCGCGGTGAAGACCGACCACCGTGCGTCGCGGGCCGCGGCGTTGAAGTGCAGGACCGAGGACGAGGGCCCGAACTCGGTGCCGCCGGTGGCGATGAGGCCGATGGTCCGGGATCGCTTCGTGACGAGCGTGCGCGCGGCGGGGGAGGGGACGTAGCGCAGCTGCTTGATCGCTTCATCGACCCGCGCCTTCGTCGCCGGGCGCACGTTCGGGAGGTCGTTGAGCACCCGTGACACGGTCTGGTGCGAGACCCCCGCGAGCCGCGCGACGTCGAAGATCGTCGCATGACGGGACGGCTCAGCCACGCGGTCCCCTCTCGTCGTCGGCGGTCGTGCTCGGTTCCGGCGGGGCCTCGTCCGGCCCCTCCGAGATCGCGGCCAGCAGCTTCGAGACGGTGAGGTCGTAGTTCGGGAGGTCGGCGACCTTCCGTCGGTCGCGCAGCACGGCGATCCGGTGGCTGATGCGCAGGACCTCCTCGAGTTCGGCTGAGATGAACACGACCGACAGACCGTTCTCGGCGAGCCGGGTCACGAGCTTCTGGATCTCGGCCTTGGCGCCGATGTCGATGCCTCGGGTCGGTTCATCGAGCACGAGCAACCGAGGAGCGAGCGCGAGCCACCTCGCCAAGAGTACCTTCTGCTGGTTCCCTCCTGAGAGCTCCTTCATGAGCGCATCGGGATTCGCCGGCTTGATGCCCATCGCCTGGATGTAGCTCTCGGCCAGTTCGTTCTGCCGACGCAGCGGGATCCGTCTGAACCACCCGAGGTCCGCCTGGAGGGCCAGCGCGATGTTGTCGCGCAGGCTGAGGTCGCCGATGATCCCCTCGGTGCGACGGTTCTCCGACGCGTAGACGATCCGTTGTTTGAGGGCGCGGCGCGGGGATCCGAGGCGGGTGGCCCTCCCGGCCACCTCCACCGAGCCGGTGTCGGCCCGGTCGACGCCGGTCAGGAGTCTGGCGAGCTCCGTCCGTCCTGAGCCGAGCAGTCCGGCGATGCCGACGATCTCGCCCTCGTAGACCTTCAGGTCGATCGGTTCGATCGCACCCTGGCGCCCGAGCCCGATCGCCGAGACGAACGGGTCCTCACCGTCGAGGGCGTCGCCCTCATCGGAGGTGTCGAGCCCGCGTCGGATCTCGTCGAAGGTCGCGAGCTCTCTACCGATCATCTTGTGGACGAGGTCGATCCGGAGCAGTTCGTGCGGGAGGTATTCGCCGACGAGTCGGCCTTCGCGCAACACCGTGAGGCGGTCGGAGATCTCGTAGACCTGGTCGAGGAAGTGCGAGATGAACAGGATCGCGACGCCCTCGGCTTTGAGGATCGAGATGACCCGGAAGAGTTCGGTGACCTCGTCGTTGTCGAGGCTCGAGGTCGGTTCGTCGAGGACGAGCACCTTGGTGCGCACGGCGATCGCCCGGACGATCGCGACGAGCTGCTGGATCGCCGGCGGATGGGCGGAGAGCTGCGAGGCCGGGTCGATGTCGAGTCCGACGACGGCGAGCAGCTCTCGTGCGCGCTCACGCATGCGCCTCCCCGAGATCCCTCCCCAGGCATGACGTGGTTCGCGGCCCAGGAGGATGTTCTCGGCGACGGTCAGGTTGGGGAGGAGGTTGACCTCCTGGTAGACGGTGCTGATCCCGTGCGCCTGGGCGTCGGCGACGCTCGAGAACGAGACCTCGCGTCCTTCGAGGAGGATGCTTCCGCTGTCGATCCGATGGACCCCGGTCAGCGACTTGATCAGGGTCGACTTCCCCGCTCCGTTCTCGCCCATGAGGGAGTGGACCTCGCCGGGGAACAGTCGGAGGTCGACGTCGTCGAGCGCTTTGACGCCGGGGAAGCTCACGGACACACCGCGCAACTGCACGAGTGGCGTGGGCGAGGTCATCTGCAGCTCTCCGTCGAGGTGATCGCGGCCGGGTGTCCGCTGATCACCCGACTCTAGCGCGCGCGACGGCACCGCCGGGAGGCCGCTCCGCAGGAATTGTGAGGGCTCACATTGCCTGTTGACAACCCTTCCCAGCCGTGGCTAATGTTCAGCACAACGCAGATGTGATCGCTAACAATCACCGACCACCTGCGTCACCGCAGCACCACGCACGTCACATTCACGCCGCACCCATCGTCGGGACCGCGGGTCTCAAAGAGGAGAACAATGTTCAAGACAACACGTGTCCGCGCACTCGCGGGCCTCGCCCTGGTCGGCGCTCTCGCGTTCAGCGCGACCGCCTGCTCGAGCAGTTCCGGAAGCTCCGACGGCGACGCCGGTTCGGACGGCGAACTCACCACCATCGGCTTCGTGGCCGTCGGCCCCGAGGGCGGATGGCGCACTGCGAACGAGAAGAACATCCAGGACTCGTTCTCGAAGGAGAACGGCTTCGACCTCAAGTACGCACCGGCGACGAACGGCGACCAGAACTCGCAGATCACCGCCTTCACCTCGTTCATCGACGAGGGCGTCGACGCCATCCTGCTCTCCGCCACGGAGGCGACCGGCTGGGAGAGCGTCCTGGAGCGCGCGAAGGAGGCCGAGATCCCCGTGGTCCTGCTCGACCGCGGCATCGAGCCGAACGACACCGAGCTCTACACGAGCCGCATCGCCCCCGACAACGTCGGCATCAGCGCCTCGGCCGCCGAGTGGGCGAACGGTCAGTTCCCCGACGGCGCCAAGTACGTCGTCCTCGAAGGCCCTCCCGGCCTCTCCGTCGTCAACGACCGCAACAAGGGCTGGGACGACACCATCGACCCGAACTTCACCAAGCTCGAGTCGCAGTCGGCCAACTGGTCCACCGAAGAGGCGAAGAGCGTCTTCGAGACCATCCTCAAGGCGAACAACAACGACGTCCAGCTCGTCTTCGCACAGAACGACGAGATGGGCCTCGGCGCCGCACTCGCCGTCGAGGAGGCCGGCCTGAAGCCCGGAACCGACGTCAAGATCATCACGATCGACGGCACCAAGGCGGCGCTCGAAGCACTCGCCGCCGGACGCCTGAGCTTCGTCGCCGAGTACAACCCGCTGTTCGGTGAGACCGCGATCGACATCGTCAAGAAGGCACTCGCCGGCGACACGGTCGAATCGGACATCGTGGTGCCGAGCGTCACGTTCGACTCCCCGGACGCCGCGACGGCGGCACTGCCCGAACGCGCCTACTGATCCGACCCGGTCGCCCGGCAGCCACCCCCTCGCTGCCGGGCGACCGCCCACCCGCTTCCCGGGGACCAGACTCCCCGGCGACGACGCCGGATCGACCGGCAGAACGACCAGGCAGACATGGCAATCACCGAGCCGATCGTCGAGATGCAGCACATCTCCATCGAGTTCCCGGGCGTCAAAGCCCTGCAAGACGTGGACTTCCGTCTCTTCCCCGGCGAGGTCCACACGCTCATGGGCGAGAACGGCGCCGGCAAGTCGACGCTCATCAAGGCGCTCACCGGGGTGTACAAGATCGACTCCGGCACGATCCTGGTCGCCGGAGGCCCCCGCTCGTTCTCCGGAACGGCGGACGCGCAGAGCGCCGGCATCTCGACCGTCTATCAAGAGGTGAACCTCTGCGACAACCTCACCGTCGGCGAGAACGTGATGCTCGGCCACGAGGTCCGCGGTCCCTTCGGCATCAACTGGCGCCGCACCCACGAAGCCGCACACGAAGCGCTCGTCGGGCTCGGCCTCGGGCACATCGACCCCAAGCAGCCGCTCTCGAGCATCTCGCTCGCCCTGCAACAACTCGTCGCGATCAGCCGGGCCATGGTCACGAAGTCGAAGGTGCTCATCCTCGACGAGCCGACCTCCAGCCTCGACGCCAACGAGGTGGAGGGCCTCTTCCAGGTCATGCGCCGGCTACGCGACCAGGGCGTCGCGATCCTCTTCGTCTCCCACTTCCTCGACCAGGTCTACGCGATCAGCGACCGACTCACGGTGCTCCGCAACGGCGAGTTCGTCGGGGAGTACCGCACCGCGGACCTCAACCGCACCGAGCTCATCTCCAAGATGATCGGCAAGGATTACGGCGCGCTCGCCGCCCTGGGTTCCAACCGCGGCCGGACCGCCACAGCCGACACCCCGGCGTTCTACAGCGCCAAGGACCTCGGGCGGAAGGGTTCCATCGACCCCGTCGACATCGAGGTCCACGCCGGCGAGGTCGTCGGTCTCGCGGGGCTCCTCGGGTCGGGCCGCACCGAGCTCGGTCGGCTCATCTACGGTGCAGACCGTCCCGACTCCGGCACGGTCACGATCGACGGCGCGACCGCCGAGGTCCACACGCCCATGGCCGGCCTGTCGAAGCAGATCGCCTTCTCCACGGAGAACCGACGTGACGAAGGCATCATCGGCGACCTGACCGTACGGGAGAACCTCATCCTCGCCGTCCAGGCCCGCAGGGGCTGGGCGCGTCCGCTGTCCCGCCGCGAGCAGAACGAGCTCTGCGACAAGTACCTGCTCGAACTCAACGTCCGGCCCTCCGACCCGGAACGACCCATCAAGAACCTCTCCGGCGGCAACCAGCAGAAGGTGCTCCTCGGCCGATGGTTGGCGACGAAGCCCCAGCTCATCGTGCTCGACGAGCCGACCCGTGGCATCGACGTCGGCGCCAAGGCCGAGATCCAGGAGGCGATCGCCGCGCTCGCCGAGGACGGGATGTCCGTCGTGTTCATCTCCTCCGAGCTCGAGGAGGTCGTGCGGTTGAGTGAGCGGATCGTCGTACTGAAGGACCACCGTAAGATCGGCGAGATCGTCAACGGACCCGAGGTCACCGCAGACACCATCGTCGACCTGATCGCCACCGAAGGGAGCGCCACGTGAGCGCCACCAGTCAGGGGCCGGCCCGTTCCGGTTCCTCCGCACGCGGCGGCCAGGGCTCGGCCCGCGGCGTCGTCAGCACCATCGTCCACCAGCCCTACATCTGGGCGATCGTGACCCTGCTGCTCCTGCTCGTCATCAACCTCGTCAAGGACCCCGGCTACCTCGGCGTCTCCGTCAACGGCACGACCGGCAACCTGTCGGGCAACCCGATCGACATCCTGCGAGCGAGCGCCCCGATCATGATGATCGCGGTCGGAATGACGCTCGTGATCGCCACCCGCGGCATCGACCTCTCGGTCGGTTCCGTCATGGCCGTCTCCGGCGCCGTGTCGATGGAGTTCATGAGCAACCAGAGCGGCGGCGACGCGGGTTCGGCCATCGTCGCAGCGCTGCTCGCGCTCGCCGTGAGCGCCTTCCTCGGCACGGTCAACGGGGTGCTCGTCTCGATCGTCGGCCTGCAGCCGTTCATCACCACGCTGATCACGATGCTCGCCGGTCGCGGCCTCGCGAAGGTCATCACCTCGGGGCAGAACACCTCCGCCACGAACGAGCCCTTCCGCTGGCTCGCCAACGGGACCGTGTTCGGATTCCCCGTCGTCTTCATCATCGCCGGTGTCATCGTCGCGATCGTCGCGTTCCTCGTCCGGCGCACCGCGCTCGGCCTGATGATCGAGTCCATCGGCATCAACCCGCGCGCCGCCCGGATGGCGGGTATCCGCCCCATCGGCATCCTCATCGCCGTCTACATCGTGAGCGCCGTCCTCGCGGGCGTCGCCGGGATCTTCAGCACCGCCAGCGTCATGACGGTCGAGGTCGCGAAGACCGGCTTGAACGCGGAGATGGACGCCATCCTCGCGGTCGTCATCGGCGGCACCTCGCTCGCCGGCGGCAAGTTCTCCCTCACCGGCAGCGTGATCGGCGCGCTCCTGATCGCGACCCTCGACAAGACGATCGTGTTCCTCTCCATCCCCTCCTCGGCGACGCCGGCGTTCAAGGCCGTCGTGATCGTGATCATCTGCCTCCTCCAGTCGCAGCGCGTGAGAGCCCTGTTCGCCCGGCGGAAGTCCCGGACGACGCCCACGGCGTCGGTCCCCACGCGAAAGGAAACGGTGTCAGCATGAGCACCCTCACCGACCGACCGACGCCCGACGCTCCGGTGCTCCCACGGCGCTCGCTGCTGTCCCGGCTGACGCCCAACCTCGAGACCCTGCCCACCCTGGCGGCCGTCGTCATCTTCATCGGCATGGTCGTCTACGGCGAGATCGCCTACGGACGCATCGTCCAGGCCAGCACGATCTCGAACCTGCTCATCAACAACGCGTACCTGATCATCCTCGCCGTCGGACTCACCTTCGTGATCCTCACGGGCGGCGTGGACCTCTCCGTCGGTGCGATCATCGCCATCAGCAGTCTGATCGGGGTGATGCTCGCGAACTCGGGCTGGAACCCGATCGCGGTCATGGTGATCATGATCCTGATCGGCTCCGCGTTCGGCGTGTTCTCGGGCGTGCTCGTGCAGTACTTCAACGTGCAACCGTTCATCGCCACCCTCGCGATGATGTTCCTCGGGCGCGGTCTCGCCTCGATGCTCAGCACCACGCCGGAGCGTCTCGCCGACGACTCGCCGATCCGTTCGCTCTCCACCGAGTGGAAGGTGATCGACGGCCCGAAGATCAACGACCTCATCACCACCCCGAACGTCCTGATCGCCCTGCTCGTCGTCGCCGCGGCGTTCGTGGTGCTCCACAAGACCCGCCTCGGCCGGACCGTCTACGCGATCGGCGGCTCGGAGCAGTCTGCGCTCCTCATGGGGCTGCCCGTCGTCCGCACGAAGCTCATGGTCTACGTGATCAGTGGCACGTTGGCCGGTCTCGCGGCCGTCGTCTACACCTCGAAGCTCGGCATCGCTCAGAACATCACGGGCGTCGGCTGGGAGCTCGACGCCATCGCAGCGGTCATCATCGGCGGCACGCTCCTGACCGGAGGCGCAGGCTTCGTCCTCGGCTCCGTCGTCGGCGCGCTCGTCCTCGGCCTCATGAACGTGCTCATCACCCGCGACGGCAGCATCCCGCCGGAGGCGACCACCATCATCACCGGCGGCATCCTGCTCGTCTTCGTCCTCCTCCAGCGACTCGTGGTCTCGCGCAAACGCAAGACCTGACGCCTGCACACCCCCACCGCACCACCCGTTCCATCCCGCTCGACAACGACGCCGAACCAGGAGAACCAACCCCCATGAGACAACTGCGCCTCAAAACGGTCGTCGCGACCTCCATCGCGGCCCTGATCCTGCCGCTCGTCGGTGCCTCCGGCGCCGCCGCAGCGGTGTCGCCGGGGACCGCCCCGACAGCGACCTCCCAGTCCAACTTCCGAGCCGCCCCCACGGCGCAGGAGGACCTGGACGCCGCCGCGGCGGCGCTCTCGATCGCGAACGTCGACGACGTGCGCGGGAATCTGACCCTGCCGGGAGCACCCGAGGGGATCGACATCGCCTGGGCGTCATCGGACCCCGCCGTGATCGCCACCGACGGTGTCGTGACACGGCCCGCCACGGACACCACCGTCACCCTGACCGCCACGCTCAGTCAGGGCGAGGCGACCGCGACGCGCGAGTTCACCGCGACCGTCCGCGCCGCGATCGCGACCCCCGACTACGAGGGCTACGCCTTCGCCTACTTCACCGGCAACTCGCTCGCCGGCGAGAACATCTACTTCGCCGCCAGCGAGGGCAACAACGCGCTCGACTGGAACGAACTCAACGCCGGACGCCCGGTCCTCACCTCGGACGAGGGTACGAAGGGGCTGCGCGACCCGTTCCTCATCCGCTCTCCCGAGGGCGACACCTTCTACCTCATCGCCACCGACCTCTCGATCGGCAGCGGCACGTCCTGGGGAGACTCCGTCCGCACGGGCAGCCACTACCTCGAGGTGTGGGAGTCCCACGACCTCGTGACCTGGTCCGATCAGCGGCACATCGAGGTCGCACCGGAGAACGCGGGCAACACCTGGGCACCCGAGGCGTACTACGACGACACCATCGGCGCGTACGTGGTCTTCTGGGCTTCGTCGCTCTACGGCGCCGACGACCCGGACCACACCGGGAACAGCTACCACCGCATGATGTACGCGACCACCCGCGACTTCACGACGTTCAGCGAGCCGCAGGTCTGGCAGGACCAGGGCGTCTCGCGGATCGACTCCACGGTGATCAAGTCGAGCGACACCTACTACCGCTTCACCAAGGACGAGGGTGCCGGTGGCACCGGGTGCGCCGACATCATCCAGGAGTCCTCGACGGACCTGCGGGCCACGCTCGAGTCCTGGACGGTGCTCGACACCTGCATCGGTCGCGACGCCGGCACCAGCGCGGTCGAAGGGCCGACGGCGTTCGCCGCCAACCCGGGCGACGTCAACGGTGACAAGTTCTACCTCTTCGTCGACGAGTACGGCGGACGCGGCTACATCCCGCTCGAGACCGAGGACATCGCGAACCCGGACTGGCAGGTCGCGAAGGACTACGACCTGCCCGCGAGCCCGCGCCACGGCACGGTGCTCCCGGTGACGGCCGCAGAGCTGCAACTGCTCGAGGACAGCCTCGGCGGAGCACCCGAGCCGGTGCCCGCGAACGAGGACGGTGAGATCGTCCGCTACGACTTCGCCGGCTCCGCAGGCTCGACGCTCAGCGACGTGTCCGGCAACGGCCTCGACGCGACGGTCGAAGGCGGTGCGACCTTCTCCGACGGTGCGCTGCAGCTCGACGGTGGCGACGACTACGTCAAGCTGCCCGACGACCTGCTCGCCGGGGTGACCGACGTCACGGTGGAGGCGGAGGTCTGGATCGACCCGACGCAGGCCAACCCGTACTTCATCTACGGGCTCGGCAACACCACCGGTGGCGCCGGCGACGGCTACCTGTTCAGCACCGGCAACGCGTACCGGACGAGTCTCGCGACCGGCAACTGGAGCACGGAGCAGACGGTGTCGCAGGGCAAGGACCTGACGCGCGGTCGCTGGGCGAAGCTGACGTACACGTTGCAGGGCACCACGGCAACGATCTACCTCGACGGCATCGCCGTCGGCACCGGGACCGTGACGGCGGATCCGGGCGACATCGGCGGCGGGTGGACGAGCGCCAACTACCTGGGCCGTTCGAACTACGACGCCGACAACCGGCTGAAGGGCGCGTTCCGCGAGTTCGCGATCTACAACCGCGCCCTCTCGGCGGACGAGGTGCTCGCCGGCTCCGGGAACACCGCGGCACTGACCGACATCGGCCTCGAGGAGGACGTGTTGAAGACCGCCCCGATCGTCGACGACGACCGCCACGAGGTCGTCTTCCCGGTTCAGCCCGGAACGGACCGCACCGCCTTGAGCCCGACCTTCACGACCGCGGCCGGTGTCACGGCTAGCCCCGCCTCGGGGACCGCCGTCGACCTCAGCAGCCCCGTGACCGTGACGTTGACGCCGACCTCGGGTGAGGCCGTGACGTGGACGATGCGGGCGGTCGAGATGAAGAGCCCGGTCATCCCCGGTCTCTACGCCGACCCGAACGTCTTCGTCTGGGGCGACACCTATTACATCTACGCGACCACCGACGGCTTCGCCGGTTGGGGTGGCAAGGAGTTCTACGTCTGGTCGTCGAAAAACCTCGTCGACTGGGAGCGTTCGGCGGAGCCGATCCTCACGCTCGACGGCGCGAACGGGAACGTGCCGTGGGCGACCGGCAACGCCTGGGCGCCGACGATCGGCGAGAAGGACGGCAAGTTCTTCTTCTACTTCAGTGGCCACAACCCCTCGGTCGACCGGAAGACCATCGGCGTCGCCGTCGCGGACAGTCCGGCCGGTCCGTTCACGGCTCAGCCGAACGCGATGATCCTCAACGACGAAGCGGTGACCTCGGGACAGGCGATCGACCCGGCCACGTTCACCGACCCGGAGACGGGGAAGAGCTACCTGTTCTGGGGCAACGGTTCGCCGGTGTACGCGGAGCTGTCCGACGACATGCTGTCGATCAAGGCCGACACGCTCAAGCGCATCGACGGCCTGACCGACTTCCGCGAAGGTGCCTTCGTCAACTACCGGGACGGGATCTACCACCTGACGTACTCGATCGACGACACCGGTTCGGAGAACTATCGGGTCGGGTACGCGACGGCGACGAGTGTGGACGGCCCGTGGACGTACCGCGGTGTGATCCTGCAGAAGAAACCCGAACTCGGCATCCTCGCCACCGGTCACAGCTCGATCCTCAACGTGCCGGGCACCGACGACTGGTACATCGTCTACCACCGGTTCGCCATCCCGGGTGGTGACGGCCAGCACCGCGAGACGACGATCGACCGACTGACGTTCGACCCGGAGACGGGCCTCATGAACCCGGTCGTCCCGACCCTCGAGAGCGTCGGCCCGCAGCGGATCGCGGTCCCCGGTGCCGAGGGCACGCTGACGATCGACCAGCCGTCAGTGCGGGTGGGCGAGTCGTTCTCGGTGTCCGGGTCCGGCTTCGCCGCGGGGGAGCAGGTGCGGTTCACCCTGTTCTCCACCCCGACCGACCTCGGGACCGTCGTCGCGGACGCTTCGGGTGCGTTCGTGGCGACGCTCACGGTGCCCGCTTCCGTGGTGCCGGGTGCACACATGCTGCAGGCGCTGGGTGCGGACTCGGGCATCACGGCCGAGGCGGCGCTGACCGTCCTGGCAGCGGATGCCGCGGCTCCGGGCGCCGCGGGCTCCGGTCCTGGTGCGCTCTCGACCACCGGTGTCTCGGTCGTCGGATTCGTCGGCCTGGCCGGGCTGCTCCTCGCCGCCGGTGCGTGGCTGGTCGTCCGTCGCCGACGCGTCGCGTCGTAGCCCGCGCCCGCCAGCACCGATCCCGTCCGGGGTGACCATCGTCACCTCGGGCGGGATCGCCGCCTGTCCGGTCGCGACGAACCGGGCTGATCATGCCGGCAGGACGATGACCTTGCAGGCGATCCGGCCGGCAGCGGCTTCGGCGTGGAGCGCGGGCAGTTCGGCGAGCGGGATCCGTCGCGTCACCTCGACCGTCAGCGATCCCTCGTCGACGAGCGACACGAGGGTCGACAGGCGGTCGCGGTTCGGCAGCACGAAGACCGTCGCCGCGCGGACCTGCCGTGCCTCGTCCCCGGGCGTCGGCATCCACGCGGTGGTGCTCACTACCGCACCGCCGTCGTGGACGAGCCCGACGAGCGCCTCGAACTGCTCGTGGTCGATCGGCGCGAGGTTGAGGAGGACGTCGACGGGTGCCGACACCGCACCGAGGAGGTCGGACGCCGTGTGGTCCACGACCTCGTCCGCTCCGGCGGCCCGCACCGCCGCCTCACTCCGCGGGCTGGCCGTCGCGATGACGTGCACCCCGGCGCGCTTGGCGAGTCGGATCGCGTACTTGCCGACGACCCCGCCGGCGCCGACGATCAGGACGCGCTGACCCGACTCGAGACCGCCGTCGTCGAACAGCGCCTGCCAGGCGGTCAGGGCGACCGAGGGGAGGGCGGCGGCGTCCGCGAGCGGGATGGTCGTCGGTGCTGCGACGACGGCCTCCGCCGGTGCGACGACGTACTCGGCCGCACCGCCGTCGAGCTCCATCGGGAGGAAGCCGATGACCGCGTCGCCGACGGAGAGTCCCTCGACGCCCTCACCGAGCGCGTCGATCGTGCCCGACACGTCGTACCCGGGGACGTGGGGGAGCTGGACCGGGATCGGCAGGAACCCGGCCCGCATGCCGTTGTCGGCCGCGTTGAACGCCGACGCTGCGACGCGGACGCGTACCTGTCCGAGGGCCGGAGTCGGCTGCTCGATGTCGCCGTAGTGGAGGACCTCGGGTCCGCCGACCTCGTGGAACTGGACTGCCTGCATGATGCTCTCCTTCGTCAAGTGCTTCGAATTTGAAGCAACTGGCATGACGATAACACTGCTTCGAACTCGAAGCAACACCTAGAATGGACGCATGACCGAAACGCCTGTATCCCTCACTCCGACCGAACTCGGCGCCTACTTCGCGTTCACCGAGGTGAGCAGCCTCCTGCGTCCGGCGGTCGAGCAGCAGCTCCGCGAGGCGGGGGAGTTGAGCTACGTCCAGTTCCAGTTGCTGGCGCGCCTCGGTGATGCGCCGGACGGTCACCTGCGCATGACGGATCTCGCGGATGGCGTGGTCTACAGCCGTAGTGGGCTCACCTACCAGGCGCAGTTGCTCGACCAGCGGGGACTCATCACCCGCTCGCCGTCACCGGACGACGAACGCAGCACGGTCGTGGCGATCACGACGGCCGGCCGGGACGTGCTCGCCACGGTGTTCCCCGGCCACATCCAGGCCGTCAGGGACCTGCTCTTCGCGCCGCTCGACGACGACGACGTCAGCGAGCTCGCCCGCATCCTCGGGCGGGTCAGCGAGCGCCTCCGGGCGGCTCCGCCACGCTCGGCGGGTCGCCGTCGGAAGGCGTGATCGCAGCTGTCGTCAGCGGCGGGCTTCGAGGAGTGACACGAACTCGTCCGCCATCGCGAGTTGTTGCTGCAGCTTGGTGCGACGCTCGGCCGCGTCGGTGATGAAGCCGTCGAGGATCGCGCGGGTGTCGTCGTCGGGTGCGGTGTCCATGGCGTCGATCACCCGGAGGAGCTCTGCCATCTCCTCGAGGGAGAAGCCGAGTGGTTTCATGCGCCGGATGAGGATGAGGCGGTCGTAGTCGTCCTGCGTGTACAAGCGGAAGCCGCCCTCGGTGCGCGCTGAGGCCGAGACCAGACCGACGTCGTCGTAGTGCCGCAGCGTGCGGAGCGAGAGTCCGGTGCGCTCGGCCAGTTCGCCGATGTGCATGGTGGTCGGTTCGCTCGTCACGGTCGCCTCACTTCAAATCAACCCTTACGTTAGGGTAGAGTTATCGATGGCGGCCGATCGGGCCGCATCTCCCCACCATTCTCCCGCGCGTGACGTCCCCGCGCGGTCGGTGGCGTGCGCACCGCAGCGCCGGACCCAGACATTCCCATCCGGTCCTCGCGCTGAGGACCCCGACTCCGACAGGAGCACTCATGGCCAACGGCCCCGAAACCGCCACACCGGACGCCACCGTCCTCTCCGCACTCCGCAGCCCCCGCATCCTCACCAGGGAGGTGCTGGCGGGCCTCGTCGTCGCCATGGCGCTCATCCCGGAGGCGATCTCCTTCTCGATCATCGCGGGCGTCGACCCGCAGGTCGGACTGTTCTCCTCGTTCGTCATGGCCGTGGCGATCGCCTTCCTCGGCGGCCGCCCGGCGATGATCACGGCGGCCACGGGAGCGATCGCCCTGGTCATCGCCCCGGTCGCCCGCGAACACGGCCTCGACTACTTCATCGCCACGGTCATCCTCGGCGGTGTCTTCCAGGTGATCCTCGGTCTCCTCGGCGTCGCGAAGCTCATGCGCTTCATCCCGCGGAGCGTCATGGTCGGGTTCGTCAACGCACTGGCGATCCTGATCTTCACCGCCCAGCTGCCGAACCTCATCGGCGTGCCGGGGCTCGTGTACCCGCTCGTCGCGGTCGGCATCGTGGTCATGGTCGTCATGCCCCGCCTCACGAGTGTCGTGCCGGCGCCGCTCGTCGCGATCGTGCTCATCACCGCGGCGACGGTGGCCACCGGACTGAACGTGCCCACCGTCGGCGACCAGGGCGAACTGCCGCGCAGCCTGCCGACCCTGTTCATCCCGAACGTGCCGTTCACGCTGGAGACGTTCGCGATCATCGCGCCGTACGCGGCCGCGATGGCGTTGGTCGGGCTCCTCGAGTCGCTCATGACGGCCAAGCTCGTCGACGATGTCACCGACACCCCGTCGGGCAAGACCCGCGAGTCTCTGGGCCAGGGGATCGCGAACGTGCTCTCGGGGTTCTTCGGTGGCATGGGTGGCTGCGCGATGATCGGCCAGACCATGATCAACGTGAAGGCCTCGGGCGCGCGAACGCGGATCTCGACCTTCCTCGCCGGGGTGTTCCTGCTGGTCCTGGTCGTCGCGCTGGGCGACGTGGTCGCGGTGATCCCCATGGCCGCGCTCGTCGCGGTGATGATCATGGTGTCCGTCGCGACCTTCGACTGGCACAGTGTCAACCCGAGGACCCTGCGCGCCATGCCCCTCGGTGAGACGGTCGTCATGGTGGCCACGGTCGTCGTGGTGGTCCTGACGCACAACCTCGCGATCGGTGTCGTCATCGGTGTGATCGCCGCGATGGTCGTGTTCGCAAGGCGGGTCGCCCACCTCGCCACCGTCGAACGCACGGTCGACCTGTCCGCAGCGACGCCCGCCGCCCGGTACACCGTGACCGGGGAGCTGTTCTTCGCCTCCAGCAACGACCTCACGACGCAGTTCGCCTACGCCGACGACCCGGAGCGGATCGTCATCGACCTCTCGCAGTCGCACGTCTGGGACGCGTCGACCGTCGCCGCCCTCGACGCGATCACCACGAAGTACGAGCGTCGCGGGAAGCGGGTCGTCATCGAGGGGATGAACGACGCGAGCACGCGGATACACGCCCGGCTGGCCGGCAAGCTGACCGGCGGTCACTGACCGCCGGTCGCGCCGGCTCCTGCGTCCGAGTCAGTCGAGCGGGACGCCGAAGTCGCCCGCGATGCCGGCCAGGCCGGTGGTGTAGCCCTGGCCGACGGCACGGAACTTCCACTCCGAGTTGTACCGGTAGATCTCGGCGAACAGCATCGCCGTCTCCTGGGAGGCGTCCTCGGTGAGGTCGTAGCGGACGATCTCCTGCTGATCCTGGTCCATGACCCGGCAGAAGGCGTCGCGGACCTGGCCGAAGTTCTGGCGGCGGTTGTCGGCGTCGTGGATCGAGACCGCGATGACGATGCGCGAGACGTCGGGCTCCACAGCGCGGAGGTCGATCGTGATCTGCTCGTCGTCGCCGTCACCCTCGCCGGTGCGGTTGTCGCCCTGGTGCACGACCGAGCCGTCGGGCGTCGACATCTGGTTGTAGAAGATGAAGTCCGCAGGGGTTCGGATCTTGCCGTTCTCGGCGACGAGGATGGCGGAGGCGTCGAGGTCGAACGCGACGCCGACGGTGGTGCGCGGGTCCCACCCGAGACCGACCGTGGCGATGGTCAGCCCTGGGCTGGTCTTCGTGAGCGAGAGGTTGTTGCCTTTGGAGAGGCTGAGGCCTGCCATGGGTGTGTTCCTTCGAGAGTGCTCGGTGATGTTCGAACCTCCATCCTGCCCTGTTCCGGCTGAGTTTGGAGTGGGTTGTGGAGGATCCGCCAGCCCCCACGGCCGCAGCGGTGATCAGTCGCCGTCCGCCTTGGTGGAGTCGGCCGCTGTGACTTCGTCGAGTGGCAGCTCCTCGCGGGCGACCGCTGCGGCGACGTCACCGAGCCGCCGCTGGCGGGTGCGTGCGTACTGCCGGATCATCCCGAAGGCCGTGTCCATGTCGACACCCGCCGCCCGCGCCAGATACCCCTTCGCCTGCTCGATGGCGACCCGGCTGTCGAGCGCGCGCTGGAGTTGCTCGGTGGCGAGCGTCGCGTTCTCGATCGTCCGCTGCTGCAGGAGGCTGATCGTCGCGACATCGGCCAGCGCCTGGGCGGCGCGGGCGTCGGCGCCGTTGAGGGCGCCCTCGGTCTCGCGGAACAGATTCAGAGACCCGACGATCGTGTCGCGGAGCCGCATGGGGATCGCGTGGACGCCCGCGTATCCGCGTTCCTGTGACGCTTCCGCGAACCTCGGCCAGTGCTCGCGCAGCTCGTCAGCGCTCTCCGCCGTCACCAGGAGACCGCTCGTCACCGCAGCGATGCAGGGCCCCTCTCCTGCGTTGAGCTGCATGAGGCCGATGAACTCGCTCCGCTCGCTCGTGGACGCGACGACCTGCAGGAGGTCGTCGCGGTCGGCCAGATGGATGGCCCCGGCGGCAGCGTCGAACAGCTCGACCGCCCGGTCGACCAGTGTCTGCAGCACGTCGACGACGTCGTAGTCGGCGACGAGGCTGTCGGTGAGAGTCACGAACGTCTCGATGAGCCGTGCTTCGCGCGTGTCGTCCATGGCGGTGTCAGTCCCCATCTGTTGATCTGCGGATCAACCGTAACCGAGGCCGGAGGCCGTCCATGACCGCCGCCGTCGAGACGCGCTCGCGAGGATTTGCGCCGGGTCGCGAGACCGTTCTACGCTGAACGAGCGCTGCCCCAGACCCTGGTTGCCGGATTGTTCGTCCTTTCTGATGATGCCCAGGAGCCTCATGAGCACGCACCCCGTCGGCCTTCCTCTCGTGCGTTCTCGGCGACCCGATCGGTCGACCAGAACGCCCGTCCCGCCGGCGGAGGGCGTCCGATGACGGTCGAACGCAGCAGCGGGTTCCGGAAGACCGGCCCCAGCGGGAGACCCCGGACTGGTGGCACCTCGAGCTACTCCGCGATCCTCGCCGAAGTGAAGTCGGCCGGTCTGCTCCGACGACGCCACGGCTTCTACTGGACGCTGTTCGCCGTCCTGGTGCTCGCCACCGCCGGCTGCTGGGTCGCCTTCGCGTTCCTCGGTGACTCCTGGCTGCAGCTGTTGGTCGCGGCCGCTCTGGGCGTGCTGTTCACGCAGTTCGCCTTCCTGTCGCACGAGGCCGCGCATCGGCAGGTGTTCGAGTCCCGTGCCTGGAACGACCGGGCGGGCCGATTCCTCGGCACCTTCCTGGTGGGGTTGAGCTACTCGTGGTGGATGAACAAGCACACGCGCCATCACGGCAATCCGAACACCGTGGGGAAGGACCCCGACATCGAGCCCGACACGATCCGCTTCCTGCCGGAGGACGTCGACACGGTGCGGAACCGGGCGGCGAGGATCTTCTACCGTCACCAGGGTTGGTTGTTCTTCCCCCTCCTCACCCTCGAAGGCCTCAACCTGCACTGGCTCGCGATCCGCTCCGTCGTCAGCGGTGTCGGGACGCGGGCCGGCGTGCGCGACCGGGTGGTCGAGGGCGTGATGCTCGTCGCACGCTTCGGGATCATCCTCACGGTCGTGTTCTGGTTCCTGCCGTTCGGCATGGCGTGCGCGTTCCTCGGCGTCCAGTTCGCGGTGTTCGGCGTCATGATGGGTGCCTCGTTCGCCCCGAACCACAAGGGGATGCCGACGATCGCCCATGATGCGAACGTCGACTTCTTCTCCCGGCAGGTCCTGACGTCGCGGAACGTCGTCGGTGGATGGTGGGTGTCGTTCCTCATGGGCGGCCTGAACTACCAGGTCGAGCACCATCTCTTCCCCTCGATGCCGCGTCCTGCGCTCAAGGAGGCTCGCCGACTCGTCCGCGACCACTGCGCAGCACTCGACGTCCCGTACACCGAGACCACGCTGCTGCGCTCGTACGTGATCGTCATCCGCTACCTCAACCGCGTCGGTCTCGGAGCTCGCGATCCGTTCGCGTGCCCGCTCGTCGCCGAGCTCCGCATACACTGAGCCACCTCACCGACCACCATCACCCCACGGAATCAGGAACCCAAGCCATGCAGATCATCATCGTGCTCCTCGTCATCTGGGCGATCCTCTCCATCGTCGGCTTCGCGCTGAAGGGTCTGCTGTGGCTCGGGATCATCGGCATCGTCCTCTTCCTCGGCACGATCGTCTTCGGTGCCATCCGACGCGCCGCCAGCAAGCGCTAGCTCGCAGTCGGAAACCGCCCGGTCGGTTCGAGTACGCTCTGCCGGATGCGGAATCTGGACTGGGACGGCCTGCGCAACCTCAGGGATCTCGGCGGTCTGCCGACCCCGCTGTCGTCCACCGGCCTGACGGCGCGCGGGCGGATCGCGCGGGGTCCCCGACGCGAGCTGCTCACCGCTGCAGGGTGGGACGCCGCGATGCGATGGGGGCTGCGGTCCGTGGTCGATCTCCGCAGCGCTGATGAGACCGGAGCGCGCGAAACCGACCCGGGTGTCCGGCCTCCAGCCGAGCTGGTGATCACGCTCGCGCCGACCGAGGATCAGACCGATCCGGAGTTCCGCGCGGTGTGCCTGCCGATCCTCGACTCCCCGGAGTACTGGCCGCACAATGTGCGTATCCTGCCGGAGCTCGTCCGCGGTGCGCTCGAAGCGGTCGCATCGTCCGAACCCGGGATCCTGGTGCACTGCGCAGCCGGCAGGGACCGCACCGGCATGATCAGCGCGCTGCTGCTCGCCAACGTCGGCGTCCCCGATGAGGCCATCGTCGACGACTACGCGGCATCGGTGCGTGCCATGGCCGGAACGGCGCCCCACGGCGGCCCGACCCACGACCGCCAGGCGTCGTGGACGTCGGAGCAGGTCGACGCCTTCCTCGACGACGTGACGCCGCACGTGCGAGCCTTCGTCGCCGACGCGGACGGGGTCTTCGAAACACTCGGCGTCGACGAGACGGCCCGAGGGGAATTGCGTCTGCTGTTGCTCCCGTGACGGCCGATGCCCGGCTCATCGCGGGAGAATGAGCCATGCAGACGCGCTCAAAGATCCTGAAGCGGCTCGGTCTCGCCCAGCAGACCTCCACGATCGTGAAGCTGAACCGGGTGTCCGCCCCGGACGAGACGCTCGATGGGTTCGTCGTCGCCATCGGTCACAAGTGGGTGCTCGTCGCACCGATAGCCGCAGGTGGTTTCTTCGACGGCTACACGGTCATCCGCGTCCGTGAGATCGCCCGCGTCCGGTTCGATCGATCGTTCCAACGCCGTTTCTCCGAAACTCGACCCGAGTGGCCCGTGAACCCTCCGCCAGGTCGGCCGACGCCCGATCTGGACTCGACCCGCGGCATGTTGCGGTCGTTCCTCACGGAGGGAGTTCTCTGCGCCCTCGAACGCCGGAACAAACCCGACCTTCTGTGGGTCGGTGTGCCCGACGAACTGAGACGTCGCTGGTTGTATCTGCTCGAGGTTCGACCTGATGCGACGTGGCACGCCGGCCCACTGGGCTATCGACTCCGGACCATCACCCTCGTCCGCATGGGTGACCAGTACTTGCGAGCGCTGGCCGCCGTGGCTGGGCCCGCGCCCGTCGAAGCCGGCTCGTCCTGGTGGTCTCCTCCCGAGCAGGGGTGACCGGACCGGACGAGCGTGAGCGGACGGTCCTCACGAGGGCGATTCCCGGTCCGCGCCCAGGCACGCGCGCTGGCCCGCCTTACGGCTCGTCGTCCCAGGGGATCGGCGTCGTCGTGCCCGACTGCGCCTGCGTCGGCTCCTCCTGCCCAGACCGCCGACGGGCACAGAGGCGGTCCTGCTATGGTGCTGCCCGATTATCATCCGATCGCGCCAGCTACCTCACCACCGGAACAGGAACCCCATACCCGTGCAGAAGTTCGCCGTCGTCATCGTCGTCCTCCTCGTCCTTTGGGCGGTCCTCTCTATCGTCGGGTTCGTGCTGAAGGGGCTGTTCTGGCTCGGGATCATCGGCCTCGTCCTCATCGTCGGGACAAGCGCGTTCGGAGCCGTCCAGCGTGCTGGGAGCAAGCGCTAGCCCACAGATGTCCTCAAAGTCGTACGACTTTCAGGACGAGAAGTTGGTACACTTGCGCCATGTCGATCTCTTCCGCGATGCCAATCCAGCCGGTGCTGCCCACGTCTGAAGCGCGTACCGAGTTGCCGAACGCGTTGCGCAGGTTCCGCTCCGAGGGTGTGATGGCGCAGCCCATGGTGTTCGGCGGTCACCGTCGTGCCGAGGGCGTCGTCATCCCGTTTGAGCTCTACACGGAGTTGCTGCCTGTGATCGAAGACATCGAGATCGCACACTTGGTGCGCGAGCGCGCTGCCGGCGGTGGGTCGGGGTCCCTGGCTGATGTCGCTCTCGGTCTCGGCCTCAATCCTGACGACTACCGCTGATGGCGGCGTCCCTCAAGCTGACCGCTCTTCTCCCGGGCTTTCAGCAAGACATCGACGCGCTCCCGGACCTCGCCACGAAGAAGATGGCGCTGGACATGCTCGTCCTCATCCGGGACGGGAAGATCGCGGGCGTGAAGCTCGACTCGCGGGTCGGCACCGGGGACCTGGATGACTGTCGCAAGCTCTACTTCGACCCGGACGGATCCGGAAAGCCGAGGTACCGACTCGTCTACCGCTACACGCCGGATGAGATCCACGCCGTCGCCATCGAGGCTGTCGCCGTCGGGCGGCGTGCGAACGTCGACGCCTATCAGCGGGCCATCGTCAATCTCGGCCGGTGAGGGCCGAGCCGCCGTGCCGGAGAACCGGTATCGGCCTTTGGGAGACGACTCCTTACGGCTCGTCGTCCCAGGGGACCGGCGTCGTCGTGCCCGACTGCACGTCGCTCCGGAGGATCGCGTAGGCGACCGATGCGAGTGGCTGTCCGCCGGCCACTGGCCAGCCCTCGCGGTAGTGGGCCTCCTTCACCCAGCCGGCCCGACGGAAGGCGCGACGCATGGCGACGTTGTCCTCGCGGGTCTGCCCCTCGAGCTTGCGAACGGTCGGGAAGCGGTCGAACACCTCCCTGACGATGACCGGCAGGATCGCCGTTCCGATCCCGCGCCCTCGTGCGTCTTCGGCGAGCCGCAGGTCGATCAACGCCGTGTCGTCCTCGAGGTCCTCGAGGGTGACGATTCCCACCATCTCGCCGTCCGCGAGTACCCAACACCCGAAGGCACCGGGCCCGTCGACGATGCCTGAGGTCAGGCGTTTGTGCGCCTCCTCCGCGGTCGGTCGCGGCTGCATGTGGAACGGGAACTCGTGTGCGCTCAGGAACTCGACGAACGCGTCGTCGTCCCGTGGGCGTTCGACGGGTTGCAGGCTCAACGGTGACATCCGCCCAGTATCGCAAGGTCGCCACGGTGTGTGCCGAGCGGAGGTGAGCTGTCGAACGGACACGTCTGTCCAAAGAACGCAACGGGCCACGTGCCGTCTCGCCCCGTGATTACGCTGATGCCCGACAGGACCCTTTCGCCCTGTCGGGGTTCCCGGCCGGCTTCCCCTCGATTCCGGCCGGGGCCCGCTTCACCGCCAGGGCGGACGTCAGGGGCGGTCGGTGCGTCCGGCGTTCGCCGCGAGCAATCCGCTCGCTCCGGCGATCATCGCGGCCTCGGTCCGGGTCGCCGCACCGAGCTTCCGCAGGATGGCCGAGACGTGGACGCTCGCCGTCTTCGCGCTGATGAACAGGCGCTCGCCGATCTGACGGTTGCTCAGGCCTTCCGCGATGAGCTGCAGCACCTGGCGCTCTCGGGCGGTCAGCTCGATGGAGCCGCTCGTGCCACGCGCTCGGGGGCGGCCGTCGAGGTTCAGCGACGCCCGCTCCGCCAACGCGCGCGCACCGTCGAGCACGAGGCCGGCACCGAGCGTCGTCGCCTCGGCGACCGCGACGACGAGCGTGTCCTGTGCGCCAGGGCGATCACCGGCGGCCACGCGCGCCTCAGCCAGTCGGAGTGCCGTGTATGGCGCGAGCGCGGCCGGTGCGAACGGATGCTCGGCCATCGCGCGAGCCGCCTCCCACGCGCTGGCGTCGTTCCCGGTGCCGTCCGGTCCGCCGAGTTCGGCGTCGACCAGCGCGCCCCACAGCGGTGCGGTCGGCCAGAACCGTTCCTCGGCGAGCAGTGCCCGCCAGCGTTCCTCCTGCTGCCGGAGCCGATCGTCGTCGACGCCGGCAAAGGGTCCGGACGCCACGTCGAGCGTGCCGGTGGCGAGCGAGACACGGATCCGGGCCAGGACGCGAGCCGCGTCCGCCAGTGCCGGGAGGTCGTACGCCGGCATCGGGCGGTGGTCCGGGGCGTCGAACACGCCGACCCCCGCCGGCGACCAGGCCCCGGCGAGGTCGCCGGCAGCCAGCCCGACCTGCATCACGACGCGGGCGACGCCGAACCGCGTCTGCACCTCCAGGCCGGACAGGGAGAGCATCCCCTTCCGCCACCGGCGGTACAGGGTCGCAGCGCTCTCGGCGTCGCCACGCCAGAGCGTGAGCAGGATGAGCGACTGACGGAGGTACACCGAGAAGGCGAGGGGCGGCTGCAGTGCCAGGGCCCGGTGGACCCGTTCCTCCGCCTCGTCCCAGCGACCGAGCGCCACCAACGGGTCGACCGCGTTCGACGACAAAATGAGCCCCGAACTGCGCTCGACGCCCAGCTCCTTCGCCCGCGCGACGCCTTCCAATGCCGACGCGAGCGCTTCCTCGTAGGAACCGAGCAGGTTCGCCATGTCGGACGCGTTCACCCGGTACCGGAGCAGGGCGCTGCCGTCGCCGTCCGCCAGCGTCTCAGCGGTCGCCAGCATCCTGCTGCCGCTCTCCAGTTCGCCGTGGTGGATGCGTGCGATCCCACCGATGTTCGCCGCGACCGAGGCGTTCCGTGCCGAACCGGTGCGGACGGCCTCCCGGGCGGCCTCGTCGGCGTACTCGATCGCCCGTTCCAGCCGCCCGATGATCATGTGCCGCGCGCCGAGGCTCGTCAGCAGCACACCGCGCAGGTCGCCGGGGGTGCCCGGTGGGACCCGGTCGAGCGCCTCTTCGAGGAGGTCCACCGAGCCCGGTCGCCCGAGGTTGGCGAGATAGAACGCCTTGTCACGGAGGAGCTTGGCCTGGTCGAGGTCGTCGCGTTCCTCCGGCGTCGCGAGCACCTCGTCGACCATGGCGATCGCCCGGTCCGTCCACCCGGCGTTCCTTAAGGCGCTCGCCGTCCGTCGCATGAGTTCCGAACGCGAGCGCCCGACGAGTGCCGCGGCGTCGGGCACCTGGTCCCAGATCTCCAGGAGACGCTCGCCGAGCTGCGCCTCCGTGCTGTACGCGTAAGCAGCGTGAGCCTGCTCCATGGCGCGGACGGTCGCGGGGAAGGCCCGTCCGAAGTCGCGGGCGAGCATCCAGTGGTGCGACACCGCGGCAGCGACCGGCTCACCACCGACGCCTGCCTCCAGCGCCTCGGCGAACCCCGCATGGAACCGGCTCCGTTCGCCGGGCAGCAGGTCGTCGTGGATCGCCTCCCGGACCAGTGCGTGTCGGAACTCGTACGTGGTCGCGTCCGCGACGAGGACGTTCGACCCGATCGCCTCCCGCACACCGGTGTCGAGGGCGTCGGGGCCGCCCGTGAACACCCGCTCCAGGAGGGTGTGCTCGACGCAGACACCACCGGCCGAGATCACGCGCAGCAGCTGTTGGGTCGCGGGCGCGAGTCGCTCGTAGCGCGCCAGCAGGAGCTCGCGCAGGGTGTCGGGGAGTTCGTCGCCGTCCCGGTCCGCCTCCAGTCCGAGGAGTTCCTCGACGAAGAACGGAACGCCCTCGCTCCGTGCGTACACGCTGTCGATCGAGACCGTGTCGAGGGAACTTCCGCGGATGGCGATCGCCTGGCGGAGCACGTCGCTGCGGCTCAACCGTTCGAGGGTGTGCCGCTCGACGCGCCTCGTGCGGTCGAGCTCGGCGAGGAACCCGCGCAGGGGGTGCCCGCGGGAGACGTCCTCGCTTCGGAAGGTGAGCACGACCATCACGCGGGCATCGGAGAGCACGCGCACGAGGAAGGCCAGCAGGCTGAGGGTCGCACCGTCAGCCCAGTGGACGTCCTCGATCGCGACGACGACGGGCTGCTGACGTGACAGCGCCTCGAGGAGCACCGCGACGGTCTCGTGGAGCCGCCCGACGCCGCCGTCCCGGTGGTCCTGCGCGTCGGGGCCGAGCGTCGGCAGCAGCGTCGCGAGGGAGGCTTTGCCCGGACCCGCAGCCTCCAGCACCGCGTCGCGCCCGCGCTGCGCGACGAGGTCCTTCATGAGGCCGAGGACCGGTGCGTAGGGCGCGGCGACGTCACCGAGGTCCACGCACTGGCCCGTGATGACGAGCGCCGACGACCGGACCGACCGCGTGAACTCGGTGAGCAGGCGCGTCTTGCCGATACCGGCCTCGCCGCTCAGGACCACACTGCGTGACTCACCCGCGGCGACGGCGTCGAACACGGCCTGGAGCGCTCGAAGATCGGAGGCGCGCCCGATCATCGTCGGGCTGGTGGTGGGCAGGCTCACCACTCCATGGTCCCACCCTCGTCACGATCGGCCGCGGCGTCCGCGAGTCGCCGCTGCTCCTCCAGTCGTCGTTCCCGGCGGCGACGTTCCCGCTCGAGATCCCGCTGGAGTTCCTGCTCGATGAACCGTCTCGTCTCGACGGACGTGAACGGGCTGTGACTCGCGCTCGTGATCAACATGGCTCCTCCGCTGAACACGGGGCGGATCCCCGTGCTCGACCACTCACGTTCCTCGCTGAGGCCCGTGCCCTACCTCGGGCAACTGCCCTAGATGGCCGGGACCGGCGCGGTGGGAACCGCCGTCGACCTGGGGAGTCCTCCCCATCGTCCGACTCGGCCGGTCCCTCCTAGAGTCGGTGTCGGCCCGGAGCGGCCAGAACCGGAGGGCTGCAGTGAGCACGACCACGATCGACCGCACCTACCTGAATCGCGCGGTACGAGGGCGCACCGTCCTGGTGATCACCCTCATCTTCCTCACGGCCGTCGCGGGGTTCATCGGGTTCGGGAACGTCAGGGACCTCGCCGCCGACCTCACGGCGAGCTACACGACGACCACCGGACAGGTGGTCGACGAGGGTACGGAGCGGGTGCTCGAAGGCAGCCGACGCAGCAAGCACTGGGAGGAGTACCGCACCGTCACGGTGACCTACGACGTGCCCGGTACGGCCGGATCGGACGAGATCCGCAGTGACACGATCCAGGTGGGCGAGACGCTCGAGATCCGGGTCCGCGACCAGACCGGCGAGGTCACGCTCGAGGCGCCGGCCGGCCCGGACTTCTGGCAGTGGTTCTGGGCGGTGACGATGTCACTCCTCACCGCACTGCTCGCCTGGTGGTCCGTCGTCGCGGTGCGCAACAGCATCCGACTGCTCGCGTTCCGCCCCGGAACCCGGCAGCCGGACGTCGTGTTCGCATTGAGTGGGGCGGTGCCGCGCGCGACGGGCCGCAACGGTCGACGACAGGTCCTGGAGCTCACGGGCCGGATCGAGTCGAGCTCCGACGGGCTCCGGGTCGGTGAACCGGCGACGCTCACCGTACCGGCGAGTCACACGGCCGCCGTGTCCGGCTTCCCGCCACGGATCCCCGGCTACCGGGTGAGCCAGCGGGCGACGGAGGACGGGATCGTCGTCGTGCACCTGCCCGAATCCGACGTATGGTGGGCGGCCACGCTGACGTTCCCCTCGACCCTTCAGTCGGGCCGGGTCGCAGGTTCGACGACCACCTCGGGCTGAGCGTTCGGGGCGGTGTCCAGGTACCGGACGTTCAGGGGCGGACGCGGACGCTGCGCCCCTCGAGGGAGACGACGTCGTCGAGCTGCAACTGCCGGCCGCGTCGGCGATCGATCTCGCCGTTGACCCGCACCGCGCCGTCGGCGATCGCCGCCTTCACGTCTCCGCCGGAGTCGAGCAGACCGGCGAACTTCAGGAACTGCCCGAGTCGGATGCCCTCGCCGCCGATCGGGACATCGGTGATCTGTGTCGGGTTCGTCATCCCCGAATGCTAACAAGGATGGGTTCACTGGACTCGGGGACAGCATGTGGTTGTACCCTCAGCGGTACCGGGCCATCGTGGCTCGCAAAGGAGCAACACCATGGGCGAGAAGTCCGCACGGAAAGAAGGCGGCAAGACCGCACCCGCGAAGACGCTGAAGGAGAAGCGCACCGCGAAAGCCGACAAGAAGGCCGGCAATGCGCGTTCGGAGAACACCGACGCGATCACGCGGGTCAAGAACCGCTAGTCCCGATCCTCGGCCCCGCGCGGTCGGTGATGCGCTCAGGCGTCTGTCCCCTCACGGAGACGGGCGCCTGTTCTGGTCTTCACCCTCGCCGCGATCCGCCCGGGTGTCGACCTCGACCGGCAAGCGGTGGGGAGCAGTCCCCATTGAGCCGCCGTCGTGGTGTGCCCCAATCTGGACCCTGAGAACAACAACCGTCGATCAGGGGGACATCACCATGGGGTACACATACCGGCAGCGCATCATCCGCACCTCGGCAGCAGCCTTGGCCGTTCCCGCACTGCTGCTCCTGAGCGCATGTGGGAGCTCGGGCGGCGAGATCGGCGATGAGGTCCGGATCTCCGAAGGGACGATGACGGTCACGGGGATCGAGCAGCGGACCGCGGAGGACGTCGCCGCGCTCGAACTCGACGAGCTCGCCGGCCAGACGCCCTACTTCGTGACGTACGAGGTGGCCTTCAATGACGGCTCGGAGGGCGACCTCAACGAGAACTTCTGGAAGGCCAAGGCGTCGGACGGTGAGGCATCGCCCATCAACGTCCTCAACTTCGGCGGGGATTTCGACTGCACCGGTCTCGGTGAGGTGTCCGACGGCAAGGCGGAAGGGTGCCAGCTCATCATGGTGCCGGAGGGTGGGACGCTCGAGTCGGTGTCCTTCGGTGGAGCGGGCACGTGGCGCGCACCGAAGGCGGAGTGACGCCGAGGCCCTGACCGCTCACTCGCGGGCCGGGCATCCCGCTATCGTCGTGGCATGTCCGACCTCAGCCCCGGCGACGACGCGCTCGAGCTCGCCCGCCTGCTCATCTCGATCGATTCCGTCAGTCCGAGCCTCGTCCCAGGGGCTCCCGGAGAAGGGCGGATCGCGGCGGTGATCGCGCAGCGACTCGAGGGCGCCGGCTTCGTGGTCGACCTCGTTCCCGCACCGGAGGACCCGCAGCGCGTCAGCGTCGTGGCCGTGCACGCGGGATCGCAGCCGGGGCCGACGGTCGTGTTCAACGGCCATCTCGACACCGTCGGGGTCGAGGGCATGGTCGACCCGTTCACCCCGCGGATCGCGGACGGCCGGCTCTTCGGGCGCGGTGCCAGCGACATGAAGGCCGGCCTGGCCGGGCTGATCGTCGCCGCAGAACGACTCGCCGCGACCGACCACCCCGGCACGGTCGTCTTCACGGGCGTCGCCGACGAGGAGGACGCGAGCGTGGGGGCCGCTGCCGTCCTCCGACACCTCGCCGATCGTGGTGTGACGGCGGACGTGTGCCTCATCGCCGAGCCCACCTGGTTGGACCGGGTGTCGGCGCATCGGGGGTACGCGGTCGTCGAGGTCACGCTGCAGGGGACGGCCGCGCACTCGTCACAGCCTGGTCTGGCCGTCGATGCGATCCGCGCTGTCAGCGCGCTGCTGCAGGAGGTGGAGCGGGCCGACGACGAGCTTCATCGGCGACCGGCGCACCCGTTGCTCGACCACGGTTCGTTCACCACGACGGTGGTCAGGGCAGGGAGCGCCCCGTTCACGATCGCCGCCGACGCGACCCTCGTCATCGAGCGACGCATCCTGCCGGGTGAACGCGCGGAGGACGCCCTGGTCGAGGTCCAGGCGATGTTCGACGCGGTCGCCGCCCGGATGCCCGGCCTCCGCACGGGCGCACGGCTGACCCATCAGCGCGAGGCATGGGAGGCCGACGAGCAGGGTGCGGCCGCGCGGTTCGCCGACGTCCTCGCCGCCGAGCTCTCCCGGGACGCCGAGGCCCTACCGGCTGCGGTCGGAGCGCCGTATTGGATGGAGTCGGCGCTCTGGCAGGCGGCGGGGATCCCGACCGTCGTGTGCGGCCCCGCCGGCGGCGGATTGCACGCCGCGGAGGAATGGGTCGACCTCGACCAGCTCCGGCGGTTCCCGGAAGCGGTCATGGCCGCGACCCGCGACGCCCTGTCCGGATCGGGCGCGGCGTGACGCCCGCGGGACCCGACCGCATCGCGGTGATCGGGCCGGGCGCGATCGGAACCGTGGTCGCCGCAGCGCTCCACGAACAGGGACGGACGCCGTTCATCGCGGGGCGGTCGAAGCGGGCGGAACTCCAGCTCCAGGTCGACGATGAGACGGTGACGGTCCCCGGCCCGGTCCACACCGACCCGGCGGAGTCCCCGGGTACCGCGGCCCTCGTCTTCCTGGCGGTCAAGGCGACCCAGACGGCTGCCGCTGCCGACTGGCTCGCCGCGTTGTGCGGCCCGGACACGGTCGTGTGCGTCCTGCAGAACGGCGTCGAGCAACGCGAGATGGTGGAGCCACTCGTCCGGGAGGGAACGGTCGTGCCCGCGGTCGTGTGGTTCCCGGCCACTCGTGAGCCCGGCGGTCCGGTCACCCTGTTGAGCCCGCCGCGCCTGTCCCTGCCGGAGGCACCCGGTGCCCTCGTCGTCGAGGACGCGTTGCGAGGCTCCCGCTGCGCCGTCGAGGTCTCGACCGACTTCACGACCCTCGCCTGGCGGAAGCTGCTGCAGAACGCGGCCGCCGGACTCATGGCGCTGACCGGACGCCGATCGGGCATGTACCGGCGCGACGACATCGGCCGCTTGATGCTCGGCTACCTCGAGGAGTGCGCGACCGTTGCGCGCGCGGAGGGTGCGCGGTTGACCGACGACGAACCACGGCGGCTCCTCGACCAGTTCCGTGCCGCTCCGGTCGACCGTGGGACGTCGATCCTCGCCGACCGCGAACAGGGGCGACCGCTCGAATGGGACGTCCGCAACGCGGTGATCCAGCGGCGGGGGAGCGCGCACGGCATCCCCACGCCGATCAGCGACATCGTCGTGCCGTTGCTCGCCGCGGCGAGCGATGGGCCGGGCTGAGCCACGACAGCATCGGGATCGAGCCTGCCGATAGGCTCGAAGGCATGCTTCGTCTGATCGCCTTCGCGGCTCTCGGTGCTCTTGTCGGTGGTGTGATCGTGATCGCCGTCGGTCCATCCACCGTCGGGTACACGGTGGCCGGCATCGCACTCCCCGTCTTCATCATCTCCACCGTGCTCACGCTCATCGCCCGGTCGGTGGGGAACGCCATCGGGGCTTCTCCGGAGGCCGTGCAGCAGGCCAAAGACGCCCGCCGGCTCGGGGTCGCACGCATCGACGCGCTCCGTCAGACCGGCACACAGATCAACGATCAGCCACTGTGCGAGCTCGACCTGACCGTCCAACCACTGCAGGGATCGGCCTTCGCGAGCACCATGCGCACCGTCGTCCCGCTGACCGCCATCCCGATGTTCCAGCCCGGCACGGAGCGTGATGTCGCCATCCTGCTCGACGGTGGACCGGAGGTCGCGTTCATCGACGAAGGTGAGCTCTCACCGGCGGAACGGGCGCGTCTGCGTGTGCCTGGGCGTGGGTCCGTCCCGTTCATCCCGGTCGAGCCGCACCGCCGCATCGTCGACGGCGTCCGACGGGGGCCGTTGCTCGGCGTCGGCCGCGCGGGCCGGCCCGCACGGTTCGCCCTCTTCGCCGTCGTGGCGATCGCTGCGGCGACGGTCGTCGTCGCGCCGTTCCACCAGGCGGTCGGGCAGTCGTTCGCCGCCATGCAGGATGGCCGGCTCCGACCGGATCTGCGCCGACCGGAGGCGCTCGCCGACGCTCAGCGGGCGCTCGAGGAGGCGATCGGTCACGACCGCGTGGCCTCCATCACGGTGGCGGCCGACTTCATCATCGTCGAGGCCCCACTGTCCGCTGGTGACACGAAGACCGACCGCTGGACCTACCGGGACGGAGCCGTCACCAACGACGGCGCGGCGACCTCGCAGCCCGAGTCGACGGCCGAGCAGTTCTCCTGGACGGATGTCGCGCTCGACCGCGTCTGGATGCTGATGCATGACGGTGCCGAGCAGGTCGACCGGCCCGTCGGCGACGCCCTCGCCTACGTGGTCCGCGCGACCGACGACGACGTCCACAGTCCCGCCTTCGGTCGCCCGGCCGGGCCGCCGGAGATCATGTTCAGTGTCGGCGACGACTACGGCACGACCTCGTTCGTCGCTGACGCGGACGGTTCGGGCCTCACCGCGCGGTGAAGCCCCGGGACACTCCGAGCGAACGGCATACTGTCGTCATGAACGCTGCGTCACCGTCATTCCCCCCGCTGGTCGTCGGATCCGCCCCGGCCCGGACGGAGCGGGCGACCCGCCCGGCGTTCGTGCTCACGCTGATCGGAGCGGCGTTGGTCCCGATGCTCGGGATGCTCCTCGCCGTGCTGACCACGACCACCGGAGGGTTCGCCCTCGGCATGCTGGCCGGGCTGTCTTTCAGTGTCATCTCCTGGCTCATGCTGTTCGCCGTGGTGCAGTTCGCGACGGTCCGCGGAGCACAGTCGGTGGCTCGTACCGTGCTGACGCTCGACACGAACGGCCTCCGCGGCAGCATCCCGCAGGGCGAGGTCTTCCTCCCGTGGAGCGCGATCGAGCGCATCTCGGTCCGCTCACGCGGCAAGTGGCGGATCCTGACCTTCCACCTCGTGCCCGGTCTCACCGCGCAGTCACCGGGCGTCTCGACGACCCTCTCACCACGGTCCTTCGCCGCGCTCGGCAAGCTCGGGTTCCAGGTCGGCGAGGTGGCGATCGACACACCCGTCGACACCGTCCTCGCCGCGACGAACGCGTTCACCGGAGGCCGTCTGCGCTGAGCCGTGGTCGACGGGTCTGTCGGATGGTCTGGCACGATCGGATGTATGGACTCCGCACACGCCGCCAGCCCGGTCGCCGCCCCCGACGTCGATGCCGCGAGGACGATGTGGCAGGCGTACGCCGAGCATCGCGGCGGCGCGGGACTGGACGACGCCGACTACACGGTCGAGCACTTCGGCGACACGGCCGAGCTGGCCGACGAACTGCTCGACATCGTCTTGACCGGACGGAAGCGGGCCACCGCCGAACTCGTCTCCGAGTTCGCGCATCGCGGGGACCCGCTTCCGCGGATCGGATCGCACTGGATCGCGTGCGACAGCACCGGTGCTCCGCGGATCATCATCCGGAGCGTCGCACTGCGCATCGGTCCGTTCGGGAGTGCCGACGCCGCCTTCGCGTTCGCCGAAGGCGAGGACGACCGCACGCTCGAGAGCTGGCAGCGCGAACATCGACGCTACTGGGAGCGGACCACTGCGGCCCGGGGTGCGGTGTGGTCGGAGTCCGAAGAGATCGTCTTCGAACACTTCGCCGTGGTGTGGCCGCCGGAGCACGCCGACGGACACGTTCCGGTCAGGCCGGTTCCGTAGACTCCCCGCATGCCGATGTCCGACTACGTCGCCTCGATCCGCTCCCACATCGGGACCGGGTTCCTCATGCTCCCCGGGGTCACCGCGGTGATCCGCGACGGGGACCGGTTCCTCCTCGGCCGCCATCACCACTCCGGCCTCTGGAGTCTGATCGGCGGCGGCGTCGAGCCGGCTGAGGAGCCCGCCGACGCCCTGCTCCGCGAGGTCCTCGAAGAGACCGGCGCCCGGGTCCACATCCGCGGGATCGTCGGGGTGTACGGCGGTGAACCGATGATGGTGCGCTACCCGAACGGCGACCACGTCGGCTACGTCACCACCGCCTACGACTGCGAGCTCCTCAGTGAGGCGACCGCGGACCCCGAGGAGCTGCTCGAACTCGGTTGGTTCGCCCGTGACGAGATCCCGACGCTGCCGCGGCGCGACTGGATCGATCGCGTCATCGACGACGCCCCGGGGCGCGAGCCGGCGGGCGGCGAGATACGAGCCACGTCGTGATCCGCGTCGTCCTGTTCGACCTCGACGGCGTGATCCGACACTTCGATCCAGCCCTGGTGGTCGACATCGAGGTCAGGAACGGGCTCAAGCCCGGGGTGCTCGCCGGGATCGCCTTCGCGGCTCCGCTCATCGACGAGGTCACCACCGGCCGGATCACGAGAGCCGAATGGGTCAGCCGGATCGGACACCTCGTCGGTGACCGGGCGGCAGCTGAGGAATGGGGTGCTCAGACGTGGTCGGTCGACCACGCGCTCCTGGAGCTGTCCGACGAGATCCGAACCGCGGGCTTGACGACGGCGGTGCTCACGAACGGCACGGACACGATCGCTGCTGAACTCGCAGCGTCGGGCATCGCCGACCACTTCGACGCGATCTTCAACTCGGCGGACATCGGCTTCGCGAAACCCGACGTCCGAGCGTTCCAGCACGTGCTCGACGTGCTGGGAGTGAGGGGCGCGGAGGTGCTCTTCACCGACGACTCTGCGTCGAAACTCGTCGGAGCAGCGCGGCTGTCGATGTCCACGCGTCGGTTCACGACGGTCGACGACCTTCGGGGTCGCCTGCGCGACGCAGGCGTACCGGTTCGCGGTGCGCAGGCGCCCGAGCGCTCAGGCCGAGGCGAGCTCGCGGGTGGTGAGGACGCCGGTCTCGAGCGCTGAGAGCGCCACGACCTTGTAGCCCTCGGAATCGAAGAAGATGGTGACGCGATCCGGCTCGACACCCATCACGATGCCGGGACCGAACTCCTCGTGGTGCACCGCCTGGTCGACATGCAGCGGCGAACCGGCGACGGCATCTCCGGACCCGGCGCGCTCCTCCTCCTGGTGTGCCTCATGCCGTTCGCAGCCGTCGCAGTTTCCGCACCATTCCGCTGCCTCGACACCGAAGTACTCGAGCAGCACCCGCCGGCGGCAGTGCGACGTCTCGGCGTAGGCACGCATCATGGCGAGCCGCGATTCAGCGATCCGCTCGCGTGACTCGAGCGTCTGGCGCACAGCGCCGATCGCGCGCTTCGGACCGATCTCGTCGATCGCCCGGACGCCGTCGGCGGTGTCGACGAGGCCGGCGTCCGCGAGGTCGTTGACGAGGCGGGCGACCGTGCGGCGCGGCCGATCGAGCTGCTTGGTCAGATCGCCGACGCTCGAACCCGGAGCAGCGCGGACGGCCCGCCAGACGGCGCGCAGTGCGTTTTCCGACACCGAACGCTTGGTGAAGAAACGACGGAGACCGAGATCCTCTGCGCGGTAGTGGAGCGCGGTGGTGGCAGGTTCACCATCCCGTCCGGCCCGTCCTACCTCCTGGTAGTAGGCGTCGAGTGACTCGGTCGTCGTGGCGTGGAGGACGAAGCGCACGTCGGCGCGGTCGATCCCCATCCCGAACGCCGAGGTCGCGACGACGACGTCGAGTTCGCCGGCTCGCCAGCGATCGTGGACGGCGCGACGTTCCGAGGTCTTCAGGCCGGCGTGGTACGCGGCCACCCGGCGTCCTTCGGCCGCGATCTCCTCGGCGTATCGCTCGGTGTCGCGGCGCGTCGCCACATAGACCAGTCCGGGCGCCGTCCAGGCGCGGGCCTCGTCGACGACCGCGGCTCGCTTCTCCGCTTCGCTCTCGTGCCGGTGCACGACGAGGCGGATCTCCGGGCGGTCGACGCCGTGCACCTGGACGTCCGGATCGTGCATGCGCAGGCGTTCGATGATCTCGGCGCGGACGGGGCCGGATGCGGTGGCCGTCATGGCGAGCACCGGCGGATCGCCGAGTTCGCGGCGGACGTCTGCGAGGCGCAGGTAGTCGGGTCGGAAGTCGGTTCCCCATGAGGAGACGCAGTGCGCCTCGTCGACGACCATGAGTGAGACACCGGCCGCGCCGAGCCGGGCGACGGTCTCCTCGTTCGCGAGCTGTTCCGGAGCCAGCAGCACGTAGACGGGCCCGCGCTCGTCGATGCGCTCCCAGGCCTCCGCGATCGCATGCGGCCCGAGCGAGCCGTTGAGTGCGACGGCCGGAGGGGCGGCAGGCGCCGCCTCGATCGAGGCGAGTTGATCGGCCTGCAGCGCGACCAGCGGTGAGATGACGAGGGTCACGCCACCGCGCTGGGCGCCGGCGACCTGGTAGACCGCCGACTTCCCGCCGCCCGTGGCGAGGACGAGGAGCGTGTCGCGCCCCGCGACGGCCGACTGGATCGCCTCCCGCTGTCCCGGCAGGAACGTCTCCCATCCGAAGTCATCGCGAGCGATGCGATCGACGGAACCGGCGGACGTACGAGAGGAACCCATGCCTGTGACGGTACCTCCGCGCACCGACCTGTCGAGCCCGCTTGACGGGTGCCGCCGGCTCTGCAACGTCGCACCGTCGAGCAGGACGGAGGTCGGTCTCCGGGTCCTCAGGCGGTCAGCTCGCCATGACGCCGTAGAGCACGTAGTCGTCGAGGTATTGCCAGACGGTCCCGGTCTCGGCAAATCCCGCGCTGCGGAGTGTCTCGAGGTGGAAGCCGAGGGTGACCTTCGGCGGCGCTTCGTGGAGCGATGCACCCCAGACCTCGTCACGACGGCGGAGCGCGTCGGCGTAGCGCGGCGTGGCCGCGACCGCGTCCCACCAGCCGTCCCACGTGTCGGTGTCGCCGGAGAAGGTCTCCTGCTGCATCGCCTCGTCGTCGGTGCGGGCGATGTCGGCCAGCGTCGACTCGTGGTGTGCGCTGTACGAGAGGTGATCGCCGTTCACGACGATGCCGCCCGGCCGGATGAGGGCGGGCAGTGCGCGGTAGACGTCGACGAGGTCGGCGGGTCGGAGCCAGTGCAGTGCCGTCGAGGAGACCACGGCGTCGAACCGGCCGTCCGCGATGAGCGGATGCGCGGCCCAGTCGGCGTCGGCGAGGTCGACCTCCGCGATCGAGAGCCGCGGGTCTGCTGCCGAGAGGTCGGCGGCGATGGCGAGGAGCGCGGGGTCCTTGTCCGCGACGACCGCCCGACCATTCGGGACGGCCGCGAGGACGTGCTCGGCGAGGGAGCCCGTCCCGCCCGCGAGATCGAGGATGCGGGGCGCGGGCGAGTCCGCGCAGATCGCCGCGACGACCCGCGCGATGGTGTCGAACCGCTCTGCTCGATGCCTGATGTAGCCGGTCTGCTGCGCATCCCAGCGCGATGCGAGGCTCCGAGCGGTCGCGAGCGTCGTCGCGTCGTCGGTGGAGATGGATTCGGTCATGGGGACTCCTTGGTGTCGGGGTGGAGGTGTCGTTCCGGTGGTAGTGAGAATTCGAAGCGCACCCGGCCGGCCGCGTCCTCGTGCCGGTGGGTGCTCACGTCGTAGACCCGGTCGATCAGGCCGGGATGCAGGACGTCCCGGGGTGGGCCTGCACCGGCGACGCGGCCGTGGTGGAGGAGGACGAGGTGGTCGCAGGCCTGAGCCGCGAGGTCGAGATCGTGCAACACGACCACGACGGTGGGTGCGATCGTGCGCAGGAGTGCGACGACCTCGAGCCGATGTCTGAGGTCGAGATGGTTCGTGGGTTCGTCGAGCAGGACGTGCGGCGCACGCTGCGCGAGGGCTCGGGCGAGGGCGACCCGCTGGAGCTCTCCTCCGGACAGGGTGGCCAGGCGGTCGAACGCCCGGTGGGTCAGCCCGACCGCGTCGATCGCGGCGGCGACCTCCTGATCGTGGGTGGTGCCACCGACGCGGAGTACGCCGTGTTCGGCGAGACCGCCCAACGACACCTCGTCGACGACGCGCAGCCCCGGGTCCGGGTCGACTCGCTGGCCGACCTCGGCGACCCTGCGGGCGATCCACCGTCGGCGCCGCGTGCCGACGTCCTGCCCGTCGACGGCGATCCGACCACGCTCGATCGGAACGGCTCGCACGATCGCGCGCAGCAGCGTCGTCTTCCCACCGCCGTTCGGCCCGACGATCCCGGTCACGCTGCCGGTCGGTGCGGTGAAGGAGACGGCGTCGAGCAGCGTGCGGCCACCGGAGCGGACGGTCACCGCCGCGGCTTCGATCATCCGAGATCGTCCAGGAGCCGTGCGAGTTCGTGAGGGCCCTTGATCGAGAGCAGGCTCGGCGGATCCGTGTACGGGAAGCGGAGTGCTGTGACCCGGTCGTCACGGACGGCGCTCAGCCCGGAGACACCCGGCGTGCTCAGGAAGGCGTCGATCGTACTCTGCGGGTCGCCGCTCGAGTACAGCAGCACGATCGTGCCGGGATCGCGGGAGATGATGTCCTCCACGCTGGCGTCGAAGACCCGCTGATCGGAGTCCGCGTACACGTTGGTGAGGCCCGCGGCCGCGAAGACCGGGGTGACCATGCTCGGCCCGCCGTACGGCGACAGCACGGCGCCGCCGGACGAGACGTAGAGGGCAGCGGCGGTCCCGGCGTCGGGAGCAGGTGACTGCACGGTCGCCTTCGCCGCGGCGATGGCCTGCTCGGCCTGTTCGCCCGCTCCGAGCAGGCCGCCCAGGGACCGGACCTCGTCCCAGACCCGGTCGAAGGTCGCCGTCCTGCTGAGCGCCGGGTCGGGGTTCGAACAGTAGGCGGTGGGGGAGTAGACGGGGATCCCGCTCGCCGCCAACGCGTCACGGTCGACGGCGTTCTCGGGGGCGATGACCAGATCCGGCGACGCACCGAGGATGCTCTCCTGGGAGACGACCGAACCACCCGTCGCGTTCTGCTCGGTGGTGAGCGGCGACAGGGCGTCGAGTGCGTCGTACGTGGCGTCCGCGTACAGGCCCGGTTGTGGGGTCGCGGTGATGGCGACGATCCGGTCGACGGCTCCGAGCGCCTCCAGGTTGGGCAGTTCGTCGTCGTTCACGAGCACGATGCGTCGGGCCGGCGCGTCCAGGGTGATCGTCGAACCGCAGTTGTCGATGGTGACCGGGAAGCCGGCGTCGCTCGGAGCGCCAGAGGGCTCAGCTGCGGTGGTGGCCGTGCAGGCGCTCAGGATGCCGAGCGCGAGCACGGGGACGGTCGCAGCGAGGAGCGCTCGCCGGAGTCGGGGTGTGGTCATCGGGTGTCTTCCGTTCTGATGGGGGAGGGGAGGGGCTCATGTCTCGGACCGGGCGCCGTGGCCCTGGCGGAGGAGCGCGAGGAGGAATGGCGCGCCGAGGATCCCGGTGATCACACCGACCGGGATCTCCTGCGGAGCGAACGCCGTCCTTGCGATGGTGTCGGCGGTGACGAGGACGATGCCGCCGAGCAGGGCGGCGACGGGGAGCACGGCCCGGTGGCGTCCGCCGACGAGCCGGCGCGCGAGGTGGGGGATAACGAGCCCGATGAAGCCGACGCCCCCGACGGCCGCCACCGTCACGCCGACCATCGCCGAGACGCCCACCATCAGTCCGATCCGCGCTCGCTCGGGGTCGAGTCCGACCGATCTGGCCGAGTCGTCGCCTGATGTCAGGGCGTCGGTCCAGGGCGCGAGGACGATGAGGGCGCTCAGGCCGATCACCGCGGAGATCGCTGCGGCGAGGAGGGCGGCCGGTTGCACCGACGCCAGCGACCCCAGGAGCCAGAACAGCACGGAGCGTGCCGCTTCCGGTGCGTCGCTGGAGAAGACGAGGAAGCTCGTGGTGGCGTTCAGCGCGTACCCGACGGCGAGCCCGGCGAGGACCAAGCGCAGGGGCCCGCGTCGATTCGCCATCCCGGCGAGCAGGACGACCAGCAGCACCGCACCGATGGCCCCGGCCAATGCGGCGCCGGCGACGAGGAGCGCGCCGCCACCGCCGATGACGAGCACGACGAGGGCCACACCCGTCGAAGCGCCCGAGTTGAGTCCGAGCAGGTAGGGGTCTGCGAGCGCATTGCGGACGAGGGCCTGCAGCATGACTCCCGCGACGGCGAGCACGGCGCCGGCGACGAGTCCCATCGCCACCCGCGGCGCTCTCGTGATCCAGACGATCTGATCGACCGAGTCCGGCCAGGGGCCGGGTGCGCTTCCGAAGAGGTGCCGGGCGAGGACAGCCACCACCGTCGGCGGTTCGATGGGGACGGGGCCGATCGCCACGGCGATGAGGATCGTCGCCACGGCGAGCATGGCAAGACTGACGGTCATCGCCGCGTCATGCCGGCGGCCACGCCGGATCGACGCGACGACGACCTCGTTCAACCCTGACGCGCCTTGAAGCGCGGGTTGAGCTTGTTGATGACGAAGACGCGACCGCGTCGGCGGACCACTTGCGCTCCTGGCATCTTCTTCAGCGACTTCAACGAGTTCCTGACCTTCATGACCGCACCCTCCATATTGATAATGGTTATCAATACCATAGTGGGTGGATCTCGCCGATGTCACATCGACCGCCGCTCGGAGTGCCGTTCAGTCGACGGGCGTGCGTGTCCGGAACGCCGACGCTGCAGACACGACCGCGATCAACACGAGCATCATGAGCGGTGGCGCCGCGGCCTCGACGCCTCCCTGTGCGATGAGCCGACCGGTGAGCGCGGCGCTCGCCGCGATACCCGCGGCGGAAGCCGAGTTGATCCAGGTGAACCCCTGCGTCAGTTCCTGGGGGACGACCGTCGCCTGCACGATCTGCGAGGACGAGGCGAGGAGCGGTGCGATCGCGGTCCCGCCGACGAGGAGCATGATCGCCAGCCCGGGCAGGGCGGGCCAGACGGCACCGACGACGACGGCGAGCGTGAGGACGACGGACGCGATCAGCTGCACGGTCCGGGGCTGCGGAGTCGATCGCAGCGCACCGTACAGCGCGCCGGCGACGATGCTCGCGGCACTGGAGAGCGCGAGGACGAGTCCGACGAAGGGTTGTCGTCCCTCCGCCGTCGCCGCCGCCGTGACGAGGAGTGGTGCCGCACCGAAGAAGCACCCCAGCCCGAGGTTCACCCCGAGCGCCGCGAGGAACGGTGGGGCGAGGAGGGTGGAGCGGTGGATGTCCGCCCCACGCTCCGGTCGACGTCGCGGTTTCGGGGCGGTGGAGCGTTGCAGTGAGAGTGCGACACAGCCGGTGGCCACGAGGATCCCCGCAGCCGCGGATCCCGCCCACGGCGCGAGCGAGGTGCTCATGAGCGTCACGAGGATCGGTCCCGACAGGAACACCGCGTCGTTCACGTTCGCTTCGAGAGCGAAGGCGGTCCGGAGCGCATCGGGCTCCGGGAGGAACCGCGACCAGCGCGCCGCCGACAGGGCACCGGGCTGCGGGATCGCGACACCCGCGACGACGACGATCGCCAGGGAGATGCCGAACGGCGCATGTCCTGCAGTGGCGATCGCGACGACGACTGCACTGACATGCACGAGCACGGCCACCGGCACGGTCGCCGTCTGTCCCCACAGGTCGGTGAGTCGGGCGATCTGCGGGCCGACCACCGCCTCGGCGAGCGCGAACGCCCCCGTCGCCGCCCCTGCGGCCGCGAACGACCCCGTGGCGTGCTGGATCGAGAACAGCAGCCCGAGTCCGGTCATGGCGACGCCGAGCCGCGCGAGGGCTGCAGCGAGGAAGAACCGGGGCGCCCCGGGATGGCCGAGGACGCCGCGATATCGGCGGGCGGCTGAGCGGAAGTGGCCGAGGATGGAGGGCGGGAATGAGCGAGCAGTCGTCATGGACGATGCCTCCGAGACGGAGCGGGGGATCGATCGGCAGACAAGTCGGCCTGGGCTTCGACGATCACCACGACACCGCGGTACCCGTCCATCGTGCCCGCCAGGCCTGCGGGGTGCAAGCATCGCGAGTCGCCCGCGGTGGACGGTCCGCGTGAGGCGGGGGTGGGTCGTGCGGTGGATTCGGGTTCCGTGCTCCGCGGGCCGTCCCAGCGCTGGTATCTTACGGATGAAGCCGACACCATCGGGGTGTGAATCCGGATGCGGTGACGAGTGACGAGGTATCGATGCGAACGGTCGGCGTACTGGACAGTGACGACCGCGCCCGTGCGTCTGCCGTGTCGTGGCTCGGCTCCCACGCACCTGATCTGCAGGTGACGATCGCGGCGTCGTCCTGGGGTGAGATGCTCACGGACGACCGGTTCCCACCGAGTGCGGTCGTGTTGTGCCCGCGAGTCGGGGACCGGGTCGACATCGCGTACAAAGCGCGTGTCTGTCGCATCCTCGACATCGACGTGGTCGTGGTCTCCGATGCTCCTCAACAGGAGATCCGGTCCGGGCACCGGAGCGTCGGCGCCACGTTCGTCTCGACCGTCGAAGCGGCGGCGGGAGTGCTCCGCGCAGGAAGCTGACCCGCGCCCGCAGCCGGGCTCAGCCCGCGGTGTCGGTGAGGAGCGAGGACACGGAGGCCGCGATGCGGTCGGCCCCCTCGTGGTCCTCGGCCGTGATGGTTATCACGGCGTCGCCGGCGAAGATGACGAGCTGCCCGTAGGCCCCGTGGAGTCGCCAGGCCGCGCCAGGACCATCCCACCCGGCGAGCGCATACCGCTCGTAGCCATCGCCGGTGCCGGAGGGCACCCACTCGGTGTGCATGGCGTCGATCCACTCCGCCGACAGGAGTCGTTCGCCTCCCCACCGGCCGCGGTCGCGGATGAGGCGGCCGATGCGCGCGAGTTCCGTGGTGCCGAGGTGCAGCCCTCCGCCGGCCGCGATGAATCCGCGGGGACACCGCTCCCAGGGCGCGTCGTGGATGCCGAGCGGTGCGAGGAGTCGTTGCTCGATGTAGTCGCCGACGTCGCCGACCCGGGTCTCGAGCGCGCGCATCGCCGTGTAGGTGCTGGCGTTCGAGTATTGGAACACACGACCGCGGGACGGCCTGCTCAAGAACTCGAGGGCGAGGTCCGGCCAGTCGGACAGCAGGGTCGGTGACCAGGGGAGGTCGACACCGCTCGTCATGTTCAGGAGGTGGCGGAGGGTGACGTCGGCAGTACCCTCGCCGAAGTCGACTTCCGGGAACACCGCGCCAAGCGTGGTGTCCATCGTGATGAGACCGTCGTCGATGGCGATGCCGACGGCGAGCACACAGACGCCCTTCGCTGCGGAGTGGATGTCCTCACGGACGTCCTCGGTCCAGCGGTGCCCGGCTTCGTCGTCACCGGCGAGCACGTGCAGGCCGTGCGCGTCGAAGCCCAGCTCGGCGACCTGCTGGACGATGCGGTCGCGGAGGAGGGCTGCTCGGGTCGTTTCGGCTCGGGTCACGGTTCCAGTCTGCCCGACGCCCGCACGGCGCGAACGCCGTCCATCGCAGGGTTCATCGGGTGCGACCGGACTTCCCGACGTCCAGGCGGCCGGCGAGTGACGCCCCGAGCAGCCCGAGCGCGGCGGTCCGGTCAAGAAGTCCGCGTGAGCGACAACGGTTAGCGGCACCGCGCAGCTCACTCCTGCCGCCGATCCCGGCACTCAGCCCCCTCCAGGCGGGGAGGCGTTCGCAGTGCCCGCGCTGAAGGCGGTCAGCAGTCGCCGGCCCTCCGGCCAGGCGCCGAGTCCACTGGCGGCGTTCACGTGGCCCTGCCGCCCGATGCTGATCCGAGGCACGCCCCACCTTGCGGCGAACTCGGCTGCGCGAGCCTCCGAACAGTACGGGTCGTCGTCACTGGTCACGAGCACTGCGGGTGCGGATGGCCGGACATCGAGATCTTCGGCGAACGCGGCGGCGACCCTCGGGAATCGCGGCCCCTCGGGATCGGGTGCGGCGACGAGGAACAGCCCGGCGACTCGTGCAGGGTTCGCCGCCGCCCAGCGGACGGCCAGCAGACACGAGAGGCTGTGGGCCACCAGGATCGCCGGCTCACCTGCCACCGCCCGGTCGAGCGCGGCGGACCAGTCGTCGAGATCCGGCTCGTCCCAGGAGGCCGGCGCGAACCGTCGGATCGCGGGTGTCTCGCGCTCCCAGAGGGACTGCCAGTGGGCGTCGTCGGATCCACCGATCCCGGGCATGGTGATGATCGACATGGGATTCCTTCGTCGTGGTCGGGCGATCTGCCCTCAGCGTGCCAGTCGAACCCTCCGTCTCAGCAGCTGGAGCGTCACCATCCGTTGTTTACTAAGCAGATGACGGACGATGCTTCGCTTTCCTTCGATCGAACGGATCAGACGATCCTCGACGTGCTCCAGGTCGACGGGCGAACCACGATGACGGACCTCGCCCGGCTCGTGCACCTGTCCCAGCCGGCCGTGTCGGCGCGGGTCCGCAAGCTCGAGCTCGCCGGGTACATCACCGGCTACGGGGCTCGGGTGTCGCCGCAGAAGCTCGGGCTCACGACGCACGCCGTCGTCCGACTCCGAACGACCCACGCACAGATCCAGGCGTCGCTGACCCAGTTCGACGAGCTTCCGGAGATCCACCGGATCTACCGCGTGACCGGCGAGGACTGTCT
The DNA here is from genome assembly GCF_001865025.1 of Plantibacter sp. MMLR14_011. Taxonomy (NCBI): domain Bacteria; kingdom Bacillati; phylum Actinomycetota; class Actinomycetes; order Micrococcales; family Microbacteriaceae; genus Plantibacter; species Plantibacter sp. MMLR14_011. The sequence continues at coordinate 89,106 of NZ_MJGW01000039.1, forward strand.
CGTCCTCGATGTGCACGCCTCCTCGCCGGAACGCCTCGAGCAGATCATCGACGCCATCGGCCGGTTCGGTCCCGTCAGCACGGCCCTGGTGCTGCGCGAGTACCCGGCCCACCCCATCGCCAGTCGCTGAATCTCGCTCTGCGGTCCGCATGTCGCATCGGGCTGGTCGAGTGCACCCGGCGGCGACTACCGTGGACGGGTGTTCACCGTGATCAACCTCGCCGACGGCATCGACATGCGGCCCTTGGAACTCGGTGACGCGAGGGAACTCGCCGCGGCGTACTCGCGGAACCGCGACCACCTGGCTCCATGGGAGCCGGCTCGCTCAGAGGAGTTCTTCACCGAGGCCGCGCAGTCGGCGGACCTCACCAGCAAGCTCGCGTCGAGTGCCGCCGGGAGCGCATACTCGCTCGGCCTGTTCGACGGCGCGACCATCGTCGGCCGGTTCAACCTGTCGGGGATCGTCCGTGGCCCGTTCCAGAACGCCGGGTTGGGCTACTGGGTGGATGCGGAGTACGCGGGCAAGGGCCTCGCGACGGCCGCCGTGCAGGCGATCCTGCGGGTGGCACGCGACGACCTCCGCCTGCATCGGGTGGAGGCGAGCACCCTGCTGCACAACCACGGTTCGCAACGGGTGCTCCGCAACGCCGGGTTCGAGCACATCGGCATGGCGCCGTCGTACCTGCGGATCGCCGGGACCTGGCAGGACCACAACCTGTACCAGGTGATCCTGCACGACTGACCGTGTCGTGTGGGTCGAGTGGTCATCCGCGCTTGCCCCGTGCACACTGGGGTGATGGCAAACGCCCGTGTCGTCTCGGTCAGCAGCGACGATGAGCACCGCTTCTCCAAGCCGCGACGGGACGCGATCACCCTCGTCGCCGGGCTGGGCGTCGAGGGCGACGCGCATTTCGGCGCGACGGTGCAGCATCGGTCCCGCGTGAGACGAGACCCCACGCAGCCCAACCTCCGACAGGTCCACCTCATCCACCGGGAGCTCTTCGCGGAGGTGGACGCCGATCTCACCCCGGGTGAGCTGGGCGAGAACATCACCACCGAGGGGCTGGACCTCCTCGACCTCCCCGCGGGTGCCGTGCTCCGGCTCGGGACGGACGCCGTCGTCGAGGTGACGGGGCTTCGGAATCCCTGTGTCCAGATCGACCGCTTCGAACCAGGCCTGCTCAAGCAGGTCGTCGGCACGGACGCCGAGGGTAGCACCGTGCGCAAGGCGGGAGTCATGGGCGTCGTGCTCGCCGGCGGCGTCGTGCAGCCCGGTGACCCGATCACCGTGGAACTTCCGGACGGAGCCCGGGAACCCCTCGCGCCGGTCTAGAGACAGGCCGCGGTAGCGTGATCACACCGGCCCTGCTCGATCAGGGTTCCGGTCGAGACAGGGGGATGCGGTTGTGAAGCGGTATGCACCGGTCGTGCCGATTTCCGCCTGGGTCTGGGCGAGGACGTTGTTGGCCGTCTGCGTCCTCTTGGTCATCGCGGGTGTTTCCAGTTCCATCATGTTGGTGGTCGGAGCTGCGTGGGATGTTCCCTTCGCCGCAACGGTCATCCTGATCGTCGTGAGCTACGCCGTCGAAGCGGCGTTCAAGCGAGCCGATCAGCGGGAGCGCCGCGCGGGTTACACGACGCTCAGGCTCAAGTATCAGGAGTTCGACCAGGTCGACTCGAGGACCGGGATCGTCGTCCGGCTGGCAGGTGCGCCGTTCCTGTCGCGCGCTGACTGGGAGGCCCGCGCCCAGCGCGCTCGCTGAACCGTAACGGGGCGATGGGTCGCCCCTGAGCTACACGACGTCGTCCTCGTCATCGACCCACTCGCGCGCGGTCGTCATCGTGACGGCGTGCGTGTAGCCGTTCAGTTCCAAGACGAACTCCGCGACGTTATAGGTGTCACCGACCGACCGCACACACCATGATCCGTCGTCGAGCTTCACCATCATGAAGATCGCCTCGGCCTGTGTGCCTTCAGGGAGCGGAGCGGCAGTCAGATCGCCGACCAAGTCCCGCAGTGGCACATGCGGCCGCTTCTCATCCGTGGACATGACGGCTCCTCCTCTTCGCTGGACGGTCAAGGCGATGCTATCCGCGTCGCTGCGCCGGCAGGACGGATTCGGGTCTCGGATCTACCGGAGCGCCAATCGCGTCTGCGTGTGGGTCGCGCCGCCGTCGTTCTTCATGCTGCGGAGGAGGCGGTCGAGGGCGGCAGTGCCGGCGACGCGGATGTGGACGAGGTAGTCGTAAGCGCCGGTGACGTGCACCGCGTCTCTGATCTCGGGGATCCGACGGGTCCACTCCAGGAACTCCTCCGACTGACGCGCGGGGTCGAGTCGGACGTCGATGAACGCCTCCAGCCCGTCCTCGGCGACCGGGGCGTCGGAGCCGAGGATCGCGCGGTACCCGGTGATGACGCCGCTGCGCTCCAGGCGGCGGACACGGGCCGCCGTCGCATTCGTGCTCAACCCGATCTGACGACCGAGCTCACTGAACGAAATGCGCCCATTGGTCCGCAGAACATCGATGATTGCACTGTCGAGGTCGTCCATGCGACACAGTATGCCGTCTCACTGCCAGAACACACTGTCTCGACCGGTGTGCTGCACCAGAGTCGTCGGCATGGACCTTCTCGTCGCCCTCCTCGCCGGTTCCGTCGCCGGGCTCGCCCTGGCCGCACCGCTCGGGGCGATCGGGATGCTGCTCCTCCAGGAAGGCATCACGCGCGGGCTGCGCCGTGGACTGCCTGCGGCCGCCGCCGTTGCGACGGTGGACGTGGCGTACTGCACGGTCGCCGTCGCTGCCGGTGCGCTCGCCGCGCCCATCGTGGGCGGCTGGTCTCCCTGGCCGCAGCTTCTCGGGGGTGTCGTCGTCATCGCGCTCGGAGTGCACGGCCTCCTGCAGGGCCTCCGTGCGAAGCCGTCAGCCGGGGAGCGATCCGCTGAGCGCTCGGGCACCTCGCCTCAGCGGTACGTGCTCTTCCTCGGCCTGACGGCGATCAACCCGGCCACGCTGGTGTACTTCGCGGCGATCCTGACCGGGCTCACCGAGTTCACGGCATCGGAGTCGACGGCAGTCGCCTTCATCGTGGGTGTCGGGCTCGCATCCTTCGGCTGGCAGACGCTGCTGGTCGCGCTCGGAGCCGGACTGCGGCGGAGGACGGGACCGGCGTTCCGGAAAAGGACGGCCATCGTCGGCAACGGCCTGATCGTCGCATTCGGTGTCGCCCTCATCATCCAGGCGCTGTGATCTTCGCCCTGTGAGCGCCGGCTCGTCCGTCGATCAGCGCCTCACCGGCACGTCCCCGCAGGGGTTCCGGGACGTCGGCGCGACGATCTGACCGCTCGAGGTCGTGCGGTGACGGCGGGCCGATTCGCTTCCCGATTCCCGTGAATCGAATAACGTATGTTGCGTTGCTTTGATGGGGTCATCGCAGTGATGCGTTCGGATTGAAGGGGGATGTCGGGTGACGGAATCGCATGGGGGTACGCCGGCCGGTTGGTATGCGGACCCGTGGAACCCGACCGGGCAGCGGTACTGGAACGGCTCGGAGTGGACCCCGCAGGTGCAAGGCGGAGTTCCGCAGCAGCCGCAGCCGTCATCGCAGCCACGACCCGTGCAGCAGCCACCAGCCCCACAGCAGGCTCAGCGTCAGCCACAGCAGCCACACCAGTCGAAGCGTCCTGGCAAACGGCGGGGCCGCACGATCGGCTTCGTCACCGGGAGCGTCGCGATCGCGGCCGCGCTCGCCGTCGTGGCGGCGTTCGTCGTGGTCCCTGCCGTGACCGGCGGCGACGAGGGCCGTATCGCCACCGACCAGTCCGCACTCTACGACTTCACGGCCCCACAGGCGGGCCTCGAACGCGACCACGAGTTCGAGATCGACGTCGACTACGACGTCAAGGCAGAGAACAAGAAGCGGGCGGACACCGACGACCTCGACCGCGGCGGTAACGCGCCCCCATGGGCGTTCCAGGTCTTCTACGACGCGGCTCTGACGAAGCAGGCCGAGTACTCGGTGTACCAGTCCGACTCCGGTGGCGGCGTGACGATCTCCGGAACCGAACTCGGGAAGACGTTCGGGAAGACCGAGGCGGACATCCTCGACGAGGCCGGAGCATCCCGAGGTCGGTGGGGCCTGCACGACGAGTACTTCCTCGTGAGCCGGCTCGAGAAGGACGGCACCGAGCGGGACAAGCCGCTCGTGACGAAGTTCACGGTCGAGTCGGAGTACTCGGCACCCGAGGTGACCTTCGGGGCGGCCGACGACAGCGGCGGTGTCACGCTGTCCTGGGAGTCGGTGGAGGGCGCCGACACCTACCTGATCGTGCACCACGAGGTCACCAAGCGGGGTGACGGCGTCTTCAAACTGGTGGCCGAGGTCGACGGGACCGAGTGGTCCTCCGCTGGCGACACCGAGAACCTCGAGGTGAAGGAGGCCCCGTTCGTCAGTCGTCAGAACATCGGGCTGCAGGCCTACAACTACCGCTCGCAGACCGAGGACGACGTGGCCGGCGGTGAGGAGCAGGACGCCGGTGAGGAGGAGATCGCCGCCGAGACGATCGGGTTCGACCTCGGCGTGATCGCCACCGACGGAACCTCGTTCTCCCCGTACAAGCCGTACGACTTCACCCGCTCCGCAGGCTTCCTCCCGCTCGAGGTCGCGTCGAACTCCACGCGTGCGCTGAAGAACTGGGGTGCCAGCGGCTACATCGAGGGCATCGAGAACGTGCAGAAGGTGCTGCCGTTCGTCTCGGTCGACGGGCGCACCCGATCGACCGTCGCGTACCTCGATGACAGCGCCGTGCTCGACTACGGCGATCGATGGGTCGTCCCGCTCCGCGGACGCAACACACAGCTGGGGGAGTGGATCCCGATCACGAAGCGGTCGACCCCCGACCCGGTCGCAGCCATCGCCCAGTTCAACGCCGCAGCGCAGGAGGCTGCCCCGCCGACCGGCATGCCGCGGTTCGACGCCTTCGTGGCACCCGAGAACACCGACGCCGAACCGGTGTCCGAGGTGCCACCCACCGACTACCCGGTCTACGGCAGCACCGAGTTCACCAGGTTCCTCGCCGGGCACCTGATCGCCCAGACGAAGTCGATCGACATCTCCGAGTTCGTCGACACTCCGGGAGCGCCCGACCCGTACGACGCCGTGTACGAGGCGCGGGCCCAGAACCCCTACGTCTTCAACGTCAGCTACGTCGGACTCCGCGATGGGGGAGACACCCTGCTCGTGACGTATTCGCTGCCGAACGACGAGGTGGCGGCGCTGCAGGCGCAACTCAAGCAACGCGTCGACGAGGTCGTGGCGGCTGTGGCTCCCGAGGGGCTGAGCGATCGGGAGAAGGTCACCGCGCTCAACGAGTGGCTCGTCTCGAACGCCGAGTACGACGACGCCGCCTTCGCGACCCTGCAGGGCGACGCGTTCGACGGGGTCCCGGTCGGCTACGAGTACGCCTGGAACGCCACCGGGACGCTGCTGCAGGGGCTCGGCGTGTGTGCGAGCTACTCCTACGCCTTCAACGCGCTCGCGAACGCCGCGGGCGTGCAGACGGTGGTCGTGACCGGGGACGTCCTCTCCGGTGGGCCGCACGCGTGGAACAAGGTGTTCGTGGACGGGCAGTGGCTCGCCGTCGACACCACCTGGAACGACGGCGGCGATCCCTCGACCTACCTCATGATCCCCGACTCGGGTTTCACCGACTCGGCGCAGCGGGTCGAAGACACGTACTGGATGATCGACTCGTCGATCCCCGCGTACGCGACGCCCTGATCGGCGAGCATCCTCGTCGTCGAGGGTCTGACGGCTGCCGCTCGACCAGCGGCCCGATGGTCTTGTGGTGCCCAGTCGGGGCGTCATGTGGTTGGGCGTCGGGGCGGCTGTGGGGGCTCCTTGACAAAATAACTGAGTCTGCTCATAATTGAGCTAACTCGGGTCAATCCGGGAAATCGACCCGGAAGGAGGCCCACCCATGAGGGCGTTCATCATCTCGAGCTACGCGTCCCCACTGCACGAGACCGAGGTGCCCGAGCCCGTCGTCGGCGCTGGCGACGTCCTGGAGCAGGTGCAGGCCGCCGGCCTCAATCAGCTCGACGAGAAGATCCGTCTCGGCGAGTTCAAGCAGATCCTCCCGTACCAGTTGCCGATCATCCTCGGCCACGACGTCGCCGGCACCGTGATCCGCGTCGGCGCGGATGTCCGCAGCTTCAAGCCCGGTGACGAGGTCTACGCGCGTCCTCGTGATCACCGGATCGGGACCTTCGCCGAGCGCATCGCCGTCGCAGAGGCGGATGTCGCGCTCAAGCCGGCGTCCATCAGCATGGTGGAGGCAGGATCACTGCCGCTCGTCGCACTGACCGCGTGGCAGGCCCTCGTCGAGCTCGGCGACGTGCAGCACGGTCAGAAGGTCCTCATCCACGCCGGTGCGGGCGGGGTTGGATCGATCGCGATCCAACTCGCCAAGCAGCTCGGTGCGCAGGTCGCGACGACGGCCAGCGCCTCCAACGCGGACTTCGTGCGCGAACTCGGCGCGGACACCGTGATCGACTACCGCACCGAGGATTTCGAGCAGTTCCTCCAGGGGTACGACTTCGTGCTCGACAGCCTCGGCGGCGAGAACCTCGAGAAGTCGCTCCGCATCCTCAAGCGAGGCGGAACGGCCGTCGGCATCGCCGGACCGCCCACCCCGGACTTCGCCCGCTCCGCCGGCCTCAACGCGATGCTCCGGCTGGCGATCTCAGCACTCAGCGGCAAGATCCGCAGGCAGGCCAAGCGGCTCGGCGTGAGCTACCGGTTCCTCCTCATGCGGGCGAGTGGTGACCAGCTGCGCGAGATCACCGCCCTCATCGACAGCGGGGCGATCCGTCCCGTCGTCGGACAGGTGTTCCCCTTCGACGACACGGTGGAGGCCGTCGGCTCGCTCGCCGGTGGCGGCATCCGTGGCAAAGCGGTCATCGCGGACTAGTCAGTGATGACAGCGAGAGTGCACAAAACGCTCC
>NZ_MJGW01000039.1:96689-141407 GCF_001865025.1 Plantibacter sp. MMLR14_011
GGAGCGTTTTGTGCACTCTCGGGAAGGGTCAGGCGAGCTGCGGGTAGACCGCCTCGAGTGGGGCGCTGAGCCCGGCCTTCAGCTGCACCGAGGTGTCGTCCGCGAGGACTTCGTACTCACCGGCCTCCGTCGCGTCGAGCACCTTCGTCACGAGGACGGCGGGATCGAGCTTCGGGTCGGTCGCGCCGGCGGCCATGGCCGTGTCCACGTAGCCGACATGCACGCCGACGACGTGCACGCCTGCGGGGGCGAGTTCGAGGCGAAGCGAGTTGGTCGCCGACCAGAGCGCGGCCTTCGTCGCGCTGTAGATTCCCGCGACGGCGTACCAGCTGAGGGCGGAGTGGATGTCGATGATCGCGGATCCGGTGTTGGCGGCGAGGATCGGTGCGAACGCGCGAGCGAGGAAGAGCGGGCCGAGGAAGTTGGTCTCCACGTTGGTCCGGATCTCCTCGTCGGTGTGCGACAGGATGCCGGGCGTCGACGCGTTCGTGCCGGCGTTGTTGATGAGGATCGTGACGTCGGGGGCTGCCGCGACGACGGCGGCGATCGACGCGGGGTCGGTGACGTCGAGCGCGAGCGGGACGACACGCTCGTCGTCCCAGGTGCGCGGGTTCCGAGCCGTGGCGTAGACCTTGCTGGCGCCGCGTTCGAGGGCGTCGCGGACGAAGTTGGTCCCGATGCCGCCGTTCGCGCCGGTGACGAGGACGACTGCTCCGTTGAGTGAGGGCATGTGGTTGACCGTTCTGTTCGAATGAGTGGTTCCGAAGTGGCCGTGGAACAATGAGCGACATCCAGTGATGTCGCGATCCAGTGACTATGCTCACAACTGAGTGCAATCATCTTGTATTCCCGAAGGACACCCATGACCGTCGAATCCCGGCCGCTCGGTCGCCGCGAGCGCAACAAGCTCGACAAACTCGAACGCATCACCGCAGCAGCCGGCGAGCTGTTCGCCGAGCACGGGGTCGACGACGTGACCACGCAGCAGATCGCCGATCGGGCCGACATCGGCACCGGCACGCTCTTCCTCTACGCGAAGACGAAGGGTGAGCTCCTGCTGCTCGTGCAGAACTCCATCTACGCGGATGCACTCGTCCGCGGGGTTGCGGACGCCGAAGCCGCCGCCGACCCGCTCGATGCGGTCATGGCGATCATCCGTCCGGTCGTGGAGTGCAATCGGAAGCAGGTCGACAACGGCCGCACCTACCTGCGGGAGATCGTCTTCGGCGATCCCGAGGAGCCGTATCACCGCGCCGCGCTCGCCCTCACCGTGCAGACCGAGGAGGCGATCGCCGCGGTGCTGCGACGAGACGGCCTCATGACCGCCGAGCGTGCCGCGACGACGGCGCACATCGTGTCCGCGATCATGTTCGTCAGCATGGCGGCGACGATCAACGCCGGGAACACCATCGACGAGATCGTCGCCGAGATCGAAGCACAGGTGCGGGTGATCCTTCCCAGCTGAGCCGGGAACCGTCCTGCAGGTGACCCGCAGCGTGGACTGCGGGCGGGTTTCAGACCGCGAAGTCGCTCGGCCACCCGTGCTCGGCGAGCGACCGGCGGACACGCTCCACATCCTCGTCACTCGGCAACTCTGCGGTGACCCGGGCGATCGCCGTGGCGACGTCGACACGGCTGAGCGACGCGTCGCCCTCCGCCGCGAGGCGCGCGCCCACCTCAGCCACCTCGGCGTCGCTCAGCCGACGTCGGAGGAGCGCCACGAGCGGGACGAAGTCCTGCTCGGGGAATCCTGCGGGGTACCCGGCTCGAAGCCAGCGCACGATGCGGGCGACCAGCCCTCCGCGTTCCTCGAGGAGGTTCGCGCGCGCCTCCCGACCGTCGTCGTCATGGTCAGTCGCCACCGCGCGGACGTCGTCCGGGCTCCCGAGCGGCCACCCCGCGCTCGCGAGCCGGGCGGAGACGCGGACGAGGTCCTCCGGGAGCGCCGGACCGAGGAGGAGCTGTTCGACACGCGCCCGCAGGCGATCGTTGCCGACCTGCTCACCGCTCGCATCGGCGTTCTCCGCCTCGATGAGCAGTCCTTTGACGACCTGGTCCAGCTCCTCAGGCGTGAGACTCCGTCGGAGGATGCCGAGCAGCGGCACGTAGTCGTGCTCGGGCACGCCCGTCGGGTATCCGGCGCGGAGCCAACCGACGACGCGCGCCACCACGCCGGACCCGCTGCCAGCGACATCGACGCCGGCCACGTCTGCGCCGGTCGCGTCCACACCGTTCTCGTGCGACACGATCAGTCCTTCGGGGTGAAGGTCGGGATCACGTGTTCGAAGCTGACCTCCTGCCCCAGACCCGTGGCCACGATGATCGTGAGCCCGACCAGCACCGCGGCGACGACGACGGCGAAACACAGCACGCCGATTGCGCGGAGGAGGCCCGATGGGAGCGCCGGCGTGCTCCGCCCGCTCCGGTCTTCGGCCGCGGCACCTCCGGCGACCGCGAACGAGCGGACGCCCAGCGCGAAGAGCGTGGGAAGACCCGCTCCGAGCACGAGCGCGATGACGGCCACCTGGCCGGCGGCTTCGAGGAAGAGCATGAACATGTCCGACGTCCTTACGCTGCGGTCTTCTGCGACGAGCGGGCGGGGGCGTCCTGCCAGTCGTCGTTCACGTTGTGGGATCCGATGCTGTCGCGGCGTGAGCGGAGGTAGATGGCGAGCGCGACACCCACGAGGATCGCGACCATGAGGATTCCGCCGATCGCCCCGCCCGCGAGGTGACCGAGCCACCACATCACGGCGCCCACGAGCGCGGCGGCCGGGAGGGTGATGACCCAGGCGACGACCATCCGGAGCGCCACCCGCCAGCGCACCTGCGCCCCCGGCCGTCCGACCCCGGAGCCGAGGATCGATCCGGTCGCGACATGCGTGGTGCTGAGGGCGAAGCCGAGGTGGCTCGAGGCGAGGATGACCGCGGCGGAGGAACTCTCGGCCGCCATGCCCTGCGGCGTGTTCAACTCCACGATGCCCTTGCCGACGGTGCGGATGATCCGCCACCCGCCGATGTACGTGCCGAGCGAGATCGCGAGGGCACACGCGAGCTTCACCCAGAGTGGGACCGACTCGGTGTCGTCCCAGCCGCCGGCCGCGATGAGCGCGAGGGTGATGACGCCCATCGTCTTCTGTGCGTCGTTCGTGCCGTGGGCGAGGGAGACGAGCGACGCGCTGCCGATCTGCCCGATCCGGAAGCCGCGGTGGAGACGTCCCTGAGCGAGGTTGCCGATGGCCCGGAAGACGAGCCAGGTGCCGATCGCCGCCACCGCGCCGGCGAGCAGGGGCGACATGAGGGCCGGCAGGATGACCTTGCCGACGACGCCGTCGAGCTTCGAGCCGTCACCGGCCCAGTTCACGCCGTTCAGGCCGAGGCCCGCGAGCGTCGAGCCGATGAGACCGCCGAAGAGCGCGTGCGACGAGCTCGACGGCAGACCGAGCAGCCAGGTGAGCAGGTTCCAGATGATGCCACCGATGAGCCCGGCGAGCACGATCAGCAGGAGAGCCGAGCCGCCGCCCTCCAGCAGCGCCGGATCGGGAGCTCCCGACGAGTCCTGGATCTTCACCACCGCGTTCGTGACGGTGAGCGCGACTTCGATGCTCAGGAACGCGCCGACGAGGTTCAGCACCGCCGAGAGCGTGACCGCGACCTTCGGCGGCAGCGCACCGGTGGCGATCGAGGTGGCCATCGCATTCGCCGTGTCGTGGAATCCGTTGGTGAAGTCGAAGGCGAGCGCCGTGATCACGACGAGAGAGAGCAGGATGATGGGGTCCACGGCGAAGATCCTGCTCCTCGATCGCAGGATCGACAACGGGTGAGCGGGCGGATTCACCCGTTGTTCACGTTCCGTGGCGACTCAGAGGGTGACGAGGAAATCGTCGGCCGGATCCGCATGTGCAGTCCGGCCCGGGTCAGGCGAAGCGGTTGGAGAGCACCGTGCCGATCGAGTGCTGTCGGAGGTCCTGAGCGACGAGGAGCTCGCCGGTGACGAGGGTCTCCGACTGATCGAAGTACTCGATCAGTCGGCGGCACAAGAGCGGCACATCGACCTCACCCGACACGTCGATGCCGTTGCGGGAACCGAGTACGTCGAGCAGACCGGCCGGATCCGCGTCGACATCACCGTCTACGAATTCCAGGGTGGAGACGGCTACTCGCAGAGCACCGAGACCCACTACATCGACGACGTCAAGCGCAAGGCGCCGACGGGCCACTTCGAAACCGGGCAGGACAACGTCCCCTGCAGCGAGGACTTCCAGGTCCCGGTGGGGTGACACCGTCCACGCGAAGCGCTGACGACGGCGTCGCCGAGGTGGGCGCCCTTCGCGGGGCCCGATGTCGGCGGCCCGTCGTAGGTTCGGGATCGTGCCGGAACGTGTGGAAGCGTGGTGGGCCCGCCGTCAATGGTCGAAGGGCCTCGACACGCCGTACCCGGTGGGCGCCTACCGGCAGGCCTGGGCGTCGTTCCCCGCGCTGTGGCGTCAGTACCACGCGGATCTCAACGCCGGAATCGTCCTGAGCCAGGTGCCGCCGGCTGCCGACGTCCTCCTGCAGTGGCAGTGCGACCGCGGACACCGCTTCGTCGCGACACCGGCGGAGCAGCGCTCGCGGCCCGGACGCGAGCGTCGCCGCAGCGCGTGGTGTCCGGAATGTTCCGACGAGGCCGATCCGTCGAAGATCGTCGCGTTGCCGATGCGGGAGTCGGTGACCGATCCCGTGCCCGCGGTCGCCGGGATCATCCGGGAGCGTCGCGCGCGGCCGAAGGCGTCGCTGTGCGAGAAGACCCCCGACCTGCCGGTGGGGGAGGCCTTCTTGTCCGTGTGCGCGCCGAAACCGGCGTCCGCTGTCGAGGCTCAGCTGCGCGCGGACGTCCATGAGCGGCTGGCGCTGACGGAGGGACTGAACGCGGTGCGCGTGCAACGTCCGTTCTTCCAGCACCTCGAGGTGTGGCCCGACCTCGTCTACCCGGAACTGCGCATCGCCATCGAGTACGACAGCATCGGCCGGCACGGTCTCGAGCACGTCGGCCGCCGTGAAGCCGTCGACCGACGGAAGGACCGCGCGCTGCGCTCGGCCGGCTGGGAGGTCATCCGTCTCCGGACCGGGAAGCTCGAACCGCTCGGTCCTCACGATCTCCAGCTCTCCTCCTGGAACCGCCGAGCACTCGACCGGCTGGTCGACACGCTCAGGGCCGTCCGAGGTCCGTTGCTGGTCGACGCGTATCTGCGGTGATCCGCAGGTGCGACGACCGGCCGATGATGCGTTACTCTCGTCGCAGAGGGAAAAATCCCGTCGTGCTCCGGCCGACGGAAACGCGCACGCGGCTCGTGGGAGTCGTCACTTCTTCATCGAAGGAGTGCGCCCATGCCCGAACCCTCATCCTCCCCGATCGTCACAGCCTCGCCGCCACGTCTCCGCGACGCCTGGGTCGCGCTGGCCGGCCTCTCGGCCGTCTTCCTGTTCGAGATGCTCGACAACTCCGTCCTGAACGTCGCCCTCCCGACCATCGGTCGTGACCTCACGGCGTCCACCGCATCGTTGCAATGGGTCTCGGGCGCGTACTCGGTCGCGTTCGGTGGTCTGATGCTGCTGTTCGGCGCGGTCGCCGACCGGTTCGGCCGGCGCCGGGTCATGCTCGTCGGCCTGACGCTGCTCGCGGTCGTCAGCGTCCTGACCGTGTTCGTGGCCTCGGTGGAGCAGCTGATCGCCGTGCGCGCGCTCATGGGTGTCGCTGCGGCGATGACGACCCCGGGATCCATGGCGCTGGCGTTCCGTCTGTTCGACCGGGATGACCTGCGTGTGCGTGCGCTGACCGTCATCTCGACCGCCGGACTGGTGGGCCTGGCCGCCGGCCCCACGATCGGTGGACTCGTGCTCGCCGTGGCGCCGTGGCAGGTGCTCATCGTCGCCAACGCCCCGATCGCAGTGATCGCCTGGATCGGGATCCGCGCCGGGATCGGTGCCGACGAGCGGTCGCACCTGCACCGTGACCGGATCGACGTGCTCGGCGCTGTACTCGGGACTGCGACCGTCGTCGGCGTCCTCGTCACCCCGACCCTGTTCGTCACCGGCACCGACGTCGCTGCGGGCTGGGGAACGGCAGCGGCAACGGTGACCGCCGCGATCGGCTTCGTGGTCAGGGAGCGCACCGCCCGCCAGCCGTTGCTGGATCTTCGTCTCGTGGCTCAGCCGCTCGTGGCCTCCGGCCTGGCGTACAAGGCCGCCGCCGGGCTGGCGATGGCCGGCTTGTCGTACCTGGCGACCCTGCAGCTGCAGTTCGCCTGGGGGTGGCCGCCGGCCTTGGCCGCTGTCGCGATGCTCCCGCAGGTCGTCGTGCTGTTGGCGGGCGGTCGCTTCGTCGGGCCGTTCGTCCAGCGCGTGGGGCTCGACCGCGCCGCCTGGATGAGCGCTGCCGCGGTCGTCTCCGGGCTCGCCGTGTTCGCGCTGCTGAGCCGGTTCGGCTACCCGTGGGTGCTCGTCGCACTCGTCCTCGTCGCCGCCGGGATGCGGGTGGTCGGAGTCGTCGCCGGCAACAACGTCCTCCGCGGGCTCCCGGCTGACCGCACGTCCATCGGTGCGGCCCTGGTCGACACCGCGAGCGAGATCGCCACCGCTGTCGGGATCGCCGCGACCGGGACGATCCTCGCCGCGCTCGTCGGCGGCGGCATCGCGACCGAGCACTTCACCCCGGCCCTTGTCGCGTCGTTCCAGCAAGCGGTCCTCATCGCGGGATCGACCATCACCGCCCTCGCTGCAGCCCTCGTGGCTGTCGGTGTCCTCCGTTCACATCACTCCCCATCTCAGCCCGCAACCCAGGAGCCTTCCCATGTCTGACCGCATGCCCCGTCCCCCGTTCGATCCCGAACTCGCCCCCTTCCTCGCCGCGCTCGAGGCGCGCGGGCCGTTCACCCTGACGACCGAGATGCTGCCGAGGATGCGCAGCCTCGACACGACCGAGGATGCCCTCGACGAACGGCTGCGCTCGCGGGGGTTCGAGCGGCGCTCCCTCACGGTGCCCGGCCATCTCGGGGATCCGATCACGCTCGCTGTCATCCAGCGGATCGGGCGCTCGGGCGCGACGACGGCGGTCTACACGATCCACGGCGGCGGGATGATGTTCGGGCATCACCTCGGCAACCTCGAGTCCTACGACGACTGGCTCCTGGACGACCATGACGTCGTGCTCGTCAGCGTCGACTACCGCCTCGCCCCCGAGTACCCCGACCCGTACCCGGTGGAGGACTGCTATGCCGGTCTCGTCTGGGTCGCGGAGCACGCGGATGAACTCGGTATCGACCCGGACCGCATCGTGATCGCGGGCCAGAGCGCGGGTGCCGGGCTCGCCGCGGGCACCGCCCTGCTCGCCCGGGACCGCCGTGGGCCGGCCCTGTTCGGGCAGATCCTCGTCTCGCCGATGCTCGACGACCGCGATGCCACCGTGTCGACGATGCAGATCGACGGGGTCGGGGTCGCGGATCGGCAGATGACGCGGTTCGGCTGGGAGGCCTATCTCGGACACCGTCGCGCCGGTGAGGACGTGTCGATCTACGCCGCCCCCGCGCGGGCGACCGACCTCGCCGGTCTTCCGCGCACTTACATCGACTGTGGCAGCGCCGAGGTGTTCCGTGACGAGACGGTCGCCTACGCCAGTGCGATGTGGGCTGCGGGTGGCGATGCCGAATTGCACGTGTGGCCGGGGGCGTTCCACGGCTTCACGAGCATGATGCCGGCCGCCGGCATCTCGCGGACCGCCACCGCAGCCCTGGCCGACTGGACCCGGCGGCTGCTCGGAACACCTACCCCAGGGCGTTCGGCCCTGCCGGGTGCATCATGAACCGGTGAACTGCGCCACGGTGTCCCAGGCGAGCTTCACGATGAGGATGGACAGGGTCACCAGGAACACGATGCGCACGAAGCCGCTTCCGCGTTTCGTCGCCATCCGGGCGCCGATGAACCCGCCGGTGATGTTCATCACGGCCATGGCGAGGCCGAGCGCGAGCAGGACCTCACCGTGCACCCCGTACACGACGAGAGCGGCGAGGTTCGTGGTGAGGTTGGCGATCTTCGCGTTCACGCTGGCCTGCAGGAAGCCGTAGCCGAGCACGCCGACGATGAGGATGACGAAGAACGAACCCGTTCCCGGTCCGAGGATGCCGTCATAGAAGCCCACCAGCAGGCCGATCATCGCCGCCCGCCAGGCGACGGCGGTGGCGCGGTCATGGCGGGGTTCGTGGTGCAGACCCATGGTCGGCTTGAACAGGGTGTACAGCGCCACGGCGATCACGGCGACGAGCACGACGGGCGTTAATACCTCCCGCGGGACGTATCGCGAGAGGGCGGCACCGAAGGTCGATCCGCCATACGCCCCGGCGACGAGGGGGATCAGGAGGACGAGCTGCACCCTGATCTTGCGCAGGTACACCCAGCTGGCCGACAGCGTGCCGAAGAAGGACGACAGCTTGTTCGTGCCCAGGATGAACGGGGTCGCGACGTCGCTCGGAACGGCGATGACGAGCGCGGGCAGCTGGATCAGTCCACCACCGCCGACGACCGCGTCGACCCAACCGGCCACTCCCGCCGCCACGAGGAGGAGGATGAGCGCGGCCACCGAGACGGGGAGCCATTCGGCGATCAGCGGTCCATCGAGCACAGTCGCCCAGCCTAATCGTCAGGGTGACGATCCAGAACGCGGACGTCGAACGGGGTCTTCGAGGGTCCCGGCGATCCTGATGCATTCACATCTGCTTATATGTACAGATGAACGAGGATCTCGAACCTGCTGCCGAGTTGTTCAAGGCGCTGTCCTCCTCCTCGCGGTTGCGGTTGCTGCGCATCCTGGCCGGCGGCACATCCACGGTTGGTCAACTCGCCGAACAGAGCCAGTTGTCGCAGCCGTTGGTCTCGCAGCACCTGCGGACGCTGCGCTCAGCCGGCCTCGTCTCGGTGCAGCGGATTGGTCGAGAGGCGCACTACGACGTCGCTGACGTGCACGTCTCGCACATCGTCGACGATGCCGTGCAGCACGCGCTCGAGGGATAGCGAGAACCACTATCGATTAGCTGCATGTATTGCAATTCGCTTATGCGTGAGATGTACTGGTCAAGCGTCGCCGTCCATCGCGACACCCGATCTCCTCCTTCGAAAGGCAACCATGAGCACGACTGACATCCACGCCGAGCACTCCGTCACCGAGCACGAGCACGGAACGGATTGCGGCCACGAGGCCGTCCAGCACGACGACCACACCGACTACGTGCACGGCACGCACCACCACGCTCTGCACGACGGTCACTACGACGAGCACGAGAGTGTCGCCGAGCACACCGTCGCCGACCACGAGCACGGTGCGGCGTGCGGTCACGACGCCGTCGACCACGACGGTCACGTCGACTATCTCCACGACGGCCACCAGCACGCCGCGCACGGCGAGCACTACGACGAGCACTGAGCACTCGTCGTCACACGACGCACGAGGGGGTCGGCTTTCGAGTCGGCCCCCTCGTGCTGTTGACGGGCTGGCGTTCGGTCGGTCACCCATCAGGCGTTGTTCCTCGGTGGCCGTTACGCTCGCTGCATGGAACCGGACTGGATCGAACATCGGCGCTCGGAGGACCGAGAGCGGCTGGGGTGGATGAAGTCTGTCGGTGAGGGGTTCGTCGTCATCGATCTCCTGGGGCGTCAGCGAACCGAGGCGCTGGATTGGTTCCATGCCGAGGAGGCGCTCGACGAGATCGGCATGGGCTATCTCGCCGACCCGCACGAGCTTCGTCTGGAGGACGGCTCCTGGTTGCGGGTTCGGATCGCAGAGGTCTCGACCTCCGGGATCCGGGTGAAGAAGGACGATTGGGGTGACATGACCGCCACGCAGCTGTACTACGAGGTGTCCTTCCCCGTGACCGAGGATCAGCTGCGACCACTGCCGCGCTGAGCGCGCATCGATACGGTGTCTCCCGCTCACTCACGACCAGAGGTCGACCGCGATCGTTCGTGGATGTGGTGTGCTTGAACGTCCGGTGGCTGCTGTCCGCCACAGGTAGGCGTGAATCCATGCGCGGACGTTTCTTCGTGACCACACGCGCGCGCTGCTCAAGCCGCTTCGCGTCGGATGACTCTTGACGTCGTCGACCATCGTCGTCATCATTCGAAGGCGACCGACGGCAACGGACCGCCGGCACCCTCGAGAGAGACGGCCCCGATGTCCACCATGATCTTCGTCAATCTTCCCGTCAGCGACCTGCCACGGTCACGGGTGTTCTTCGAGGCACTCGGCTACTCGATCAATGAGGGGTTCAGCGACGAGAACGCCATCAGCGTGGTCATCAGCGACACGATCACGGCGATGTTGCTCACGCGGGAGTTCTTCGCGGAGTTCACGAGCAAGTCGATCATCGACGCCACCACCTCCACCGAGGTGCAGCTCGCGCTCAGCGCTGAGAGCAGAGCCGACGTCGATTCGATGTTCGAGCGGGCCATCGCGAGCGGGGCCACGTCTGCCGGCGAACAGGATCATGGCTTCATGTACTCGAAGAGCTTCGACGACCTCGACGGTCACCACTGGGACTTCGTCTGGATGGATCCGGAGGCGGCCGCCGGCGGTGCGCCGGAGATGACCGTCGAGGAGATGCGGGCGAACACGACGCACAGCTGAGCGCGTTGGGGGAGGCGTCGCCGTCGCCTGCATCACCGAGCAGGGGGTATACGTCGAACTCCCGCACGGGAATTGGAGCGGATGACGGGAATCGAACCCGCGCTATCAGCTTGGGAAGCTGAAGTTACCAACTGTCGGCTAACTGGGGCTCACTGGGGCGCGCTTCCACGCGATTTCGGGGAAGTGTGAGACGTGGTTGGGCGTTGTGTGCTCGAGTTTACGGTGAGAAAAGTGTGAGTCGCGCGGTGGTAAACGACCGCGGCGCGTGGATGGCGTGCGTCGTCTTGATCAGATGGCCGGCATATGGTGTCGAGGATTATTCACCCTTTACCGCCCGCCGTGATGAGCGTTGAATACTGAGGTCCTTCAGGATCGACGTCACCAGATCTTCGGTCGACACGTCGCCGCCTACGCGTGTCTCGTCGTGCCAGGGGAGTGGTTGCCACCCGTCGTACCAGTCGCGAATCTTGTCCTCGCCGAACTCCTTCGACAGCGGCCGTCCTGCGTGGCGTCGGAACGTCTCGTCGAGTCCGATGTCGAACTGGTAGATCCGGGTCTGCCCGCGGTGGCCGTCGTGCAGGTGCTCGAACAGCGCTGAGTAGTCGCGCAGGTTGAAGATTCCGTCCAAGATGACGTCGTATCCGAGGTTGAGAGCGTCGCGTGCAGCGCCGACAATCAGGATGCCCGCGTCGCGGGATCGTTGAGGCCTGTCGTCGTTGCTCAGGATCTCGCGGCGGAAGTAGTCCTGATGGATGAGGGCGACCTTCGGCCCGAGCTTTTCGCGTAGCGTCAGCGCCGTCGTCGTCTTTCCAGAGGCAGAGTCTCCTCGAAGGATCACGAGACGAGTGGATTCGCTGCCGACGGGTGTCACGCTTTCATCTTGTCACTTCGCAAGGATGGTCAGGATCCTGTCTATTGGTGACGTGACCAGGCATGACGAAGAGGTTTGTAGAGTCCTGTTCTCCTCCCGAAGGACGGCGGCGGTCCACGAGCCACTGCTGCTTAGCTTCCCCCGCGCGGCGGCCAGGACCCGTTCTAAAGGTTGCCGTGCGGCTTCCTGCTAAGAGCGTTGAACGCGATCGGTCAGACGTGCGTACATGTACATGTCTCGCGGGGAACCGTCTACGCGTTCCCAAGCTCGGAGGAGTCCTTCGCGGAGGTATCCCGCTCGTTCTGCGGCGCGCCACGACCCTTCGTTGCATGGCTCCACATACAGCTCCACCCGGTCCAGGCTGTCGAGTTGGATGGCCCAGGCGGTGAGTGTCGTCAGGGCGTCCACTGCGTAACCGCGCCGCCGCTGTGACGGGGCAATCCAGTACCCAATGCTGGCTCGCGCCCACCGGCCGCCATCGTGAAAGAGCCCGATGTGGCCGATTGCCCGGTCCTCGGAATCCGCTATCGCAAAGACGTAGGCCTCTCGTGACCGCAGCCGCTCGTGTTGACGCTCGATGAAGGCAAGCGCCTCCGGTTCCCCTGGCGTCGGAGGCACGGTTGTCAGCGCGGTGATCAACTGGTCATTGGACGCCTCCTGAACGATCGCAACGTCCGTTGTCCGCCACGCTCGAAGTGTGATGCGTTCACCGGCGAGGGTCGGAAGCACGAGGGGATCACTGGACATGGTCCTATGGTGGCATGGGTACCAACCACCCCCGCCGACTGCCGCCGATCGCCTCACGTGTTGGCCAGGCGAGAGAGCCTCCAGCAGGTGACGCGGCCCTGCTCAGAGAAAGCGGTCGTGGCCTAGAGGGCGCGCGGTGAGCACTCGCATCGCGCGTAGAAGGCGTGGAGCGCGATCGTCTTGCGACGCCTCGGGGTGCTTGGGTGTGATGCGAAAAGTCGCTCGGTTCGAGGAAGGGAACCGATGGGATCGAAGCGGAGCAGGCTGAAACCGATCGTGCCGAGGTGATGTGCGGCCTCTGCGTCGCAGGCAAGCTCGTATCGGCGTAACGACCGAGAGTAGGTGAGCTGTTCGCTGAGTCGGGCGATGAATAGCGCGACGATGGCGCTGGCCAGAGCAACGAACGCCTGAGTCACGAGACTGTCGGCGGTGAGCGACCATCCGAATGCGGCACCCGCCGTGGTGGCACCGGCGCTGATTGCCAGCAGACCGATACGCCGACGGTGAGCCCAGCGAGGTTCTGGGAGCTTGAGGTGCCCGAGCTCGTGCCCGAGCAGGGCTTGAATCTCGGTGTCGCTCAAGTGCTCGATTCCTCGCGTCGAGATCTCGATTTGGGCTGTGAGGGGTTCGGTATATGCAGTGCCTGGAGGGCCATCGAGATCCGCGAAGCGGATCGTGTAAGAGGGGACTTCGAGGAGATTCGCTACCTCCGCAGCGATACGTCTCAGTCGTTCCTCCTGCGAACCGGGACTCCGCTGGCCATCACGATTCCTTCCTGCCCGCCCCAGACGTTTCAGCTCCTCGTCGTCTTGCGCCTCTCCCATCGCATGAGCGTATCGAGAACGAAGGCGCTCCAGCTTGCTCTCCATCTGCCACCGGCTTGGCTAAGTTTCGAACTCCGAAGCACATGTCCTCACCCTGATCTAACGCGGGGCGGAGCCGTGGCTAGTTGCATGCTGAGTTGCTGCATCCACGACCAATGAGGTGAATAGTTCGGTGACGGTTACGGGGTTGCTGCCGTCGGTGGGGTAGAAGGCGAGTTTCCCGTCGGCGATCGGTAAGTGGTTGAGCTGTGTGGTGAAGGGTCGGATGGTCAGCATGCCTCGTTCGGAGGCGGTTGCGGTTGCTAGGCCGTCGGCGACGGCGTCTGTGACGGGCGCGAGGATCATGATCTTGTGCCGTCCCAGCGCGCGTGTAAAGGCGCGACTCTTGGCGAGATCGGTCCATCCCTCTGAGGGCGCGCCGATTGCCGCCGCATCATGCGCAGTGCTGGGGCGATCGCTGAGGAGCGTGCCGTCTGTGCGCAGGCTTCCGTTCCCAAACGCCCATGCCTGCCCGACGATACGGCAGCGGTGCCCGGTCAGGCGTCGTTGATGGTGCTCGAGAATTGGGATGGTCGGCACGCCTCGTGCGGAGAGCTCTGCGGCCGCCGCTGTCGCGAGGAGGCGGACCTCATCTGCGGCACGCTGATGAATGAGCCTGAGCTGAGCTGCTACGGCTGCGGCAGATCGGTCTGCAGCTGCTTGAGCTTCGAACGCGGCATTGACACCTGAACTGAAGTCACTCATTCCGTTACCGTATCCGCAGCCCCTGACGGAGCTACTGGCGCCGACGGTGCTGGCGGCGAGGCTCCCTACAACTGCACGGGCGCTTGCGCGGGCACATTGGTCCAGATCCACAATGGCTCTTCCAGGTCGATCCTGTTTTTCCGGGTTGAGCTGGTGGCGTGTCCACCTTGCCCTCGTGGCACCCGTCGGGCTCTGTCGTGTCGAGGCGTCATCACCCTCCGCTGAGGGCTCGGGTCACGTCGCAAGCCGCTAGTGGTCGGCCACATCCTCAGTTGAAAGTGCGCTCGATTGGCTTGGAGTCGACAGTGCAGACGATTGGCCACCGCAGATCATCGACCGGATTCGGTCGACCGGCACTTTAGGAGTACGGTCGGCGCGAAGGAGCCCGTTCGTCTCCTGGTCTGTGTCGGTGAGCTGGGTATAGCAGGAGCCGGCCAGGAACGAGCTGGATCGGACCCCGTCGTAGAGAGCGCCGAGGCGCTCCAGGAAGTCGTCGGCGTCCGAAGCGCTCGTGTATCCCCAGCCATCGGCTCGACGGGTGTCAGGCTGGTAGTCGATCCCGCCGAACTCGGTCAGCATGACCGGCTGACCCGAGTCGCTCGCTCCACCGACGAGCTGCGCGCGCCCGCTGGGTGCGAACCCTTCGACGAGGCGTCGCCGTGCGGATTCATCGGCGTAGGTCTGCTGCAATACTCTTCCGTCGCCCTCGTAGTCGTGGACGGTGAGAATGTCCGTGTTCTGTTGCTCCCAGCCGTCGTTCGCCACCACTGGCCGTGAGGGGTCGAGCGCCCGAGTGAGGTCGGTGAGTGCCCGGACGAATGCCTGCTCGCTGGGGTCATCTGCGACGTTCTGGACCCCCCAGGATTCGTTGAACGGCACCCAGGTCACGATCGACGGATGCGACAGGTCGCGATCGACTGCGGCCATCCATTCGGCGGTGAGGCGTTGTACCGCGTTCGCTGAGAACTCATATGCCCCGGGCATCTCGCCCCAGACGAGTAGTCCGAGTTTGTCTGCCCAGAATAGGAAGCGCGGATCCTCGATCTTCTGATGAACCCGGCATGCGTTGAAGCCGAGCTCCTTGATGAGTTCCGCTTCTCGTCGGAGAGCGAGAGCGTTGGGCGCGGCCAAGTGTGACTCGGGCCAGAACCCTTGGCTCAGGACGCTTCGCACGTCGTAGGGCCGGCCGTTCAACGTGAACCGTCCGTGTCTCACGCCGACGGTGCGTAGTCCGTAGTAGCTCTCGACTGTGTCGAGGACCGCGCCGTGTTCATCGAGCAGTTCGATCCGTGCATCGATGAGTCGGGGGTGGTCTGGGGCCCACATGAGCTCGTCGGCGGCTTGTCCGTTCCGTTGCCGGGCGATGGGTACGGACGCCTCCACCACGGTCTGATTGCGCGGCACTGAGCACTTGACCGTGCCCAGGACCTCGTCTCGCGGTGAGTAGCGTGACGTGACGCGAACGGTGGCGGTGTCGGCGGGTGTTCCGGCGAGACGGACCGTCAGCTGCATCCCGAACGCGCCAGGTGCCCAATGGAGGTTGGCGATGCGGGTGGGCGGTACCGCCTCGAGCCAGACCGGTTGCCAGATGCCCGTCGTGCGTCGGTACCAGATCACGTGCGAGTCTTCGTGCCAATCCTGTTTCCCACGGGGCTGTGTCACGTCGTGAGGATCGTCCTCCGC
This sequence comes from Plantibacter sp. MMLR14_011, assembly GCF_001865025.1. Taxonomy (NCBI): domain Bacteria; kingdom Bacillati; phylum Actinomycetota; class Actinomycetes; order Micrococcales; family Microbacteriaceae; genus Plantibacter; species Plantibacter sp. MMLR14_011. The sequence continues at coordinate 112,212 of NZ_MJGW01000039.1, forward strand.
GCGAACGACGAGCAGGTGCGGGCTGTCACCCGAGAGCGCACTGGTGATGTCGAATGCGAAGGGCGTGTGCCCGCCTTCATGCTGGCCGACGAGGTTGCCGTCCACCCAGATGCTCGCGCGGTAGTCGACGGCGCCGAAATGAAGCAGCAGTCGGGAGTTGTGCGTGCCGAATCCGGCGTCTTGGAACTGCTCCGTGGTGATGTGGCGCTGGTACCAGACAATGGGATGGAAACGCGTATCACCGATACCCGAGGCCGCCGATTCCGGGGGGTAGGGAACCTCGATCGGACAAAGGGACTCGAACCCGTTCCTCCATCCGGCATCGAGACCGATGTTGGCGTCGTCATGACTGAACTCCCACGTGCCATCGAGACTGACCCAGTTCGAACGCAGAAGCTGTGGCCGAGGATAGGTGCCGTCTTGTTCGCTGGCATTGATCTGTTGCTGGGTGGCTGTGACGGTCACAGGGCCTTCTCCGTATCCGTGGGCTGTTCGATGTGCAGGTGCTCCGACAGCGTCGACGATGGGAGTACCTCGAGATGGGACCAAGGCGCACTGGGGAAGACCAATTCGCTGATCACGGCTTCGCCGGAACCCGCGAAGACCTCGATGCTCATGGCATCGATGAAGATGTCCACGTCGAGGGCGCCACCGGTCAGTTCGATCGGAGCACGCGTCGGGGAATCGAACCCAGAAGAGTCGTTCCACCCCGAATTCGCTCGATCCAAGAACACGCAGCGCTGCGAATTGTCGTAACCGATCACGACAGATTCGAGCGCGGTCGAGACGACGCGGACGGCCGTCTGCGCCTCCCCGGCATGCAGGACCGCGCGAATGCGCAACGGGCCGCCGGACGGCGTCCGGAGATCGATCACTCCGTTGCCGTTCGAGGTGTCGACGACACGCTCGTCGACGACTGCATCGGCCTCGCGCACGATGCGGCTGACCAGACGCGGCACGCCCTGGACCGTGCGGAGTGTGAGTTCACGGGGAATGGTCATGATGCCGCGCCAGGGTTTGGTGGGAGCTGGGAAGCGGTGGCCCATCCAGCCGATCATGATCCGACGGTCGCCGGTGTCGTTGAATGTGACCGCGGCGTAGTTGTCACGACCGAAGTCGGTGAGGTGATACCGAAGGTCCTGTGGGACACCCGCGTCCTCGGCGAAGCGACGCCCGTCGAAGTCGCCGACGAGGTAGACCTGGTTCGGTCCACTCGTGCTGAGGGAGAGCACCCAGCGCTCGTCTGTGCCGTCGAGCAGGAGCGGGAAGAGGTCGGGGCATTCCCAGAAGCTCGGCACGGACGCCGATTCGAACGTCGAGCTCTCGGTCCAGTGTTTGAGGTCGGGTGAGGTGTTGATGACGAGTCTCGACCGATCTGCCTCGACGGCGACCATGACCCACGCGCCGGTTTCCCGGTCACCATGCCAGAACACCTTCGGGTCGCGGTAGTCGGGACGATCGCGGTCGTCCACGGGGTTGTCATCGAACGGCGACCAGGTGCCCCCACCGTCCGTGCTGAACGCGACCGATTGAGCCTGTTTGGTGCCGTGGACGGGGTGGTCGACGTAGTGGCTGGTGTAGATCGCGACCAGCGGTGCCGCATCGGTGCCGAACCCGGAGGTGTTGTGGACATCGTGGACGACCGAACCGGAGAAGATCATCTCGTGTGGTTCCGCGGGGATGGCGATCGGGAGCTCAGTCCAGTGCAGGAGATCGGTCGACGTCGCGTGACCCCAGCCGATGTTGCCCCATTCGAGTCCGTCCGGGTTGTGCTGGAAGAAGAGATGGTACGTGCCGTCGACCAGGATCAGCCCGTTCGGGTCGTTCATCCACCCCCGGCGAGGGGAGAAGTGGAGCGCCGGTCGGTGCTGTTCGCGGTCCAGAACTCTGTCGCTCATTTGATTGATCCGACCGTGACGCCTCTGACGAGGGACCGCTGGAACACGAGGAAGAGGATCAGGGTGGGGATGAGCGAGAGCAGTGATCCAGCCGCAGTCATTGTCGGATTCAGGAAGCGCTCTCCTTGGAGTGAAGCGAGCGCGATGGGGATGGTCTGCGTGTCTGCAGAGGTGAGGAACAGGATCGGAATGAAGAACTCGTTCCAGGACCAGATGAACACGAAGATGAACAGCACCCCGAGGGTCGGGCGGATCACTGGCACGACCACCTGCCAGAGCACGCGCCACCGGCTGGCCCCGTCGACCTCTGCCGCTTCGATCAGCGCGCGCGGGAAGGTGCCGAGCACCGAGGCGAGGAGGTAGATCCCGAACGAGGAGTGCAGCACCGTCAAGATGACAATGATCGGGAGGAGACTGTTGGATCCGTTCACGGCCTGGACGCCGGCGAACAGCGGATAGATCAGCGCCTCCTGCGGGAGGATGTTGGCGATGAGGAGGATGGCGAGGATGGCGACGCGACCGCGGACGCGGCCGACACCGATCGCGTAGGCGCTGATCAAGGAGAGCGCAACCGTTCCGAGGGCGACGCAGCTCGAGATGATGAGGGAGTTCACCAGCTTCTGCCCGAAGTTAACGGTCGTGACATAGCGGATGAGTCCGTCGATCTCGAACGACGAGGGCCACGAGAGCGGACCGTTGGACGAGTAGTCGCTCTGGGACTTGAAGGCGTTCAGCAGCGTCAGGAAGAACGGGCCCAGGATCAGGATCGCGAGGAGTGCCAGCCCCGCCAGGATGATCCACGCGGTGGTCGAAGGTCGCTTCCGCTTCGGCTTCGGCGCCTCGATGCGGTCCATGCGGGTGCGGATGCGGTTGGAGAGCGGCGTGCTCATTCGTCGTCCTTTCGGGCGGTGCGGGTCTGCCAGACGATCATGAAGATCGCGAGCACGACGGTCAGGAGCGTCAGGACGTTGGCGATTGCCGCTCCGTAGCCGACACGGGAGAGGGTGAAGAACGCGACGTAGGAGTAGTACGACGGGACGTAGGTGGAGCCTTCAGGGCCGCCACTGGTGAGGACGAAGATCGGACCGAACACCTTGAGGGCGCCGATCGTGGCAGTGAGGCTGACCACGAAGATCTCGGGCCGGATCTGCGGAATGGTGATGGCTTTGAACCGCGCGATCCAGTTCGCTCCGTCCAGTTCTGCGGCCTCGTACAACTCGGGATCCACCCGTTGCAAGGCACCCATGAACACGACGACGGGGAAACCGATCTGGCCCCAGATGAGCACGAGCATGATGGAGGGCAGAGCCCACTCCGGTGTGCCGAGCCAGTTGGGCGGGTCGGTCATCCCGAGTCCGCGGAGTACGACGTTGACTGCTCCATCATCCGCCTGGAGGATCCAGTTCCACACGATCCCCGCGACCGCGATGGGCAGGATCTGCGGCAGATAGTAGGTCGCTCGGAAGAAACTTGCTGCGCGTGAACCGAACTCACGGCCGACGTAGTCGAACAGGACGGCGGCGATGAGGACGCCGATGACCGTGGGCACGATGACGAGCGCCAGGATCATCGCGCCGACGTTGCGGAAGGACAGCCAGAAGACCTCGTCAGAGAGGAGCGCGACGTAATTGTCGAGGCCGACGAACGTCGGGATCGACAGGCCGCCCTTCCAGTTGAGGAGGCTGTAGTAGATGTTCATGCCGAACGGGATGAACACGATCACGGTGAACGCAATGAGCGCCGGGATCAAGTAGAGGTAGAAGGTTCGGCCGGCACGACGTTGGCTGGACCGGCGCTTGACAACGCGCGCCGGCTCGGCTTGGGCGGGGATGGTTGATGGGAGCACGATTCTCCAGTGGTGGGGCGACCAGCGGTCGCCCCACCGGATCAAGGGAGTGGGACTACTTGCTGGCCGAGGAGTTCTTCAAGCCGTCCTCGTAGAACTTCTGGACGATGTCGACGACCTCCTCCGGCGTCTTCGAGCCGTTTGCTACCGACTGGGAGTCCTTCAGCAACTCCTCGAAGTAGCCTGGGAACGGGAAGTCGGGGTAGAGCGCGAGTCGGTTGCTGTTGGCGAGCTCCTGGAAGGTGGTCGTGAATTTCGCGGTGCGCTCGTCGGTGATTGCTGACGGGTCTCCTGCGATCGGGAGGCCGCCGTTCTCACCCAGGATGTTCTGGATCTCGGGGCGCAGGGTGATGTCGATGAACTCGTATGCGAGGTCCTTGTTCTTCGCCTTCGTCGGGACCACCCAGAGGTTCCCGACCGACCCCTGATTGAGGTTCTGCTCGGGCCAGGCGAACGCATCCCAGTCGAACTTCGCCTCGCTCTTCAGCCGACCGAACCACCACGACCCGGAGGTCATCAACGGGCTCTTGCCGCTGAGGAAGTTGACGCCCATCTGTTCGTGGGTGATGCCCGTGATGTTCGGCGACGTGTAGCCGTCCTTCACCAGGTTCTCGGCTGCGGCCGTGCCCTCGCTCCAGTACGGTGCATCGAAGTCCACCTTGCACTCCAACAGCTGGTAGCAGTTCACCCAGTCGGCCGGAGCATCGCGGAGGACGTACTGGAACCAGGTGTGGATGTAAGGGAACTCCTTCGCGGAGGCCGCGACGGGAGTCACGCCAAGGCCCTTGATGTCGGCGAGCAGCTGGTCGAGTTCTGCGCGGGTGGTCGGCACCTGCAGTCCGTGCTCGGCGAAGAAGTCCTTGTTGTAGTACCACAGGATGTACTCGCCGTAGTTGGGGATCCCGTACCAGTCGCCGTCTCCTGGAACACCGTCGGTCGTGTAGCGGGAGAGCTGCTGGAGGCTCGGGCTCGCGAGGGTCTTGTCCCAGCCGTACTTCTCCACCGCGTCGGTCAGTGGTGAGATGAGCCCCTGCGAGGCGAGCTGGCCGGCGCCCGCAGCTCCCTTATTGAACTCCATGACGTCGGGGACGTCGTTGCCGGACAGCAGCACCTGGGCGTTCGTCTTCGTGGAGGTGAACGCCTGCTGGGCGAACTTCACCTTCACATCGGGGTGCTCTTCCTTGAAGACCTCGACAGCGCGCTTCCACGCTTGACCCATCGCTGAACTCTCGTCCTCATAGTTCCAGATGACGAGCGACTTGCCGTCCTCCGCCGTGGGCCCGGAGGCGCAGCCGGACAGGGCGGCCAGCAGAGCGCTGGCCGCGAACGCGATGATTCCTAACCTCTTCAACTTCATTGGTGAATTCCTTGGCTGTGGAGCCGCCGGGCAAGGGTGCCCGGGGCGAATGAGAACCTAACTCGTGTCAGGCAGGGACAATAGTGCGCCTGACGCGTGTCAGGTGTCAAGTACTACTTTCGCGCGAGACGCAGATGGGCCGGGGGGCCAGCCAGGGAGCGGCGCTCAACGACGTTGCACGGAATGGTGATGACAGCGGGGGACTGCTGATTGGCGCTCGCGCCAATGGTTTCCAGCAGACTTCGCGCCGCTGCATCGCCCATTTCGCGGTGCGGCAGGCCGATGGTGGTCAGCCCGGGAGTGAAGTCCGAGGCGAAGAACTGCTCATCATCGAACCCGATGACGGAGAGGTCTTCCGGCACCGACAATCCGAGCTGCGCAGCGGCGAGCACCACGCCCGAGGCACCTCGATCGTTCGCGCACAAGATCGCGGTCGGTCGGTCGGGTCCAGCGAGCAGATCGAGCGCCACCTCATGATGACTCCGCATGGAGTAGGCGCCGGCGCGGATGGACATCGCCGCCTCGGGCAATCCCGCAGCCGCGAGTTCTGCTTGGAACCCGAGACGACGCTCGGTCGTGGCTCGAGCGTCGTCGTCCCCCGTGATGAAGCAGATGCGTGTGTGTCCCGCCTCAAGGGCGAGGCGCGCGGCGGCTCGCTCGCCACCGCGATCATCGGGTACGAAGCACTGCGCACGCCCGCCGGAGTCGATCGCGTTGGCAAGGACCAGCGGCAACGCATATGCGCTCGGCGGGAGTTCGAGCTCGCGGACACTCGCGGCGGCGAAGATGATCCCGTCGACATCTCGCGCACGGAGCGTCTCGACTGCGCCGGCGATGTAGTCATCATGGAATGCGGTGTCGATGGTCAGGATCATGAATCCCGCCTGCATGGCCGCTGTCGTCGCCCCGTCGATGAGCTGGCCGGCGAACGGGGCACTGGCGATCTCATCGGTGATCAGCCCGATGGTCGCGGTGCTCTGACGCTGGAGATTGACTGCCGCGGCATTCGGGACGTAACCCAGCTCAGCCGCGGTCTGGCGGATGAGTTCCTGCTTGACCGGGTCGATTTCGCCGTCCGCCCGATTGTTGAGCACCAGCGAGACGGCTGTACGCGAGACACCGACAGCCAGCGCCACGTCCTTCGAGGTCACACGACGGTTCACACTGCACGCTTTCGTTCGGCCGGTGAAAACAAGCATAGTCGCGACTTCCCCGAGCGACCTAGCACGTGTTAGGTTTCCCATGACAGAGGAGAAGAACGTGGTCTGGGAACAGTATTTCAGCGCTCCAACGGGCGTCCGGAGTCGATCCATCAATGCCGAGAACCCGACCGGAGAGCCCGGCCAAGCCGCACAAGCGGCATCCGCTCTGGGTGTTGGGCGGAAAGGGCGGCCGGCGATCTCGCTTGTGGCAGGAGCCACAGCGACCCTCGCCGAGATTGATGGCCCCGGAGTGATCCGGCACATTTGGATGACCGTGCCGGACGCGACCAGCGCTGGACCATGGGTGCTGCGGGATCTTGTGCTCCGCATCACGTGGGAGCGGGCCGGAAGTCCGGCCGTAGAAGTGCCGCTCGGGGATTTCTTCTGCAACGGCTTTGGAGCGCGGACACCGGTGAACTCGGCCGCGATCGTCGTCGCGTCAACGGGCGGTATGAATTGCTACTTCGCGATGCCATTCGCCGAGCACGCGAAGGTCGAGATCGTCAACCAGCACCCAGGTGACGTGTCCGGGATCTACTACCAGATCGACTACACGGTTGGCGACGAACTCCCCGCTGAGCTGGCACGATTCCATGCCCAATGGCGACGATCGAACGGCACCACCCGGCCTGGCGAGGATCATGTGATCCTCGACGGTGTGGAAGGCTCCGGCCAGTACGTTGGCACCTACATCGGACTCACCGCCCTGGAGCGGTACTGGTGGGGCGAGGGCGAGACAAAATTCTTCATCGACGACGACACGACCTTCCCCAGCCAGACCAGCACGGGGCTCGAGGACTACGCCGGCGGCGCCTGGGCCTTCCAGGACCGTCTCGCTAACGATGGGCCGATCTCCCCCGTCCTTTTCTCTGCGCCCTACTCGGGCTATCCCTACTACTCTGCCGAGGACACGAGCGGCCATTCTCCATTCCTCCGTGCGACGCCGCAGTCGCACGGGATGTATCGATGGCATCTTCCGGATCCGGTCATTTTCTCGGAGCAGTTGCGTGTCACGCTGCAACAGATCGGCGCATGGGACCACGGTCACTTCGAGCGAAGCGACGACATCTCGTCCGTCGCGTACTGGTACCAGACCGGCCTGACGCCCGCGCGATCTCTCCGCGACCCGTTTGAGCGACGACCCCGCTAAACATCCGGTCGGGACCAGTTCCGGCACAGGGCTGTGCCGATGAATCGGATTCTCGGGCCAACCCGTTCGCGCCCGATGGGCGGGCGAGCCGCCCTGATCAGGCGACTCGCCCGCACCGCGATGCATACGCGAAACGCGCGTCACGAAGTTCTTGCAAACAATGGTCTCACCCCCGGTGAATCACATCACCCCGACGATTAGGATGACTGTGCTCGATGGACCGCTGATCGCCGAATGGCTCCCCGTCTCGGTGGCCGCGCTCGTCCTCCTTCTCGTTGCGGCGGGAGTGGCCGGCTGGGTCGACGCGGTCGTCGGCGGCGGTGGACTGATCCAGCTGCCCGCGCTCGTCATCGCCGTTCCGAGCGACGTCGCGACCCCGTTCATCCTGGGCACGAACAAGCTGTCGTCCTTCTTCGGCACCCTGTCGGCGAGCTGGGTGTACCTGCGCAAGATCAGGGTGCAGCTCGTGCTGCTGGTGCCTCTCGTCGCCGGGGCCTACGCCGGATCGACCGCCGGTGCCGCGTTGTCGCGGTACGTCCCTCGCGACGTGTTGACGCCCGTCGTGCTCGTGGCCGTGATCGCCGTGGCGCTGTACACCCTCTTCAAGCCGACCATGGGTCTGCACCACGAACCCCGCCATGACCGTGACAGCGCGGTCGCCTGGCGGGCGGCGATGATCGGCCTGCTGGTGGGCTTCTATGACGGCATCCTCGGGCCGGGAACGGGTTCGTTCTTCGTCATCCTCATCGTCGGCGTGCTGGGGTACGGCTTCCTGCAGGCCAGCGTGAACGCGAAGATCGCCAATCTCACCACGAACCTCGCCGCCCTCGTCGTGTACGGGGTGCACGGCGAGGTCCTGCTCGCGCTCGGTCTCGCCATGGCCGTGATGAACATCACCGGCGGGTTCATCGGTGCCCGGATGGCGACGAAGCGCGGAAGCGGCTTCGTGCGCATCGTGTTCCTGGTGACCCTGTCCATCCTCATCGTGAAGCTCGCCTGGGACACCGTGACGCAGTTCACGAGTTCCTGACGATGGTTGAGGCGTGCCGTCCCACCCACGCCCGCATGGTGGACGGACCGCGACAGGGCACCACGACGCGGCGGACAGGGCTGGTCGTTTCTTCGCGGTGAGAATAGCTGCGGTGTGCGTCGCACTGACCAGGAACCGCAATCCCGAGATGTGGGCCGGGGTGGTGCATTGAGCGCAAGTGACCCCGCGCGGTGCTGTCCGGGCGGCGAAGCGAATGTGTGGTTTCCTCGACGCGTCATGGAGCCTAGTCGGTGACCTGGGCACGGGCCGGAGACGGGTCCTGCAGGGAAACCCCGCTACTGGACGGTCGGTCCGGAGCAGAGTCTCGCGGAAGGACCGCACGGATCAGCAATGGCGTACCAGGTACCGTCGAGTGCCCCCGGGATCACGGAATCAGGGGATAGAGACGACAACCTTGCCGTTGCCGCTTTCGGCAGCGGGGAACGAGAAACGATGCATCAACACACAGCCCGAATGATGCCTAGATCGACCGGTTCGCTACTGTTCTTATAACGCGATTGACGTGGTGCCGTTCGGCTACCTTCCGCGAGTCCTGAACGGGTGCTTCCATGCCTGCTGTTCCCCTTCGTTCCCTCGCCGGTGAGTACGTGATTGCCCGGTTCCCCGTCGAGACGGACCTCGGTCCGGCGCTGGCCGGTCTCCTCGGGTCGGCGTCGTTGGTGTCCGTCACACGAACCGACCAAGAGATCTCAATCGTCTGCGACACCAATTTCACCCCGGAAGGAGCGGAACTCGACGGCCCGTGGCGGGCGTTATACGCGGGAGGGCCGATCCCGTTCGGGCTGACCGGAGTCGTTGCGTCGCTAGTCGACCCGCTCGCGGCGATTGGTTGCCCGGTCTTCGTCGTCTCCACCTTCGATGGGGATGTTGTGATGACCCCGAGCGACTGGCATGCAGCGGCAGTGGCAGCGCTCCTGGACGCGGGACACACGATCGACGTGGGGGCAGCTCGTGGCTGAGCGCAGCATCTCGGTCGACTAGCGAATCTGCTTCATCGGCGACTCTTATGTCGTCGGCGGGGGAGACCGTGCGATACTCGGCTGGGTCGGACGCGTCGCAGCAGCCGCGGCCGCGGCCGCTGACGGGCTCCCACTCACCTCCTACAACCTCGGCGTCCGTGGGCAGACCGGACCGCAGATCGCGACGCGCGTCAGCTTGCCATTGTCCTCTTCTCCGCGCTGTACTCGGGATACCCGTTCTACTCAGCCCAGGACACCAGCGGACATTTCCCGTTTCTGCGCGCCACGGCTCAGTCTCACGGAATGTACCGCTGGCATCTGCCAGATCCGGTCATCGTCGGTTCACGATTGCGCGTCACGTTGCAACAGATCGGCGCATGGGATCACGGACACTTCGAACGGAGGGATGCCATTTCCTCCGTGTCCTACTGGTGTCAGACTGGGCTCACGCCGGCGTTGCCATTCGGCGGCCCATCAAACCAACGATCACGCTGAGCCGACGCTTCACCCCAGTCATGTCGACAATCTGTCTCCCTGTGGCGCACCCGAGGCGGTAGCGGCGGTTTTGTCAGTTCGGCATTGCGGTCGGTGGAACTGAATACTGATTGGTCCCATTACTCTCGGTCCTGCGCAGGCAGAGCAAGTTCGAAGCGACTGCCCTTGCCGAGGGTGCTCTGTGCGTTGAGCGTGCCGCCCAACGCCTCAGCGAGGCCGCGGGCGATCGAGAGACCGAGGCCGGTGCTCTGCCCGGCGCGGACCCGAGACGGCTCGCCGCGCCAGAGCCGGTCGAAGACCCGCGGTAGGTCTGCCGGGGCGATGCCCTCGCCGGTGTCGACGACCGCGATCCGCACCAGGTCGTCAGTGGTCACCGCTTCGAGGTCGACACGACCGCCCGGCGGCGTGTGGCGCAGAGCGTTCGAGAGCAGATTGTCGAGGATCTGCCGCAATCGGGCAGGATCGGTCTCGAGCGGCAACGGCCCCGAGAGCTCGACGTGCAGCGCGATGTCCGTGCTCGCCGCCTGCGCTCGGTACGCTTCGCCGAGCTCTCGCACGATCACCGCCGCGTCGCACGCCCTGCGCTCCAGCACGAGGTCGCCGGCCTCCGCGAGCGCGAGGAGCTGCAGGTCCCCGGTGATCCGCTCCATCCGCCCGGCCTCGTCGAGCACGAGCCGGCGGAGTGCCGCATCGTCGAGACCGAGACCGTCGTCAGCCGCCTCGACCCATCCGCGGATGTTCGTGAGCGGGCTGCGCAGTTCGTGGGCGATGTCGCCGAGTAGCCGTCGCCGTGACGCTTCGTGTCCAGCGATCTCACCGGACATGCGGTCGAACGCGGCGCCGACGCCGGAGAGGTCGTCGCGAGCGGGCAACGCCGCGCGGGCCTCGCGATCGCCCGCGCTGAAGCGATCGACCGCGGTCTCGAGTCGGCGCGCGCTCCGGAGGGTCGGCACGACGATGAGCGCCGCGGCCACCGAGAGGAGTGCGAGCAGCACCACGACGAACACGCCCACGCGGGCGATCGATCCAGGACTCGCGTCGAGCGGGCCCTGCGCGTCACCTCGCTGGTCGGTGAGCACCACGTTCACGGCAGGCGCCGTCGTCGCCCGGGCCTGGTCGATGCGCGCCTGCAGCAGGCACCCGTCAGCCGCGTCGTCGCCGGTCGGGACGGTGCGCAACGCGAGCTGCGCAGGGGCGCTCGACGGAGACAGATCGAGTTCGACGTCGGTGACCAGCGGTGCGTTCGCGGCGAGCAGGCAGGCGTTCGTGCGATCGCGGAGTTCGTCGAGGGCGACCCGCTCGCTCGGCAGCGGTGTGTTCAAGGCGGCACGGCCACAGTCCGGGGCATCGTCGTATCCGTTGACCACGGGGCGGCCGCTCCCCCACAGGCCGGTGTCGACGACCGCATCGCCCAGGCACTCCACCACCGCGGCGGCCTGCGCGGTGAGCTGGTCACGTTGCGCATCGTCGAGCGAGAACGGCCCGCTGATGCCGTCGGGCAGACGCAGTTCGGATGTCACCGGGTCACCGAGGGGTTCGAGCGGGTCGAGCAATCGGGTGGAGGCCGCCGGACGGGGCAGCTCGGGCGCCGTGTCGGCGGTCACCGTTCCGGCACCGTCGACCACGGCGATGCGACGCCCGGTCTCCTGGCTGAGCAGCAGCAGCGTGGACCCGACGTCGCTCCAGTCGTCGTGGTGTCCGGCCCACGTCCTGAGTGCATCCAGCACCTGCTCGTCTCGAACGAGATCGACGCCGGACGCCTGCTCGTCGTACCGGTACTCCGAGGTCTGGGCCAGCCAGACAGTACCGCCTGCGGAGGCCAGCACGAGCAGCAGTCCAGCCGCGAGATAGCGCGCGAGCAGCCGCGGCACGCGTCGGGGCCCAGCGGTGCCCGCTCTTCTGCTGTTGCTCATGTCGTCGGCCATGCTCTCATCACTTTCCGTCCCGGCCCGCATCCGCGCACCGTCGGACCCGCTCAGGTCGCGGCGAGCGCCGCGGTCGGTGATTGGCGGGCGGCGCGGATGGACGGCGCGAGTCCGGCGACGGCGCCCGTCACCAGCGCGGCGCTCATGCCGGACAGGATCGTCTCCACCGGAACGACCAGCGGCCAGCCCTGCAGACCGCTCCAGGCCGCGGTTCCGAGGAGACCGAGCACGACTCCGGATGCGCCGCCCAGGGCGCAGATCAGGATCGCTTCCACGAGGAACTGCGCCTGGATCTGACCGCGGTGGGCGCCGAGCGCTCGTCGCAATCCGATCTCCCGGCGACGCTCGAGCACGGAGACGAACATCGTGTTCGCGATGCCGATGCCTCCGATCACGAGTGCGACTGCGGCGAGCGCGAGGAAGAGTCCATCGAAGCTGGATCGGGCAGCAGCCTTCGCGGCGAGCACGGCCGAGGGCTGGCTCACCTGCACGAGTCCGCTCGCCCCCGGGGAGAGGGTTGCGGCGACGACTGGTCGTAAGGCGTCGATCGACGCCTCGACACCCGTGACGTAGGCGACCGTCGGTGCGCCGTCGAAGCTCAGCCAGCGCCGCGCGGCAGCATCGTCGACGAGGACCGCCGACTGCACGTCGGCGGAGAGCGGCGTCGGTGCGAGCACGCCGATCACGGTGAACGCGACGCCGTCGACGTCGATCGTGACCGGCCGATCGGGGAGCTGCGACAGGCCGAGCCGATCAGCGGCGTCGATGCCGAGCACGGCCGTCGGCAGGTCGCTCCCGTCGAGCCAGCGACCGGAGGTCACGTCCGTTCGCAGCACCTCGCGAAGATCACCGCGGACGGCGAGTGTGGTCAGCCCGGTCTCCGGGTATCCGCGGAGCTGGTTGCTGCGGACGGGGGCGTGGGCGTTGCCGACCGTCGCGGCATCCTTCACGGTTCCGATGCGCTGCAGCATGCCGAGTGCCTCGGCCGGAAGCGGCACGGGGGTTCCGTCTGCGCCTGCGCGAGGGTCGGCTCGCAGCAGGTCCGCTCCGAGCGCCGTGAGCTGTTGATCGAGCGCGGCCTGGGAGGACGCGGGCACGGCGGTGACGGTCACCAGTGTCGCGATGCCGATGGCGATCCCGATGGTCGAGAGCACGGCGCGAAGCGGTCGGGTGCGAAGCCCGACCGTGCCGACGGCGAGCAGATCCCGGGGGTCGAGACGTCTGCGACGCTCACGCATGCGGCACCGCCCTGGAGCCGGTCCGGGTGTCGGTGATGATGCGGCCGTCCCGCAGCTCGATGCGTCGTGGCAGTCGTGCGGCGAGCTCGACGTCATGGGTGATGACGACGACGGTGGTGCCCTCGTCGTGCAGTCGCTCGAGGAGGCTGAGCACGCGTTCGCCGTTCGCCGTGTCGAGGGCGCCGGTGGGTTCGTCGGCGAGGACGACGAGCGGGTCGGTCACGATCGCCCGGGCGATGGCGACCCGCTGTCGTTCACCGCCGGAGAGGTCCTGCGCCGCGTGCCCGATGCGGTGCTCGAGTCCCACGCGCTCGAGTGCCGCGCGGGCGAGGTCACGGCGCTCCCGCCTGGGAACGCCGCTGTAGAGCAGCGCCATCGCGACGTTCTGTTCTGCGGTCACGCCGTCGGTCAGATGGAAGCCCTGGAAGACGAACCCGATCGAGCTCCCGCGCAAGGTGGACAGCGCGCGATCCGAGAGGTCACGGGTGTCGGTGCCGCCGATGCGGACCACGCCGGCCGTGGGACGGTCGAGGGTGCCGAGGACGTTGAGCAACGTCGACTTGCCGGCGCCGGAGCGTCCGACGATCGCGGTGAGTTCACCCGGGTCGACCTGCAACGAGACGTCGTCGAGTGCAGCGACTCCGCCGGGGTGGACGCGGCTGACGTGCTCGAGCTCGAGTGCCGGCGTCGTCATCGTGCCGACACCACCGTCATGCCGGCGTCGATCCCTGCACCGCTGACCTCGACCCGGTCGTCTGCGATGAGGCCGATCTCGACACCATGGAGACGGCCGCGGTCGTCCTGCAGCGCGTAGCCGCCTTCGGCGAGCGCCACGAGTGCGGCGATGGGCACGATCAGCACGTCCGGCACGGATCTCGTGACGACCCGAACGGTCACGGCGGCAGCGTCGACGCCCGCTAGTGCAGCCTGATCGTCGATCGCGACGAGCGCGCGGACCTTCGCGTCGGCTCCTTCTCCGGTCGTGGTCACCGTGACGATGGACCCGCCGACGGCGCGCCCGTCGGGCAGTTCGATCGTCGCTTTCGCGCCGGCCCCGATGACCCCCGCGTCCTGCGCCGGGACCGACGCATCGACGACGCGTGTCGTGGGCGTGACCGAGAACGGCTGACCGCCCGCCGCGTCGCCGAGGCGTGCCGTCACTGCGGCGATGCGACTCGGCGCGCTCAAGACGACCACGTCGGCGGGGGCCAGCGTGCCGGTGCACTCCAGACCGAGCGATTCCTGCCAGTCCCTGACGGCCTCCGTGAAGTCCCACCCGGTCTCGAAGGTCTCCGGATCACTCCGGCTGAGATGTCCGAGGTCCATCAGGTTCGACGCGACCATGCTCACATCCGCTCCCTCCATCCCCGAGCCGTCGATCGCCCGATAGAGCGGAAGCGCTCCGATCAGCACCGGCACCGGTCGCTCGTTCGCGCGCAGTGCCACGGATCCCCGATCGAGTGTCGCGCCGACGTCGGGCAACCCGGTGATGATGCCGTCGGCTTTCGTCGTCACGGGTACCGCGGCACCGAAGCCGACGGTGCCGTCGAGGCGAGCGGTCTGGACGAGCTCACCCCGCTCGACGACCGCGGTGGCCGGTGCGGCGGTGTGCTCGACCGGGGCTGCGTCGGCCACGGGCCGGAGGAGCAGGGCGGCTCCTCCGGCCCCCGCCGCGAGGACGGCACAGAGCGCGAGCGATCCGACGAGCGCGGTGCGGCGACGCGACCGGGTCATTCGGCGCTCCCATCCGATGCGGACACCATGCAGGCGTCCACGTACTGCATCCCCAGTGAGATCGAGGTGGCGTCGTTGGCCTCGCCACCGAAGGCGAGGTTGATCTGGCCGAACGCATCCGGCTCGGTGATCTCGACCTCGCGGACACCGCGTTCGTGCAGGCAGTCCACCACGCGCTGCGCGAACCGCAGGGCATCCGGGTTCTGAGCGTCGAGCTCCCACGGCGGCAAGGGTGCCACGCGCTGGCAGAGCGCCTCGGCCTCGGCAGCCTTCGCCGGGTCCCCGCCGGCATTTGCACTGACGTCGTCTCCGCCGTCGTTCCCAGGAGTGCCCTGCTCTGCGGAGGTGTGGTCCGCGAGACAGCGATCCCGTGGCTTCCACGCGTCGGCCTCCTCCTTATCCGACATGTCGAGACGCAGACGCACGGGCTCGCCGTACTTCGCGACGAGTGGGTCGGTGGCGTCGGTCGGCGTCGGAGCAGCGGTCTCCAACGTCGCGATGCCTCCGTCGGTTCCCCGATCGGCAGAGGGTGCGGCGCAAGCGGTGAGTGCCGCCAGGAGCGTCAGGGCGCCCGCGGCGGCGGTCAGGGATCGGTGCATGATGCGTGTCACGGTTCCTCCTCGTGTGGTGAGCGGCTGTGACCCACGCTCGCCGAAGGATGTGAAGGACTTGTGAGCGATCGGTCCGGAGCCCGACCGCGCGCCGAGCCCGTGCCTAGGATCGGATCGTGACCAGAGTCTTGATCGTCGAGGACGATGCCCTGCAGTCGGAGCTCGTCCGCCGCTACCTCGAACGGGAGGGGCACGACGTGACCGTCCTGGCCGACGGTGCCGAAGCGCTCTCCGAGGTGCGTCGCTCCGCGCCCGACCTGCTCGTCCTCGACGTCATGCTCCCCGGGGCCGACGGCCTCACGGTCTGCCGCACGCTTCGCGAGGAGCAGTTCGACTTCCCGATCCTGCTCCTCACCGCACGCTCCACCGAGAACGACCTGCTACTCGGGCTCGAACTCGGTGCCGACGACTACCTCGCGAAGCCCTACAGCCCCCGCGAACTCGTCGCCCGGGTCCGAGCACTGTTACGACGAGCCCGCCGCACGGTGCCGGCCTCGACGGTCATCATCGCTGGAGACCTCGAGATCGACCCGGACCGGCATCGAGCCACCCTCGCGGATCGGCTGCTCGACCTCACGCGTGCCGAGTTCGACCTCCTCGAGGAGTTCGCCCTGCATCCCGGCATCGTCCTCAGCCGCGCCCGTCTGCTCGATCGTCTCCACGGGACCGACCGCTGGATCGGAGGCCGCACCATCGACACCCACGTGAAGAACCTCCGGGCCAAGATCGAGTCCGACCCGCAGCAGCCCACCCGCCTCGTCACCGTCTACGGGGTCGGGTACACCTTCCACGCAGGCTGAGCGAGGAACGGACGCCGGCGGAAGCGATTCTTAAGGCAATATTTCCCAGTGTCATATCGGGGACAGTCTCACTGGTGGCCCAGGAAAGCCCCGCGGGCAGCTAGCGGGCGATGACTGCCGAAGGTCACGATCCCCACTCCGCCGCTGTACTCCGGCAAGCCTGGCCGGTCGGTTGGCCGCATGCAAGAGCGCTATAGGAAATCGGCACTCTGAGGGCTGCAGGTGGTCGACAGGGTGGCTTCTATCGATCTCGTAGTGGATGCGGCGCGGGGTTTCTTGCGGTCTCAAGCGTGGGTAGAGCCGCGGCGGTTGCTGGTGTCCGGTGGTCTTTCGTAGCTCCCAGTCGACGCGAGCTCTCACGTTCCACGAGCTGGGGTGTGAACCGTATCTGGCGTGGTATCGCGGCCGCCTCGAATTGCTCGAGAACGAGTTCCACTGCAGCTGTGCCGAATTCTTCGTGGGGGTGATGCACCGACGACAGCTTGGAGATCCCGAGAATGTCGGCGGCCATGTCGTTGTAACCGACCACCGCGACATCCTCGGGGACTCGTAGGTCTGTCTCCGCGAGGGCTTCCAATACTCCGGCGGCGATGGAGTCGTTGACGGCGAAGATACCGTCGACGGGCATTCCTGAGGCGAGGAGACGAGCGACTGCTTCTCGGCCCGCTGAAGCGTCGCGGCGGACGGAATCGACAACGACGAGGGCACAGTCCGGTGTATTGGCCGCGGCCGTTGAGGCTCCCTTGCGTCGCAGAGCCACCTGCGGGATGTCGACCGTACCTCCGACGACTGCGATTCGCCTGCACCCCTGACTGAGCAGATGTTCGACCGCGAGGCGTCCGCCTGCGGCGTTGTCTACACCCACGCTCGACCACAGATCCGATGATTCATCCTGGTCGATGAGCACAGTGGGGATCCCACGAGCCGTGAGGCGACCTACCTGACTATTGATCGCGTTCACGGGCGCAAGTATGACGCCGCGTACCCGGTGTTCCTCGAACAGGGACACGTAGTCGTTCTCCGAGTCCGCATCACCGTTGGTGTCGGCGAGCACGAGACTAAGCCCTGCTTCGCGTGCACGATTCTGGGCACCGCGGGCCACCGAGGCAAAGAACGGATCGCTGACGTCGAATGCGATGAAAGCGAGCATCTTGCTCATGCCAGACCGCAACTGACGTGCGGTCTGATTCGGTATGAAGCCCAGCTGTTCGATAGCGGAGGAGATCTTTGTCGCGCTTTTGCTGCCGACACTGTCGGGGCGATTGATGTAGCTCGACACCAGCGAGACGGACACGCCTGCTACTTCAGCGACGTCTCGCAGACGCGGTTGACGGTTCACGCGATCCTCCCGTTTCCCTCCCTGAATGGTTGCAGATTCGGGCTTGCTTTGCCACCCACACTCACTATATTGTCGCTGTCAGCAGAATCTGTAACGTTACAGACTGCGGGGCTACGCATCCGCCAGAGCCCTCACGTAATGACTCACTGAGGAGCCGCCATGCACCGATACCTGACTCGAGCCCTGAGTATCGGGACAGCTTTTCTATTGGCCTTGGCGATTACCCCGGCATCACCGGCTGCTGCCGAACCGGTTGTGTACTACGTCAACAGCTCTTCGGCGACTTGCGACGACGCTGGAGATGGTGTGAGCGCTGACTCACCGTGGTGCTCGCTCGACGCAGCGAGTCGCACCTACTCGCCCGGTGATCAACTTCTCATCGCGCGCGGATCGACCTACGCCGGAGAGTTCCTCACGGTCAGTGGTCAGGGGACCGCGAACGCCCGCATCCTCATCGGCGCCTACGGCGAAGGCGCTGCGCCCCATCTCGACGGAGAACAGGAGGAGGGAAGGGCCCTCGTCCTCCTTCAGAACCCCAGTTATGTGACGGTTCGCGACCTTGAACTCAGCCACGCGGGAGCGGGGGCTCTCGCACAGTACCGTGGCGACTTCCCCGGACCGGTAACTGGAAACTCCTCCATCGTCTTCGAGGATCTATACGTCCACCACATCGCCGGACTCTTCGTCTCCACCATCCCGGGCGGTCCTGCCGACTTTTTCTGCAAGTCCAACGATCTTGATCTTTGGCAGTCTGCCGGAGCAGGTGTCACCGGCGACTACTACGAGGACGTGCCAAGTGATTCCTACTTCGTCTCCGGAGTGACGTTCGAGCGAATCGTCGGCCACGACAACCTCAACGTGATCAACGTCGACATGTGTGACGGTCGAGTCGGAGAACCCAACTCACCTGGGCCCGCGGCGCCGCACCTTGTTCGCGATGTTACGGTCAACAACGTCCACGCCTACGACGGCAACGGCGCCGGATACGCGCAGCAGTGCAACGAGGGCATGCGGTTCGACGCAGTAACCGGGCTGACGGTGATGAATTCTCGCTTCGAGAGTCTTGGAGCGTGCTATGTGCCGACTGGCACAGCTGGATTCATTCTGGTCTCTGTAGACGACGTGACCTTCAAAAACAATGTCCTGTCCGATACGCCCAACACTGGATCGAACGACCAAACAGCAATCGACAACGAGTTGTACGTGAACGATGTCACGCTCCGCAACAATCTCATCGCCCGCAATGCGGGACCTGGTGTCGAGTTTCTCTCCCTCCGACCGCAGATCGCGGACTACAACACCAACCACCGTATCGAGGGGAACAGCTTCTACGGCAATGGAGGCGGCTCCCTATATCGGCTTGGAAATGCCCCCTTCACTGGCACCATCGCGAACAACCTCAGCGCTGACAGCCGATTCGTCTACCCGGAAGCGGATTTCGCTCCACTCATTGGCAACAACACGAAGAACACCACCGCAGCGACGGGGACGGTGCCCTTCTACGCTGCAGATCACTTCGGCGATGGCATCGCGGGCGACCCCTGGTCCTATCGAGTGGGAATCGATGCCCAAGACGTCCTGACGTGGGACGCCGCGGGATATACCGCCAATGCCCACATTGAGGGAGTCTGGGGCGATGGCGCGCAACGTCAGATCTCAGCCTTCGAGCAGACGCCCGGCACCGCTCGCGTCTGGACGGCTCCCGCTTCTGGTGACATCTCGCTCCGCAGTCTCGCATTCAAGACTGAGGCGGGTGGCGGCAGTGCGACGGCGACAGTCTTGCTCAACGGAACCCCTATCCGCAGCGAGTCCATTAGCGGCAACAACACAGAGGGACTGTCGGTCGATGCCGATATCTCGGTCAATGAAGGCGATACTCTCGCCTTCGCCATAACGGGCGCTTCCGACGGGACTGAATGGACGAGTTGGGTGCCGTCCATCATGTATGTCGCAACGCCCACCGACAGCCCCGACGGCGTCGTTCGTGCCGGTTCCTTTGAGGCACCCGTCACGGGAGGATTCGAGTACTCACCGCGAAACGATGCGTGGTCATTCATCTCCGACTTCGACAATGGGGCTGGTGCCGGCATCGTACGCAACAACGGCCCATTCGGAAATCTCTCTTCCCCCGAAGGCAGCCAGGCTGGCTTCATCCAGGGTCAGGGATCAATGGCCCAATCGATTGCCGATCTCCGGCCAGGTGTGGACTACTCCGTCGAACTCGATGTCGCTAGCCGAGGCGCGGAGGCCGGTCAGAGCGTGGAGGTCCTGTGGGATGAGGAGGTCATTGCGACTATCCCCGCATCGGATCCACAATTTGTCGCTCATAGCGTTGCGCTGCCCGCAATCACGAGTGGCAGTCACCTTTTGACACTGCGCGGCACAGTCGCAGCGGACAGGACCGCCTTCGTCGACGATGTCCGGATCACTTACCAGGCCGAGACCGCGACGGCGCAGTTTGCGGACAGTAGCTTTGAAACGCCGGCGGCCAGCGGGATCAACTACGCGGTAACGGGCTCGCCCTGGAGTTACAGTCCGGTGGAGAACGGCAACGGCAGCGGAACGGCGTCCAACGGATCGGGGTTCGGTCAGCCGAATGCACCCGACGGCGCGCAGGTCGCCTTCGTGCAGAGGGGGGGCTCATTCCAGCAGACAACATCTGGTTTCGAGGTCGGGGCTTCGTACGCCATCGAAGTTCAAGCTGCTCAACGAGGCTCGGAGAGCCAGCAGATCGAGGTGTTGATCGATGGGGTCCCCATCGGCGTAATCGTGCCGCAGAGTTCCGCCTGGGCCTCGTACCGCACCCCGATCTTCACGGCCACGGCTACCGAGCACGTCATCACCTTCCGCGGTCTCGCCTCGGCGGACTACACCGCATTACTGGACACACCGACCTTGCTCGAGGTGTCCACCGCCGGCGTCGGTGATGCAGCAAGCACCGCTAATACCGGGCGCCTCCCCGATCTCAAGCAGGGAGAAACACATGGCTGAAACACTCACATCGACACCGCTACCGGCCGCAGACAAGCCCCCGGCCGGCCGGCAACGGACCACCGCGCCGCCACTGCCCCGCCCCAAGCGTGCTCGGGCCGCGATCTACCTCGCGCTCGTACCTCTACTGGTCATCATCGGTCTCTTCGCGTACTACCCTGCGGCGTCCGGTGTGTTCTGGTCGTTCTTCGACTGGAATCCAGCGTCGCAGTCGTTCTTCACCGGCGTTGAGCACTATCTCGCGATGTTCAACGACGAGATCTGGTGGACTTCATTCCGCAATCTCGGCGTCATCTTCCTTTTTGGGATCCTGGCCTGGGTCCTCCCTTTACTCGCCGCCGAGCTGCTGATCACACTCCGTAGTCCCAGATGGCAGTTCGTGACGCGGACCCTTCTCATCCTGCCGATGGCGTTTCCCGGCGTCGTGACGGCGCTCATCTGGGGGTTCCTCTACGAACCAAACCAGGGGGTCATCAACCGTTTCCTCGAAGCGATTGGGCTCGGCGACCTCGCTCACAACTGGACGGGCATGCCAGACACCGCCCTGCTGGCGCTCCTCTTCGTCGGTTTTCCGTTCATTGCCGGCTTACCGTTCCTCATCTTCTACGCAAGTCTCCAGAACATCCCTCCGGCGGTTCTCGAAGCAGCGCAGCTCGACGGGGCAGGGAGGCTGCGCAGATTCTGGTCTATCGACCTTCCCCTGATGGCAAGTCAAGTTCGTCTGCTGCTCTTCCTCGCCGTAGTAGCTGCCCTCCAGTACGGCTTCGTCGCCTATGTGCTCACGTCAGGCGGTCCGGACAACGCCACGATGGTTCCTGTTCTGCGCATGATCAACGTCGCGTTCGCGGGATCCGATTGGGGCTACGCCGCAGCGCTTTCTACCACGCTGTTTCTCATCACGCTCGTGCTCAGCTCAGTGGTCGTCTTCTCCGGTCGACGCGAGAGCGCGCACACAGACGGGGGGTCAATGTGACTACGATGCTTGAAAAGCGACCGAGCGTCCGTGACCGTTCCGGTCGGCAGATCGGGGTCAAGGCGGCGCTAATTCTGTTGATCACTATCAGCTTGCTGCCGTATGTCCTCATGGTGGTGACGTCGTTCAAGACGAACGAGCAGTTTGCGTCGAGCTTCTGGGGCATCGAGCTGCCGTTGCACTTCGAGAATTACGGACGCGCCTGGAACCAGGTTGCGCCCTATCTGTGGAACACGATCTTTATTGCGGCCATCACGATAGTTCTTGTTCTCATTGTTTCTTCGATCGCGGGTTTTGTGCTTGCCCGCTACCGGTTCCGCGGCCGGAACTTCATCTACGGTCTCGTGCTGTTGATGATGATGATTCCTGGCATCGCAAATCTCATTCCGCTCTTTGTCATGATGCGCGATCTTGGGCTGCTGAACACCTACACGGTTCTTGTTATCCCCTACGTAACGGGCGGAGTCGTGCTCGGCACGGTTCTGTTCCGGAACTTTGTTGAAGGAGTGCCACAATCGATCTTTGACGCGGCGCGAGTCGACGGAGCCACGGACTTCCGCATGTACATCTCAATTATGTTGCCGCTCTCGCGTCCAGTGCTGGGAACCATTGCGTTGATGACAGTTACAACCGTATGGAACGACTTCTTCTGGCCGTTGCTGGTGCTCAGCGATGACAGCCTCCGGACGGTATCTGTCGGATTGCAGTTTTTTCAGGGACAGAACGCCACTGATGTCGGTCCTCTCATGGCGGGGTATTTCATCGCCAGTCTTCCGCTCGTTATCCTATTCGGCTTCCTCTCCAAGTACTTCCTGGCGGGGGTACAAGGAGGTATGCCGGGCTCACACTGAGTTCAAGCTTCTACCATCGACGCCCGCATTCCGCTGGCGCACCACATTCGAAAGGCCAACTCATGCAGTCACGCAGCCGCTCCCGCATCGTCGCGGGTGCCGCAATCTCAGGAATAGCTATCTCGACGCTCGTCGGCTGCGCCGGCGGGTCCGCCTCAGATAAGACGACCATCACCCTCGCCGGCCCGAACCAGTTCACGAGCGACACCGACTCATTCGGTAGCGCCTGGGACGATCTCATCGCGGCATTCGAGGCTGACAACCCTGACATCGAGGTGAAGACGACCGTGCTGCCGTTGTCTTCCTGGGCCCAGACGTCGTCCGCTCAGTTGACGGCGGGCACGGCTCCCGAGCTGATTTTCGCGCAAACCCCGCACCAACCCGACCAGGTGGCATCGTTGAGCGACCAGCTCGCCGAACCGAACCCCTTCTCTCAGACCAGTCGGCCATGGATCGAAGATTTCAAAGGTGACTACTTCGGCGGCCCCAACAAGCTCGGTACCAATGCCGATGGAGAGTACGAGGCCATTCCTTTCAACCTCGTCGCAGCCGGGCTGTATTACAACCAGGACGCGCTGAAGAGCGCCGGAGTGGAACTCGAAGACCTCGCGACGTTCTCGGGCTTTATTGACGCCTGTGGAGATTTGCGCGAAGCGGGGTACTCGCCCGTCGGCTTGGATAATTCCGGCCTGTACCCGGCGTGGACGGTGGTCGCACTCGGTTCGATGTTGCTGCAGAGCGAGTACGAAGACCTCAACCAGTTCGACGCAAATGGTGAGGCTGGTGAGTCCATGCCGGTCACGGTCAAGAGCCTGGCCCACGCGCTCCTCACTGGTGAAGTGGACATGACCGGTCCCGCGTTCCAGGACACGCTCGGGCTTCTCAAGACCTTCGTCGACGAGTGCGGCACGGAGAACTGGTCCGGTGTGCCCGCGCAAGGGTCGTTGTCTGGGGGAACGGAATTCGCCGGCGGCCAGGCCGCCATGGCGTGGGGTACCAACTTCTCCGGCGCCGGCCTAGGCGACGTCGACTTCACCTGGGGCACATTGCCATTCCCGACAGTCGAGAAGACTGACTCCACATTCGCGAGCGGGTCCGACGCTCAGTTCGGAGTCAACAACGGTGGCACGGCCTACATGATCCCGGCCTACGTCCAGGGTGCGAAGCGAGACGCGGCCATCACCTTCCTCCAGTACGTCTCGAGTCCCAAGGTCAAAGACTGGCTCGACGCCACCAGTAGCATCTCTGCGCTTGTCGACGTCGAGGACCCCTCGTCGCTCGCCGCACTGACGCAGGGATCCTGGGCACAGCTACCGCTATCCGGACAAGCGGGGGGACTGTTCCAGTTTCCGGCGGCGGAGGCGGGGCAGAACATATTTGAGGGCTACCTCATCGGGTCCGGCGACGCGAAGAGCTCTCTCAAGCAGATCCAATCCAGCTCGACTGAGTGGGCCCGGGAGCAGGCAGCTCAGGCGAACTGGACTGAGGACTGGGCCCAGTAATAGCGGCACCCCGGTCAGCTCGGCTTTGGTTCACCCACCCGGGCTGGCTGGGGTGACCTCAACCCAATCCATTGTCGTCTTGGAAGGCCTCACATGACAGTTCATACCATCGCCAGGATGGACGCGTACGACAGCGTCCCTGTTCTCACACACGGCGAACCGGAGTTTGGTGATCAGCACAACGCCCGCGACGTGTGGGTGTTTGAGCACGACGGTCTGTTTTTTATGCACTACGACGCGGCTGGTGCTGATGGTTGGCTCTCAGCCCTCGCGACCAGCGTCGACGGGGTGCATTGGACCAAGCACGGTCCCATTTTGCAACTCGGATCTGTGGATTCGCAGGATTCTGCGTCCGCAAGTTACGGCACAACGTTCTACGACGGAGATCGTTGGCATATGTTCTATCTCGGAACGCCAAACGTCACCAACGACGAGCTGAAAACGCCAAGCTTTCCTTACATGACGATGAAAGCCGAAGCGTCGCACCCTGCTGGTCCATGGCGGAAACGTCCGGATATTGTCCCCTTTGTGGCTGAGGCGGGATCTTGGTATTCCGACACGGCCAGTCCGGGGTGTGTCGTACGGTACGACGGGGAATTCATCATGCTGTTCAGCGCGGCGACCACGGCCCAGGACGGTCGTATCTTGCGCACCCTCGGGGTGGCCCGCACCCGGGACCTGGACAGCACATGGCAAGTCGATCCTGAACCGCTTCTGCCTTTGGACGAGCAGATCGAGAATTCTTCGCTCTACTACGAACCGGCGAACGGCCTGTGGTTCCTCTTTACCAATCACATCGGCGACGAAAGTGGTTGGGACCCTGTGCCGCCACAGAATACCTCGGAGTTCACCGATTCAATCCTGGTCTACTGGTCGGCTGATCCGACGAAGTTCGATGCCGAGCGAAAGGCCGTTGTTGTCGACGCCCAGAACGCCGAGTGGACGCCCCGTATCGTCGGACTGCCTAGCGTGCTCCCCATCGGCGACCGTCTAGCCGTTTACTTCGACGGAGCCCTCAACGACACCATCGAGCATGGCGGCCGAGACATCGGCGTCGCATACCTCGACCTCCCTCTCGAGCCTCCCGTCTGATGGTGAGGGATAACGAAGATGTCCCGCGAGGGTTGGAGCTCGCGGCGAACGATCCGGCCGACATCGTCACCGCCCCCGGGACGTATGGTCGCCCGGCCGCAACGCTGTATCTCGACCGAGATGAGAGCGCACTCTCGACGCTGTTCTGGTTGAACAACGATGCCCAAGACGTCGACCACCATGCCGGCTTCCGCGGGCAGGTTGAGATCCTGAACGGTGGAATGTATACGTTGCGTTTCCAGGCGGTGTCGGTGTTCCGCATGTGGGTCGACGACGAACTCGTTGCACACGGACCTGTTCGCTATGTCCCTGCGGTGCCAGAGTTCACCGCGGTGACAATCGACCTCGCCCCTGGAGAGCACGTCCTGCACTTTGAGGCGCACGCCGAGGGCCTCATGACGAGGACGACGCCACCGGTAGCTCCTTTCGTATGGGCAGAGCTGGTGAGCGCCCAGGATCACCGCCTGCCTATCCAGTGGGTCGGAATGTCCCTCGCTGATGCGTACCCGGCGACGGGGCGACGAGTAAGCCCGTTGCTCGGTTGGATCGAGCATCAAGATTTGCGGGTTTTGGACTGGCGATCGCTTAGCGGAGACGACCCACGGTGGGAGCCCGTCAGCACGTCGCCAACTGCGCGTGAGCAGCTCGGAACCCCGCTTGCACATGCTGCGGCCTGCCCCGTCGGTAGGGCCTCTGTGATGCGGTTGACCGAAACGGGCCGATACATCGACACCTACGCAGGTTACGTCCTCGACGACCCGGCTGTTCAGTTTCTTCTCGCTGACCCCAGTCCGTCCCGGAGCGACACTCCCGACGGTGTGTGGCATCGGTACGACCTTGGTCGCATACGTATCGGGGCGGTGGAGTTGGATGTCGAAACTGAAGTCGAGTCCATTGTGACCATCGCGTATGCAGACCGACTCACTCCGGACGGGAGGCCGTCACCTGTGCACGCGCTGTCACTCGGCTCGACGGCGTTCCTGCAACGGTTCACCGTTCCCGCCGGCATAACCGAAATCCGTCCCTTGCAGACCTTGGGCGGCCGTTACATCGAGGTGCGTGTCGAGAGCCAGCGGAGCGTTCACGTGCGCTCGGCACGGTTCCGCGACCGAGATCTTCTCGGTAAACCCGTCGGCGCTTTCAGCTCGCCGGATGTTCTCCTGAACCGTATATGGCAGGTGGGAATAGAGACGCAGCGCTCGGCGGCCGAAGACTCTCTGGTGGACTCGGTGCGTGAGCGTGGAGAATGGCTCGGTGACGTAGTCACGGCCTCGCTCGGGATTCTGCAGTCGGGATGGGGAAGTTCTGACTTGGCGCGTAGAGCGGTCGTGCACGCGGCCTCCGCTGCACGCTCGGACGGTCTGGTCGCCGGATGCGGGCCAGGCGAGCTCATCTACTTGGGCACCTACGCTGCGCAGTGGACGGCGGCATGTCTCGCGATTGCTCGGATGGAACAGTCAGACGATTTGCTCCATCAACTGGTCGATGTTGCACGCGCGAACGCTCACGCGGTCGCATCGGCCATCCACGACGATGGGTCGAACAGCCTCCCGTGGGGGTTTGTCGACTGGGGGTATGAGATTGGAGCCCCTGGCGCGGATGTCGCTGTTCTGGCCCACGCCTTGATGTGCCTGCAAGCCTGGGTTAAGTGGCTGCTCATCCTCGACCGAGCAGAGGAGGCAGCGGAGTGGACTGAAGAAGTTGACCGCCTGACAAATCTGGTCCGCCAACACCTCCCGACCTCGCGGTCGCCGTACCAGTCGCAGACCTTAGCCGCACGGGCTGGGGTTATTGCGCCCTCGGAGGCCGCTACAACCATCCTTCGAAGCGTCCGTCGGGGGTTTCCGTTCCGGCCTGAAGCATCCCGCTTGAAGAATCCAACGACGTGGGTCGATGATGCGGTAACTCCGTATTTTTTGAACTACGCGGGCATCGTCCTTCTCGACGCGGGGTTCGGTGAAGAGCTTCGCGACATCTGGAGGACAGGGTGGGGCTGGATGCTGGAAGCGGGAGCCACCACATGGTGGGAGGTTTTCGACGACCGATGGAGCCGGTGCCACGCGTGGAGCGGATCTCCCACTTGGCAGATCTCGCAAAGGGTCCTGGGGCTTCAGCCCGCGGAATCGCTGCGTGGATGGGCTATCCAGGTGAATACCCTCGGCCTGGATCAGGCGTCCGGGACTGTCCCAACGCCACACGCCGTAGTTCGCGTCGAATGGACGAGAGTAGGTGACGAGGTGCGTTGGCAGGCCGAGTCCGACCGGCCCATCCAGTTCGTAGGAGAGCCCGAGCCGGTGACAAATCTCGCACGCACGCTACATCTTCATCATGGAGATCTCTTCCGATGACCTCGTTCACGCATCACTACATCGCCGACAGTGCGGACCTCGGGCTCAGCGGGGCGCTCGACCTTGTTCGCACACGCGATGGATTTCGACCGCGCCGACTGCCGCACGCAGCGTGGGAGCAGGTTCCCCATGCCTTCATGCGCACGATGGTCGAGTGTCCGGCCGGGGTGCGGCTGAGGTTCATGACCGAAGCGCGCAATATCGCCGTCGTCTTGGTCACGCGAACCCTATACCTACTGGACACGGATCAGCGCTTCAGTGCGGCCGTCGACCTCGTCGTCGACGGGTCGGTGATCGCGTCACAAATGGTGGGACGGCACCACGTGCGAATCGGGCCAGGTGCGGATCGGGCAGTACTTGAGGCCGCAGAACCTGAAACGGTGGAGTTCGCGGGCCTGCGGGTGGGCCCAAAGCTAGTTGAGATTTGGCTGCCGCACTCCGCCGTTGTCGATCTGGTTACGGTTATGACGGACGGGCCCGTCGTGCCCGCCCCTTCGCAGCAGATGAGGTGGGTGCACTATGGTTCATCCATCAGCCACTGTCTCGAGGCATCCGTACCGACCCGAACCTGGCCCGCGCTGGTTGCTAGGGGACTCGACCTCGACCTCGTAGATCTTGGCCTCGCCGGCAGCGCGCTACTGGACCCGTTTGTCGCGCGAGCAATTCGCGACACTGACGCAGATCTCATCACGGTCAAGGTCGGTATCAATCTCGTCAATCTCGGCGTGGCGCACGAAAGGATGTTCGCGCCGCTCATGAATGGATTTCTCGACACCATTCGCGAGGGACACCCCGCAACGCCCATCGTCGTCATTTCACCCGTCACCTGCCCCGCCCACGAGCACACTCCCGGCCCCACAGGTGTGGGCGTCGACGGTGTCGCTATCAGCCTCAATCAGGAACCGTTGAGGCCCGGTGCCCTGACACTGACGGATGTTCGACGCATTCTTTCCGACATCGTTACGCTTCGTAGCGCGACGGATGCCCATGTGAGCTATATCGCAGGCGATCAGCTCTTCCGAGACGCTGACGTCACAGCCGGTCGGCTACCGGACGGTTTGCATCCGGACGAGCGTGGATACCAGCTGATTGCTTCGCGCGTCGAGCCCATGCTGGGGGCCGTCATCGAGGACAGGCGGTGAGCTTGACAGGGAGTCATTCGCCGTCGCGCTTGACCTCACCCACTACGAGGTCACCCGCGACGTGAACAGCGTCCGCAACAACGGTCCCCAACAGATTGAGCCTTTGCCTTGACCCTAGAGATCACCTACAAGCGAGGCTCGGATCCAGACGTCGAGCCGCACGACGCGCTGGTGCAGTTCGGCGCTGCTCGGCTCCGCGCGGACGCGGTGGAGGGCGGTCTGTATCTGGCTCACGTCGAGACTCCGGAGGAGCTGCAGCGCACCGGCATTGCCTCTGCGTTGTTCGCACGGCTCCACCAGGAGCAGCCGACGGTGACCGAGTTCTGGACTCATGCAACCAGCCTCGACATGGATCACTTCCTCCGGCATCTGCGCTCGACTTACTCGTCGCTGACGTTCCACGCCATCGGAGACGACGATGACCTCACCGATGTCGGGTACGGCTCGTAGGCTCGAGCGGTGAAGATCCTCGCTACCGTACGTAACCGCGTCGCCATCGAGATCGAGGTGTCAGCCCCCGATGTCGCCGGCATGCGATCCACGGTGCTTGCCGAGCGGCCAGAAGGCCATGAGCTTGCAGCGCTGCGTGGCAGAGGCCGCGTCGACGGGAACCTCGTGGGCACCGCGGTGTTCCGTCCCACGAGTTTCCGGCGCAGCGCGGCCATAGAAACGGGGGGGGGGGGGCTGCTCTT